>NZ_JBOFBI010000421.1:0-1559 GCF_051645465.1 Tabrizicola sp. | reverse complement strand
ACGGGGGTCTTTCGGTTGGACCGGGGCAGGATGATCGGCAGGATGCCGCGCATGAGCAGGTTTTCACGAAACCGGTCGCCGTCATAGCCCTTGTCGGCGAGCAGCGCTTTGGGCTTGGGCAACGGCAGGGCCATCAGGTGGGCACCTCCAAAAACCCCTCGCAAATTCGGGCCTGATCTGATTCACTTGTCGTTGGAGGGAACGGGCGATGAGGCAGGCGGGCTTGTTCGGGTTATCGGACCATCTGAAGCGGCTTTCGGCGCATGGCGATCCGCTGGAAGTGCTTGGGCGGGTGGTGGATTTCGAGGCGTTTCGCTCGGTTCTGGATACGGCGCTGGGCTATTCGGACGGAGCGAGGGGCGGACGGCCACCCTATGACCCGGTGACGATGCTCAAGGTGCTGGTGCTGGCGGCGCAGAACAATGTCAGCGATGCGCGGATGGAGTATCTGATCCGCGACCGGCTGAGCTGGCTGCGCTTCCTGGGCTTCGACCTTGGCGCCGCGACACCCGATGCCAATACCATCCGGCTGTTCCGCGAGCGGCTGACCCAGGCCGGGGCACTGGATGCGCTGTTCGCCGACTTCGACCGGCAGCTCAAGGAACGCGGCTATCTGCCCATGGGCGGGCAGATCGTCGATGCCACGCTGGTTGCCGCGCCCAAGCAGAGGAACACCGATGCCGAAAAGGCGGCGGTGAAGGAAGGCAAGGCAGCGCGCGAGATATGGCCCGATGAACCGGCCAAGGCGGCGCAGAAGGACACCGATGCGCGTTGGACGCTGAAGTTCGCAAAGGCCCGGCCCACAGCCGATGGCAGGCCGCAGCCCGACATTGCCATCCCGAGCTTCGGCTACAAGAGCAGCGTGTCGATCTGCCGCACCTTCGGCTTCATCAGGAAGGGCAAGACCACCGACGGCGCGCGCTTTGACGGTCGGATGCTGAGGGACGTGGTGACCAAGGACAACACCGCCTCGGACGTCTGGGCCGATACTGCCTACCGCAGCCAGGCCAACGAGAAATGGCTGAAAGCGCAAGGTCGGGTCAGCCGCATCCATCGCCGCAAGCCCAAGGGCAGGCCGATGCCCGAGCATGTCCGGCGCGGCAACGCCACCAAATCGAAGGTCCGAGCCCGCGTCGAGCACGTCTTCGCGCACCAGAAGGCCGTCATGGGGCTGTTCATCCGCACCATCGGCCTCAAGCGCGCCGAGGCCAAGATCACCCTCGCCAACCTCGCCTACAACATGCACCGCCTGCTCTTCCACGAACGACGAGCGGCAACAGGATAGCTGCGCCCGAAGAACGAAACAGCGAACCCAAAACCAGCAAAATTAGCCCGAAACGGCGACGCCAAAGGCACTATCGGACACTCGCCACAGACCAACCAATCGCCCCGCCGAAATCAGACGGTTCTTGGAGGTGCCCAGGTCATCGACCGCTGCATAATCCGAAGCCTCGCCGCCGGTCAGGATGAACCCGATAGGCAGTCCTTGATTGTCACAGCGGGCGTGGACCTTGCTCGTAAAGCCGCCGCGTGATTGAAGCGTCCCGGGTTTTCCGGAG
>NZ_JBOFBI010000420.1:0-8643 GCF_051645465.1 Tabrizicola sp. | reverse complement strand
CTATGAAGCCAACCTTCGGCCTGGCATTTCAGGCTTCGATTTCCGCTCGCCGCTGGAGGACATCGAGCTTGACCCCGTGCTCGAGGTCTTCGTCTTCGATCCGACCGGGCAGCTTCTGGCCTCGCGCGTCGGGCAGGGGACCGGGACGCTGGTCACGAACCCCGGCCAGCCGACGATCATCACCGACTTTCTTGAAGGCGTCTGGAACGCCGTGACCGTGCTTCTGCGTCAGGGGCAGGCCGACCGGACCGAAACGATCGATCCCGCCGACAACGCGCGCGCGGCTTTTGAAGGCGCCCGGGGCGGCGATGTCGTCACCCGGGTCACCCGCAACGGGGAAGGCAGTAGCCATTTCACCATTGCCACCCCGATCACCGTCGCCGGGGATCTGGTCGGCGTTGTCGCCGTAACCTCGAACTCGGAAGAGATCGACCGTCTGGTCCGCTATGAGCGCGAGCAGATCCTGCAGATGTTCGTGCTTGCCATGGTCCTGTCGATCAGCCTTAGCCTGATGCTTGCCTCGACCATCTCGAACCCCCTTTCCGACCTTGCCGCCGCCGCCGAGATCGGTCGCGACCGCGACTCCCGCAGGGTCGCGCCGTCGCGGGTCCGTATCCCCGACCTTGCGGCCCGTCCTGATGAAATCGGGCGGCTTTCGGTCGCCATGCGGGGCATGGTCTCGGCGCTTTACGACAGGATCGACGCCAACGAACAGTTCGCCGCCGACGTGGCGCATGAGATCAAGAACCCGCTCGCCTCGCTGCGCTCTGCCGTGGGCTCGCTGCGCTTCGTCAAGAAAGACGAGCAGCGCGACAAGCTTCTGGACGTCATCGAACACGACGTCCGCCGCCTGGACCGCCTGGTCAGCGATATCTCGAACGCGTCGCGGCTGGACAGCGAGCTGGTCAAGGAAGAGGAAGAGGAATTCAACCTTCTCAAGACGCTTTCGAACCTCTGCCAGTATCTTTCCCAGCAGGCGGGCGAGAAGGGGGTCGACTTCATCATCGACCTTCCGGGCGAGCCGATCAGCATCCACGGGCTTGAGGCGCGCCTGGCGCAGGTCTTCGTGAACCTGGTGACCAATGCCATATCGTTCTGCAACGATGGCGATGCCGTCCGGGTCTGGGCACGGCGGCGCGAGAACCGGGTGCTGATCGTGGTCGAAGACACCGGCCCCGGCATCCCGGAACAGGCGCTGACCAAGGTCTTCAAGCGCTTCTACTCCGAACGCCCGCAGGCCGAGTTCGGCAAGCACTCGGGTCTTGGCCTCGCAATCTCGAAGCAGATCGTCGAGGCGCATGGCGGGGTGATCTGGGCGGAAAACATCCGGCCCACCGCAGCCGACCCCACCTCCGAACCGCTGGGCGCGCGGTTCGTCGTCGGCCTGCCGGTGTGACGACCGACAGCCAGATTCTCCACGCCTCTTGTGTTGCGGTCGATGGCCGGGGCCTCCTGATCCTCGGGCCATCCGGCGCGGGCAAGTCGTCGCTGGCGATCCGGCTTCTGGCGCTTGGCGCCACCCTTGTGTCCGACGACCAAACTCTGGTCGCGGTCCAGGATGGCCACCTGACCGCGACCTGCCCCAAACCCGCGATCCGCGGCCTGATCGAGGCGCGCGGCCTTGGCCTTCTGCGCGCGCCCGTGCTTGACAGCGCCAGGCTGGTCCTTGTCGCCGACCTTTCGCAGCCGGAAACGGAACGTCTTCCGCCCGCACGCACGGTCACAATACTGGGATGCACCCTTGCCCTTGTGCTGCAAGTGCAGAATGACCATTTTCCCGACGCGCTGATGCTCTATCTTCGCCACGGACGGCAGGCATGATCCCTGCCCAGGCCCCAAAATGACCATCGATACCGCCCTTGACCACCATCTCGTCTTCGTTACCGGCCCTTCAGGCGCCGGGCGGACGACGGCGATCCGCGTGCTTGAGGACCTTGGCTACGAAGGCATCGACAATATCCCGCTCAGCCTTGTGCCCCGTCTGGTCGAAGGCGCACCCCTTGGCCGGCCCATCGTGCTGGGCCTTGACGTGCGCAACCGCGACTTCAACGCCACCGCGCTGATCGAGCTGATCGACAGCCTGACCCGCGACCCCCGCGTCGGTCTTGAGGTCCTGTATCTCGACTGCGCGCCGTCCGTCCTGATCCAGCGCTATTCCGAAACCCGCCGTCGCCATCCGCTGGCCCCGAACGAGACGCCCGCCCAGGGGATCGAGCGCGAGATCGACCTGCTGGCCCCGATCCGGGTGCGCGCTGATCATCTGGTCGATACGACCGACCTAACGCCCCATGACCTCAAGGCCGAGATCACGCGGATATTCGATGCGGGCCCCGCGGGGCGGCTGTCGGTCTCGGTCCAGTCGTTCAGCTACAAACGCGGCATCCCGCGCGGGATCGACATGATCTTCGACTGCCGGTTCCTCACCAACCCGCACTGGCAGGCAGCGCTTCGCCCGCTTGACGGACGCGACCCGGTGGTCGAACGCTTCGTTCGCGCCGACCCGCGCTTCGCCGAATTCTTCCAGCGGGTGAGCGAGCTTCTCCTCTTTCTCCTCCCGGCCCATCTTGAAGAGGGCAAGGCCCATCTTGCCATCGGTTTCGGCTGCACCGGCGGGCAACACAGGTCGGTTGCCATGGCGGAAATGGTCGGGAACGCCCTTGCGGATGCCGGCTGGCCGGTGTCAAAACGGCACCGGGAACTCGAACGCAGGGCAGCCGACACGCAGCCCCACGCATTGAAGGTGGCAGGCGCTTGATCGGTATCGTGATCGTTGCACATGGCGGTCTGGCGCGGGAGTATCTCTCGGCTGTCGAGCATGTCGTCGGGCGGCAGGATGGGGTCCGTGCGATTTCGATCGAGGATGATCACGACCGTTCCGCCAAGCAGGACGAGATCTGCGCCGCCGCCGACGCGGTCGACACCGGGCAGGGGGTAGTCCTCGTCACCGACATGTTCGGCGGCTCGCCCGCGAACCTGTCGCTTCCGGCTTGCGCGACATCTGGCCGACGCATCCTCTACGGCGCAAACTTGCCGATGCTGATCAAGCTTGCCAAATCCCGTGAGATGGGCGTACCCGAAGCGGTGGCCGCGGCGCTTGACGCGGGCCGGAAATACATAAACAGCCTCGACCTCGGCGGCGGGGCCTGAGGGACAAAATGACCAGCCGCAGTTTGCGAATTGTTAATGAAAAGGGCCTGCATGCGCGTGCTTCGGCCAAGTTCGTAGAGGTCGTCGAAACCCACGATGCCCGCGCCACCGTCGCCAAGGACGGGATGGAGGTCTCGGGCGATTCGATCATGGGTCTTTTGATGCTCGGCGCCTCGCGCGGGACCTCGATTGACGTTACGTGCACAGGCGATGAGGCGGAGAAACTCGCCGATGCGCTGGAGGCCCTTGTTGCGGCGCGCTTCGGAGAGGATTATTGAGCAGGGATGCCCTGACGCAATCCGGGCACCTGCCGGGGACTGCCGCTTCGTGACAGAACAGAGCCAGATCGCCACCAAGGCGCACGGACCTGCCACCCGAGGGCCGGTGCGCAAATATGACATGCGCCGTCTAAGCTATGCGGGCACGTTCAAGAACCCCTTCAAGGCCGGCACGATCCGCGTCATCGAATGGCTGACAGCAAAGGTCCAGCTTCTCAGCCTGATCCGCAGCTTCGAGAAATCCGGCGCCCCCTTCGGCGCGCCCTTCTGGCCCAAGGCGATCCGCCACATGGGCATCCGGATCGACACCCCGCCCGAGGAGATCGCCCGCATCCCCGCCACCGGCCCGCTGGTCGTGGTGGCCAACCACCCCTCGGGCCTCGTTGACGGCATGGTGATGGCCGAGATGATCAACCGCGTCCGGTCCGACTTCAAGATTCTCACCCGCTCGCTCCTGACCGGCATCCCCGAGGTCGAGGAATTCATGATCCCCGTGCCCTTCCCGCACGAGGAGAACGCCCGCGAGCTTGGCCTCGTCATGCGGGATGAAACGATGAAACACCTCAAGGCCGGGGGGGTCATCATCCTTTTCCCCGCAGGCAAGGTCGCGATGAGCGAAGGCTGGTGGGGCCCGGCGATTGAAGGGGAGTGGAACGTCTTCACCCACAAGATCGTCAAATCCACCGGGGCCACGATCCTGCCGATCTTCTTCCCCGGCCAGAACTCGCGCACGTTCCTGATCGCCAACAAGGTCAGTGACACGCTGCGCCAGGGCCTCCTCCTCCGCGAAATCAAGCGCGCCCTCTTCAAACCGCAACGCCCGGTGATCGGCGAGCCCATCCCGGCGGAAGAGCTTGCGAAATGGGACGGCAACCCGAGGGGGTTCCTGGCCTGGCTCAGGGAGCATACGCTGGCGTTGAAGGGCCAATCGTAGGGTGGGTGCCAACCCACCATCTGCTTTGCCGGTTCCGCGTCGGACGGTGGGTTTCACCCACCCTACACGCTCACATTGTAGGGTGCGTGCTTGCACGCACCACAACTATCGCGTCGGCGCAAAATTCCAAGGCCAACATTACGGGATCAGTCTACCTCCCACAAGTCGCCCAGTTTCTCACCGCCAAGTTCTGAGCTTGCGTGCCAACTGACCCAGATCGGACGGTCGCATAAGCCAAGTTCCTCAAGTCTGGCGGTTAACATCTTTGACATCTTTTGGGGGTCGCCAGACAGTTTGTGATCTCGCACGAAACAGTCGATCCGCCAATGAGGGTTAACTCCCTCGGTGTACTTCGGGCGCCAGACAAAAAACCTTGCTACAGGTGTTGAGACACTGCCAACCCCAACCTTGTTCCGAAGAACATGGTAAATCTCACCGATCCGGGTTTCTGCCGTTTCTTCGGCTTCCGCACGAAACGTCCCGTCGAGATCAAACCTGTGCATGCCGACCACCTCACGGTACTAAAGGGCAAAGTGGAGAAAGTGGCCTATCTCGTCAATGATCGCACGGGGCTCATCGCGGCCACCGAAGGTCATTATCTTTACCGCGTCGGCACCGGCACTTCACCCCGGTAATCATAAAACCCCCGCTGGGTCTTGCGGCCCAGCCACCCGGCCTCGACGTACTTCGTCAGCAGCGGACAGGGCCGGTACTTCGTATCCGCCAGCCCCTCATGCAGCACGTTCATGATCGCGAGGCACGTATCCAGCCCGATGAAATCCGCCAGCTCCAGCGGCCCCATCGGGTGGTTGGCCCCCAGCTTCAGCGACTCGTCGATCGATTTCACCGACCCCACGCCCTCGTACAGCGTATAGACCGCCTCGTTGATCATAGGCATCAGGATGCGGTTGACGATGAAGGCCGGGAAATCCTCGGCGCTGGCCGCCGTCTTGCCCAGCTTGCGGACGACCTCGTGCAGGCTGTCCCAGGTCTCCTGATCCGTGGCGATCCCCCGGATCAGTTCCACCAGCTGCATCACCGGCACCGGATTCATGAAGTGGAACCCCATGAACTTTTCCGGCCGATCGGTGCGCGACGCCAGCCGGGTGATCGAGATCGACGAGGTGTTCGAGGTCAGGATCGTCGAAGGCTTCAGATGCGGCAGCAGGTCCTCGAAGATCGCCTGTTTCACCGTCTCGCGTTCGGTCGCCGCCTCGATGATCAGGTCGCATTGGCCCAGATCGGCCAGCTTCATCGTGGTCTTGATCCGCTCCAGCGCCGCGCGCTTGTCGGCGGGCATGACCTTCCCGCGGGCGACCTGGCGTTCGATGTTCTTCTCGACCGTCGCCAGCGCCTTTGACAGGCTCTCCTCCGAGATGTCGTTCAGCAGGACGTCATAGCCCGCCAAGGCGAAGACATGGGCGATGCCGTTGCCCATCTGCCCGGCGCCCACGACGCCCACCAGCTTGATCTCCATCGCCTGACCTCCATCTGACGCCTTCGCTTATGCCCGGCTCACCCGGCCCGTGCAAGGCGGCGCCAAATGCCTCGCATCTTATGGAACCGCCCGACTTTAGCCATTCGGCAACCACTCTCTGCCAGCCTTTGCCTTGGGTAGACTGCAATTCGGGTGGTGTGATGCTGATGCTTGGCGCAGGCGCGGGGGCGCTTGACTATTTTCCATGCCGGTACGGGGGCTCGCGTGCCGTCTTCCGGGGGCCGGAGCGGGACCTGTCGGGTCCCTACATCGCCATGCTGGGTGGCTCTCCCACGTTCGGGAAATACGTGGCCACGCCCTATCCCGCGCTTGTTGAGCAGGCGCTGGGACATCCGGTCGCCAATCTGGGCGGGCTGAATGCGGGGCCGGATTTCTACCTCTCCGATCAAGCCGCGCTCGCCATCGCGGCCCGGGCCAGAGTGGCGGTCGTGCAGATCACCGGGGCCGAGGCGATGTCGAACCCGTTCTACACCGTTCACAGCCGCCGGAACGACCGGTTCTTGGCTGCAACCCCGGCGCTTCGGGCGCTGTACCCCGAGGTCGACTTCACCGACATCCACTTCACCCGGCATCTTCTGATGGTTCTCGCCCGCGCCGGGCAGGACAGGTTCGGCACCGTCGTTGCCGGGCTGAAGGCCAACTGGACCTGTCGGATGCAAAGGCTGCTCGCCCGGCTTCCGGGCCAGCGGCTGCTCCTGTGGCTCGCCGATGCTCCGCCTCCCGACATGGCCACCGAACTCGCAGCATCCGGGCCGCTCTTCATCGACGCCGACATGATCGCGGCACTTCGCCCCCTGGTCAGCGATCTGGTCGAGGCTGTACCCAGCGCAGCAGCCCGGGCCGAGGGCCTTGACCGCATGCAAGTGCCCGAGACCGAGCATCACGCCGCGCGCTGCCTGCCTGGCCCCTCTGCGCATGATGAGGTGGCGGAGGCGCTGGCCCCGGTGGTTGCGCGGCTTATGACCCCGTAGGCCGGGCTTCAGCCCGACTCCGTTCCAAGATGGTCAACAAATCCTGAACGGTACTAAAGAACAATCAAAATTAAATAGATAACCGGATGTCCCACCGTGGGACATCCGGCAAGTTGGCTCTCAAAGCTTCTCGATCAGCTCCGGCACGGCGGTGAAAAGGTCCGCCACCAGCCCGTAGTCGGCCACCTGGAAGATCGGCGCCTCTTCGTCCTTGTTGATCGCGACGATGACCTTGGAATCCTTCATCCCCGCCAGATGCTGGATCGCACCAGAGATGCCGACGGCCACATAAAGATCCGGCGCCACGACCTTGCCGGTCTGCCCGACCTGCCAGTCGTTCGGCGCGTACCCTGAGTCGACCGCCGCCCGCGAAGCACCCACCGCCGCGTTCAGCTTGTCCGCCAGCTTCTCGATCAGCGCAAAGTCAGCCTGCGAGCCAACCCCACGCCCGCCCGACACGACGATCCCCGCCGACGTCAGCTCCGGACGGTCCGAGGACGCCACCTTGTCCTCAACCCAAGCCGACAGGCTGCCATCGACCGAAGCCTGCACCTTCTCGACCGGCGCCGACCCACCCTTGCCCGCCGCATCAAAGGTCGCGGTGCGGATGGTCATCACCTTCTTCGCGTCCGACGACTTCACCGTCTGGATCGCGTTCCCGGCATAGATCGGACGCTCGAAGGTCGAGGCATCAACGACGCTCAGCACTTCCGAGATCACCATCACGTCCAGCAGTGCCGCCACGCGCGGCAGCACCGATTTCGACAAGGCACCCGAGGCCGCAACGATATGCTCATAGTCCCCCGCCAGCGCCACGACCAGAGCCGCCGTCGGCTCGGTCATCCCGTGGCAATAGGCGTGATCGTCCGCGAACAGCACCTTGGCCACGCCCTGCAGCGTCGCCGCCTCAGCCGCCGCCGCATCGCCGCCCGTTCCGGCGACCAGCACCGTCACCGGACCCAGCGACTTCACCGCCGTCAGCGCCTTCGCGACCTGATCGGTCGCCAGGTGCCCGTCATTCACATCGGCAAGAAGAAGAACGGCCATCAGAGCACCCCCGCTTCGTCTTTGAGTTTCGCGATCAGCTCGGCCACCGAGGCCACCTTGACGCCAGCCTTGCGGCCCGCCGGTTCTACCGTCTTCACGATGGTCAGCCGGGGCGTGACGTCCACGCCGTAATCGGCCGGTGTCTTCGTGGCCAAAGGCTTCGCCTTCGCCTTCATTATGTTCGGCAGCGATGCATAGCGCGGCTCGTTCAGGCGCAGGTCGACCGTGATGATCGTCGGCATCTTCACCGAGATCGTCTGCAGGCCCCCGTCGACTTCCCGCGTGACCTTGGCCGTATCGCCCTCGATCGCCACTTCCGAGGCAAAGGTCGCTTGCGACCAGCCGAGGAGGGCGGCCAGCATCTGCCCGGTCGCATTCATGTCATTGTCGATCGCCTGCTTGCCGCAGAGGACCAGGCCCGGAGCCTCTTCCTTCACCACGGCTGCCAGCAGCTTCGCCACGGCCAGGGGTTCGATGTCGACATGCACGTTGTCGGTGGCCTCGATCAGGATTGCCCGGTCCGCGCCCATCGCCAGCGCGTTCCGCAACGTCTCCTGCGCCTGCTTTACGCCGATGGAGACGACGACGACCTCGGTCGCCACACCCTTCTCCTTCAGCCGGATCGCCTCTTCCACCGCAATCTCGTCGAAGGGGTTCATCGACATCTTGACGTTCGCGAGGTCAACCCCCGACCCATCCGCCTTGACGCGCACTTTCACGTTGTAGTCGATCACCCGCTTGACCGGGACCAGCACCTTCATGGCCGCA
>NZ_JBOFBI010000419.1:0-5475 GCF_051645465.1 Tabrizicola sp. | reverse complement strand
CTTGGCATCATCAACACTAACTCGCCGCGGCAATTGGATATTCCGATGGCCGAGGGGCTGATCACGCTGGCCGAACATGGGCAGGTCAACGTCATCACGCCCTTTACTCTTGCCGGTGCGATGGCGCCGGTGACGCTGGCGGGGGCACTGACTTTGCAGCATGCGGAGGCGCTTTTGGGGATCGTTCTGACCCAGATCGTGCGGCCGGGGGTGCCGGTGATGTACGGGGGTTTCACCTCGAACGTCGACCTGCGGTCGGGCGCGCCAGCCTTCGGGACCCCCGAGTATACCCGTGCTGCGCTGGCGTCGGGCCAGTTGGCGCGGTTCATCGGCGTCCCGTTCCGCAGCTCTGCCGTGACGGCGGCGAATGCGGTTGACGCCCAGGCCGCCTATGAGACGCAGATGTCGCTTTGGGGCGCGGTGATGGGTGGGGCACATCTGGTGGAACACGCGGCAGGCTGGATGCATGGAGGGCTAACTTCCAGTTTTGAAAAGCTAATTCTTGATGCCGAGATGCTGCAGATGATGCAGGCGGTGCTGGCTCCGGTCGATACGTCGCCTGACGCTCTGGCGCTTTTTGCGGTGGAGGAGGCCGGGCCGGGAGGGCACTTCTTCGGAACGGCGCAGACGATGGCGGCTTATGAGACGGCGTTCTATGCGCCGCTGGTGTCGAACTGGGACAGCTGGCCCAACTGGCTCGAGCGTGGGGCGCAGGATGCCGAGGCGCGGGCGGGGGTGGTCTGGCGGCAGCTTCTGGCGGAGGCGGAGACGCCAGCGCTGGAGGAGGACCGGGCCGAGGCGCTGGAGGCTTATGTCGCCAGGCGGAAGGCCGAGGGTGGTGCGCCGATGAACTGAGCGGCCGGAAGGCGCGACTTGAAGTTGCAGGGGCACCGGGCGGTGGTGTTAAGGGAGTGTGAACGATAAAGACGAGGAGGGTCGAGACCGTGGGCCAACTTGGCCGTCAAGCCCTTGGAAACGCTGCGTTAATCTTACAGCTATCGAACAAGTTAATGATCTTGGTTTCGTCTCTTTTCCGTGTCGCCCCGGGTCTCATCTTAAGGCGGTTAACCAACTCGCGCGAATCGGGCGCGAAGGCGCTGCGGTCCGGCAGTCGGGGGCAATCCGACGGGGATCTAGCTTCCGTTGCCGAGCAGGCGGCGTACCTCCTCGCGAAGTTCCTTCAGCTCGAAGGGTTTGGTGATGAAACCGTCGGCGCCAAGCGACAGGCCCTTGCGCCTTTCGATCGCTGATCCGCGCGCGGTCATCATCAGGATCTTCACGTCCGCAAGTGCAGGATCGGTCCGGATGCCAAGGCAGATATCGTAGCCCGAGACTTCGGGCAGCATCACGTCCAGCAGCACAAGGTCGGGGCGCGTGTCGCGGATGCGAGGCAAGGCATCGGCGCCGGACGCAACCCGGTCATGGCCATAACCTTCGCGGGTGATCAGGAATTCCAGTGCCGTGGCGATGTTGTCCTCGTCCTCGACCACAAGGACGCGGGGGGTCAGTTGGGAGGCGTGGGTGGTCATGGCGGCCCCCCGGTCCAGCGGGGGCTTGTGCGGCCGGTTGCGATGGGGAAAGGATGGGCAAAGGGAGAACGGACCGTGCTAGAGCTTATCCAGTCGCAGCTTGTTGACGTGCTGCGCATCGGCCTGATCGTGGGCCTTGTGTTGACCATGTACCGCACAGCTGCAGTCACAGGGCGTGCGCTGCCCCTGGCGCTTGGCGTCGTATTTGTCGCGGTGATCCTGCCGGTGACGAACCCCAAGCCTTCGGTAGCACTGACCGACGCGGTGCTGGCGGGCCTTGTCTCGAACCTTGTCATCCTGGCCATCGTTCTCGCCCTCGCGGTGATCGTGCGGCGTCTGCGCGGCTGACCCTTCGGTTCCCCGCAGCGGGCGGAGAGCCGACGGCCGGACGAAAGAGCTGCGGGCCGTCTTGAGGCCCGGCAGTTCTGCGCCCAGAGAAGCCCGCCCGTCCGGCGGCTTGTCAGGATGCAGATCCAGGGGGGAAGGCCGGGCCAGGGTGTGCACCCCGGCCCGGACCGAAAACATCAGCGCGACGAGTCGTCGGCGAAGATGTCCTTCTTGTGGGTCCCGTTCGGCACGAAGATCAGGCCGATGACCACGGTCACCAGGGCGATCGCGATCGGGTACCACAGACCGCCATAGACCGAGCCGGACTGCGCCGAGATCGCGAATGCGGTCGCGGGCATCAGGCCGCCGAACCAGCCGTTGCCGATGTGGTAGGGCAGCGACAGGCCGGAGTAGCGGATGCGGGTCGGGAAGAGCTCGACCAGCATGGCCGCGATCGGGCCGTACACCATCGTCACCAGGATGATCAGATAGGTGAGGATCGCGATGATCGTCAGCTTCTGAGCAGTGAAGATGTCGATGAAGTTACTGGCTTTGGCGATGGTCGTGTTCTTGTCGGCCGCAAGCGGATAGCCCGCCGCCGCAAGCGCATCGTTCACGCCTTTCTCGAAGGCGGCCTTCACGCCGCTTTCCTTGGCGACGAGAGCCGCGGCCTCGTCATACTTCGCCAGGACATCGGCGGCGATCGGGGTGCGGACCACGTCGAGAGCTGCCTGGGCGGCAGTCACCGCTGCCGCGGCTTCGTCGGCCTTGGCCTTGGCGGCGGTCTTCGCAGCCTCGTCCGTACCGGCGTTCGCCGTGGTCAACGCCTTGTCGGCGGTGCCCGCAGCGGCCTTGGCCGTGGACAGCGCCTTTTCGGCGTCGCCGAGCGCGGTCACTGCAGCAGCGTCCATGCCCTTCTTCACTTCCTCAAGCGCGGCCTTGGCTGCGTCGATCGCCTTGGTGTTCGCGCTGCCATCGTAGGACGCGACTTCGGTATCGCCGATCTTCACCATGGCGATGGCGCCTGCGTCGGTCGGCACCGTCTCGTAGTTGACCGAAGCCCGGGCCAGAAGTGCCTTTGCGATGTCGCAGGACTTGGTGAACTTGGCCGTCCCTACCGGGTTAAACTGGAACGAGCAGTTCTCCGGATCAGCCACAACCACGACCGGGGTCTGGTGCGCGGCGTAGAGCGCGGGGTTCGCGGTCTGCGTCAGGAACGGGAAGACGAACTTGTAGGTAAGAGCCGCGATCAGGCAGCCTGCGAGGATGATCGGCTTGCGGCCGATACGGTCAGAGAGAGCGCCGAAGAAGATGAAGCCTCCGGTGCCAAGGATCAGCGACCAGGCCACGAAGACGTTGGCCGAGAAGGCATCAACCTTGATCACGTTCTGCATGAAGAAGAGCGCGTAGAACTGGCCCGAGTACCAGACCACAGCCTGACCCGCGACAAGGCCGAGGAGTGCGATCAGCGCGATCTTTGCGTTGAGCCATCCCCAGATGACGCAGATGAGGGCAAAGAGGATGCCGATGTACATGGCCAGGGTGCCGGTCAGCATGCCTGAGAACGCCAGTACGAGCATCAGGATCGGCGCGATGAGGAGCACGAGCGCATTGCGGCCCGGTCCGAATGCCTCGGTCAGCGGGGCTTTCGAGGCGGCACCCTCTTCCTTCATCTTCTTGAAGGCGGGGGATTCGTTCATCTGCAGGCGGATGTAGAGCGAGATGCCCAGCAGAATGATCGAGCCGAGGAACGGCCAGCGCCAGCCATGGGCGTTGAAGTACTTCTGCATTTGTGGCGTACCATCTGCGTTCATCACCGCTGCACCGGCCGCATCGAGCACCGGCTGGTCGGGATAGGCGCCGTTGACGTAGCCCTGCACCGACAGGATCACGACCAGCGACAGGAGAAGCCCCAGCGTCGCCGTGGTCTGGATGAACGAGGTGAAGTAGCCCCGCTGGTTGGCGGGAGCGTGCTCGGCCACATAGACCGCGGCACCGCCGTATTCACCGCCAAGCGCCAGGCCCTGCAGCATGCGAAGCGCAATCAGGATGATCGGCGCGGCGATACCCCAGGAATAGTAGTTCGGCAGAAGGCCCACGATGAAGGTCGAAAGGCCCATGATGACGATCGTCATCAGGAAGGTGTACTTGCGGCCGATGAGGTCGCCGAGCATCCCGAAGAAGAGGGCGCCGAACGGGCGCACGATGAAGCCCGCCGCAAAGGCCAGCAGCGCAAAGACGTTGCGTGTGGCTTCCGGGAAGGGCGTGAAGAACTGCGCGCCGATGATCGCCGCGAGCGAGCCGTAGAGATAGAAGTCATACCATTCGAAGATGGTCCCCGCGGAAGAGGCGAGAATGACTTTCTTCTCCTCCCCCGTCATGGGGCGCGATCGTTCGCGCACGTTGGTTGATGTCGTAGCCATGCAATACCTCCTTAAGGCCCGGACTCGCTGTCCGGGCGTCCCCGTTCGTTGTTGGCGTTTGCCCGCGCAGGCTGGCGGGCTCGTGCTCTTTTCCACCCCCCTTTGGGGATGGCCCTCCTGAAGGTCGGGCCGCCAGCGGCCTTCCCCTCCCCTTCTTTGGGTCTCCGCCTGCCAGTCTTCGGACCTGCGGAGACTTCGACTTCATTCGCGCGACCGCACCTTGGCCGATCGGCGGCTCACCCCCTGTTCATCCGGTTGGCGATCAGGTCGTCGACCACCGACGGATCGGCCAGCGTCGAGGTATCGCCAAGCGAGCCGAAGTCGTTCTCGGCGATCTTGCGCAGGATGCGCCGCATGATCTTGCCGGAGCGGGTCTTCGGCAGTCCGGGGGCCCACTGGATGACGTCAGGCTTGGCAATGGGCCCGATCTCGGTGCGGACCCAGGCCTCGAGTTCTTTGCGCAGCGCCTCGGTCGGGTCGGTTCCGCGCATCAGGGTGACGTAGGCGTAGATCCCCTGGCCTTTGATGTCGTGCGGGTAGCCGACCACTGCAGCCTCGGCCACCGCCTCGTGGGCGACCAGCGCGGATTCGACCTCTGCCGTGCCCATCCGGTGGCCGGAGACGTTGATCACGTCATCGACCCGGCCGGTGATCCAGTAGTAGCCATCGGCATCGCGGCGGCAGCCGTCGCCGGTGAAGTAGTAGCCCTTGTACTGGCTGAAATAGGCCTCTTCAAAGCGGGCGTGATCGCCCCAGAGGGTGCGCATCTGCCCAGGCCAGCTGTCGGCGATGCAGAGGACACCGTCGGTTTCCGTCTCGGCCTTGATGGTCGCGGTCGAGGGATCGAGCACCACGGGCTTCACGCCGAAGAACGGCAGGGTGGCCGAGCCGGGCTTGGTCGGGATCGCGCCGGGCAGAGGGGTCAGCATGTGGCCGCCGGTTTCGGTCTGCCAGAACGTGTCGACGATCGGGCATTTCCCCTTGCCGACATGCGTGTTGTACCAGTTCCAGGCCTCGGGGTTGATCGGCTCGCCGACCGAGCCCAGAAGCTTGAGGCTGGAGAGGTCGTGCTTTTCCACCCATTCCGGACCGAGGCCCATCAGCGAGCGGATGGCGGTGGGCGCGGTGTAGAACTGGTTGACCTTGTGCTTGGCGCAGACCTCCCAGAAGCGGCCCGCGTCGGGGTAGGTCGGCAC
>NZ_JBOFBI010000418.1:0-1690 GCF_051645465.1 Tabrizicola sp. | reverse complement strand
CTGGGCGATGAAGCTCCTGCCGGGCGGTTTGCCGGACTATCCCAACATTCAGGCGCTGCATGACAGGATTGCTGCTGATCCGGCGGTGCAAGCAGTCCTAGCGCGCGAGGCGGGCAAGTGACCGCGACCAATTTGGCGAACGGCCTTCACCACGTCACCGGCATCACCGCCGACGTACAGGCCAATGTCGACTTCTATGTCGGTTTCCTTGGCCTCAAGCTGGTCAAGCGCACTGGCGGCTATGCGGATGCGGAGCAACTGCACCTGATCTACGGAGACGGCCTTGGCAGCCCCGGATCGCTCCTGACCTTCCTGGTGTGGGAGGCCACCGGCCGTGGTCGCACTGGCATCGGACAGGTCTCGGAAGTGGCGCTTGCCGTTCCGCCCGCTTCCATCGCCGACTGGCTGACCAGGGCGCTCGCGGCAAATATCCCGTTCGAGGGACCATCACGCGAATTCGGAGAGCCGGTCCTGCGGCTGAAAGACCCGGACGGGTTGATCGTGAAGCTGGTCGGCCTCGATATGCCAACATCGGCTCCGCTTCCAGACGCGCCCAGCCGGCTGCAAGGCGTCACCGTCCTGACGGACAAGGCGGCGGAGACCGCAGAGTTCCTGACGCGTTTCGGTTACCGGCACGCGCAGCGTGCTGGCCTGACGCAGCGCATGATATCCGACACCGATGTGGTCGATGTCAGGGAAGTGTCGGGTTACGTGCCATCCGTGCCGGGGGCCGGAGTGCCGGACCATGTGGCGTTCCGCGCGCCGGATGCCGGGGCGGTCCGGTCCATGCGGCTGTCGCTTAAGGACCATGCACCGACCGAGGTTCATGACAGGAAGTACTTCCTGTCGCTCTATGTGCGTGATCCTGTCGGCATTCTCATGGAATACGCGACGGATGGGCCGGGGATGACCGTTGACGAAGCGCCCGACGCGCTCGGCCAGACTCTGTTCCTGCCGCCGCACGAAGCCGATCGCGCCGACGATCTGAAGGCCATGCTGCCCCAATTTGCCCTGCCGGGAGAAGAGCGGTTCCCCGCGCGCGAACTTCCGTTCATTCATCGCTTCAACCGGCCGGAGCACCCCGATGGCACGACTTTGGTGCTGCTGCATGGTACCGGCGGCAACGAAGCCGACCTGATGCCGATCGCCCGCCGCATTGCACCTAATGCGACGCTTCTGGGGGTGCGCGGCCGGGCAGCCGAGGACGGAACCAATCGCTGGTTCCGCCGGATCGACACCGCGACATTCGATCAGGCAGATATCCGCAGCGAAACCGAGGCCTTCGCAGCCTTCGTCGAAGGCGCAGTGACAGGATACGGGATCGACGCGGACAGGCTTGTCTTCCTTGGCTATTCCAATGGGGCAAGTCTTGTGGGTGCCGTCATCCTCTTCCATCCCGGCGTCGTGCGCCGCGCGATCCTGCTGCGCGCATTCCAAGCATCGGAGAACCATGAGGTGCGGGATCTTTCGAGCACCAACGTGCTGATGCTCGACGGACGTGACGATACTTTGGTTCCACACCCGTCAACGCTGGCGGACGATCTGCGGGCCTCGGGCGCGAAAGTAACGGCCCGGACGCTGGCAACAGGCCATGATCTATCCAGCGCGGATGTCATGGAGGCCGCGCAATGGCTTCGGCAGAACCTTCCGGGCGCAGCGACTGACCAACAGTCTGATGCTTCGACGTGAG
>NZ_JBOFBI010000417.1:0-26680 GCF_051645465.1 Tabrizicola sp. | reverse complement strand
GCGGCTCATTCGGCCGGCGTGGGAGTTTTCTAGCCGACTATCAAGTTGAAGCGGCCATGGTAGCAATGGCGCTTGGCGATGGCAGGCCGGTAAAACTTGTTTGGACGCGTCAAGATGACATCAAGGGCGGCCATTTCCGCCCGATGGCAAAGCACCGGATTCGTGCAGGCGTCGATGCTGCGGGCAAGGCGGTCGCCTGGCATTCGAGCATGGCGAACAAGTCGATCCTGATCGGTTCTCCGCTTGAGGGCTTTCTGGTGAAAGACGGAATCGATCCGCTTTCGGTTGAGGGGGCCGCCGACACTGAGTATGCGATCCCGAACCTGCGGGTTGATATCCGCAACACGCCAACGCCAGTGCCCGTTCTTTGGTGGCGCGCGGTCGGGCACAGCCACTCGGCCTTTGCGATGGAAAGCGCGATGGATATGCTGGCCGAGGCAGGCGGGCGCGATCCAGTCGAGTTCCGCGCGGAGCTTTTTGCCAACGCGCCACGGCATCTGGGCGTTCTTAACCTTGCAGTTGAGAAGGCTGGGTGGGGCAATGCTCTGCCAGCTGGCTGGGGACGAGGCGTTGCAGTGCATAAGTCGTTTGGCTCTTTCGTGGCCATGGTGGCCGAGATCTCGGTCACTGATGGCAAAGTGAAGGTAGAGCGCATAGTCGCAGCCGTCGATGTTGGTGTTGCAGTAAATCCTGACGTGATTAGGGCGCAGGTCGAGGGCGGCATAGGCTATGGCCTCGGTCACGCAATGCGATCAGAAATCACTTTCGACAATGGCGAGGTCGTGCAGTCAACTTTTGGTGACTATGGGTCTCTCAGGATGGCAGAGATGCCAAAAGTCGAGGTGCATATCGTGCAATCAACTGAAGCACCAACCGGCATCGGCGAACCGGGCCTGCCACCTGTTGCTCCAGCGCTTGCCAACGCCATCTATGTCGCCACGGGTAAGCGGATCACCCGGTTGCCGATGATCGCCGACGGCATCGAGTTCGCATGAAGTAACTGAAGCGTCCCCCTCCGGCATCGCCTGTATAGCAGGCACATGGCAGGCCCGAGGGGGACGTGACTTTGGAGGTTACACCAGCTTTTCGACCGAAACTCGCTCGATAAACTCTCAAACGTCGCAACACCAGAAAGACGCGTTCCGGCAGCCATCAGATAAGTCTGCCTCGGACGGCCCAAAGCCGCCGCTCGGCCCTGATGTGATGCTGCGGTGCGGCTTCCCCAGACCGGTCCTTGATCGATCTTGCAGCATTTGGCCGACTGCTGGTCGGCCGAGGGGACGAAGCGGAGGTCGGTTGACGCCACCACAGCCACTATCTCAAAGTGTACTGAGACGCTGTTGATTGTCGGGATCATGTGTTGGTAGCAGGATGGTGTCGAAGCGCCTTATCTGCTGTTCAAGAAGTGACGCGCTTGCGACGGCTTCGGGGTGATTTTCGACGATACCCCCAACCTCACCCCTGATGATCTGGGCAAGTGTGAACGCGGCGTCGCCTGCAAGACAAACAGACTTTCCTTCATCGGTGATGAGCACGGATTGATGTCCTCGCGCGTGCCCCGGCGTTGGGATCACTGACACAGTGCCATCCTCGGTCAGCGCGGCACTGCGCGAAAACACCCCAACTTGACGTTCCTCGTAGTCTGTTGTTTCGATATTCAAAGAAGCAGGAATCCGGCACATCAGTGCTCCTGCGTGACCGGCGCGTGCCGCTTCTGAGACCAGAAAAGTTGCTTGCGGGAACCACCCCATGCCGCCCATGTGGTCAGAGTGGAGATGGGTCATCACGACTTTTGAAACACGGTCAGGGGCCAGACCTGCACGCGTCATCTGCGGCCCGATCTCATCATCTTCGGTCAACGAAAACTTCAGATTATTGCGGTAGAACATGCCAGTGATTGGGTCACAAGTCGCGTAGTTTCGATCGTGAATCGCCGCTGTTTCACCTGTATCGATCAAGAACAAGCCTTCGGGATGTTCAATTGCAAAGGCCGTCACGGGCATCCATTCGGTCCAGGTCCGACTGGCCATGATCGCTGGCAGCCGAAGCGCCACTGGGCCACCAAAAGCACGATGCTCTGCCTTGACGGCGACCCAGCCGGTTTGAAACATGTGCAGCCGAATACGGGAAGACAGGCGAACCGACACCACACCGGCCGAGGGTAGTGCCGGTGCCAACGCCACAGGCGGCTGCGTCACGACATAGGCACAACTGCCCAGCACAGCGGCGACACCCAAACCACCATATCCCAAGACCTTGCGACGCGAAATCCGGGGTGCCATCAGGACTGCTCCGACAGGTCGGCGAGTTTTCGCATCGTCGGCGGCAGGGCCCGCCGAAAACCGGGGCCGAACATGCGGGCAAACGCAAACGCCAGTGGCCCGCGAAACGTGATGTGGTGGGTAAAGGCGCTGCGGTCCGGGTTGAAGGACCGCGCGACGTGCAAGCTGGCCATTGGCAGCCTTGTCTCGAAGGCATAGGACTGCCCAGCGTCAAACGAAACAACTTTGAACTTGCTCGTCGGCCCCGACAGAGGCGTGATCTGGCCGGTCGAGCCAAGGTGCATGCTGCCCTGCATGGATGCGGACTTCAGACCTTGATCCCAGTCGCCCCATGTCGCGGGATCTGTCCAGAACTTCCAGATACGGTCTGGTGCGGACGTTTGAATGGTAAAGCTGAAATCCCGGTTGGTTCCGGACGCAATCTCTTGGTCTGTTGCCGCCATCTTGCACCCCCCCTAGCGTTGTGTGTTGCCACGTCATGTCGGGTCAGCTCGCCGATCATTCCAAATATGAATGAACGTCATTCATTGTAGCTTGGCAGATGCGGTGGTCAAGCAGAAGACTGAATGATATTCATGGATCATGACCGCGAGCGACGAACAGGCCAGACCTGACAAGAAGACGACTTCTATCCTGGAGGCGGCGAAGACACATTTTGCGAGACATGGGTTTGAGGCCACAAAACTGTCCGATATTGCGCGGGACGCAGGTGTCGCGGTGGGTACGATCTATCTGAGATACCCCGGAAAGTCCGAGCTTCTGGCCGGTACTCTGGAAGCGATGCAAACAGAGTTCTGCACTGCTATGGATGATCCGGAAATCTGGGCGCAGCCTTTCCCTGAACGCTTCCAGTCAATCATGCGTGCCGTCATCGACACGGCGCAAGCACAGCAGGACTTGCGGCCACTGATGGCGCTGGCCTCCTACGCACCGAAGAGGGGAGCGAAGTCAGATGGCGGCGTTCTGGCTGCAATCGAACGTCATTTGTCCGACGGGGAGGCGAAAGGGCAGCTGCGCCAGAACATGGATCTTTCGCTCGTCGCACGCCTAGCGCATGGCATGGTCGAGGGCGCTCTTGCAGAATTGATGACGAACCCGGAACGATCGCCGGATCATGTCGTTGAAGAACTGGCCCTTGCGTCCTGGCGTTGGTTGGGATCGTTCACCTAAGCTGCTTCCGGCGTTGGCTCCGAATGATCGCTTCGGGCTCTTCTTTGGCATCATGGAGGTCGGTCGACAGCTTCTCACAGTGACACGCGCGAAGGGCTGCTTTGGGCTCGGAAAGACCTAAGGCCAGGCACCACCCGTGCCTACCAAACTGGGTCGATTTCAAACGAACTCGGCCCTCTGCGGACGTTCGAGGGCCGCCCGTCGCTGCTGTGCAGCTTCCCCAAAGCTGGCATTGATCGATCTTGCAGCATTTCTGCCGCCTCGTGGTCTGCAATGTGGACATCACAGCCCTACCAAGAGGGGCTTGCTTCGAGTAAGTACAGCAAATCAATCGCCAGATGCGCCGCGGCGACGGAGGTGATTTGTGTTGGATCGTAGAGCGGGTTCACCTCCACCAGATCGGCGCCGACCAGATTGATGCCTTCGAGCGCTTTCAGAAGCCGCCGAACTTCGCCGACGGTCGGCCCGCCCGGCACTGGTGAACCCGTTCCTGGCGCATGAGCGGGGTCGATCGCGTCGATGTCGAGTGTCAGATAGACCGGCGCGTCGCCGGTGCGGGCGCGGATGCGCTTGGCAAGGTCTTCCGGCGTCATCTGCAGCGCTTCGTTGGCATAGACGATGTCGTAGCTGCCCGGCGTCTCGGGTTGAATCGTCCGGATATAGGCCTGGGTGCTGCGGGCGATGTCGATGCAGCCTTCGGCGACCAGCTCGGTGGCGAAGACACCGTGATTGTAAAGCTTGTGCCCCTCGTACTCCGGTACGGGATAGCTGTCCTGATGGGCGTCGAGATGGATCAGCGCCAACTTGCCGAAATGCTTCGAGGCCGCACGGATCGGTCCGAATGGCAGCGTATGATCACCCCCCAGACAAAGAAGCCTCGCCCCATCCTTTAGCAGCTGGGCGGCAACCGTTTCGGTCATTTCGAGCATCATTTCGAGACAGCCCGAACCGGGAAAAGGCGTCATATCCCCAAAATCGACCACGCGGTGGCGTTCGCCCAGAGTGTTCGGCCAGGGATAAACGGGCTCGAAGGCCGACGCGTAATGGGATTGCTCGCGGATGGCCCTCGGCCCAAAGCGGGTGCCCGGTCGGTTTGTCGTTCCAGCGTCGAAAGGGACACCGGCGACAACCAGATCGCCCTTCGTGACGTTGCGCATGACAGGCGCCTTAATGAAGCTTGAAAGCCCGGCAAAAGGCAGAGCCTTTTCCAGCTCATCCAGCTCCGCATAGTTGGCGCCGATTGCCGTGGATTTTGCAGTTGATTTCATCACTTAACTCCTTGTTGTTGGTCGAATGGAACCTGTTCGTCCTCCCGCAGCAGGGCTGCTGTTGCCGGGTCGGCGGCGATCTGGACGGATACGCCCGGCACCGCACCGTCGCTGGAACGCAGGAACGGGCGAAGGCGTTCGAAGAAGGCGGCGGGGAGGATCGCCATCTCTGGCGGATGCACGCCTGGACCGCTGGTCAAATCACCCGAAGCGAGCATACTGGCGAAGATTGCGGCCGGAATACCGGTTGTCGGTCCGACGCCGCCGGAGAATGTGCCGGACAGCGATGCGCCGACACGTGTGGGCCTGCCGTCGCGCATCCCTTCCGCCAGAGCCCAAAGCGGCGGAAGCCAAAGCTTGCCGATAATGCGGTCCTGCGTTGCGTGCCAGGCGTAACGCATCGCCTTCTTTGACAGCATCGTGTCGCCCGGCTCCTCATGGAGTTGCCGCCTCAGCAGCTCCGCGGCCTCCTTGAAGCTGGCGCCCTTGGCGACCGCCGCGACCGCGTCCTCCAGGCACGCAAAGATGTAGGAGGGGAAATCCATCAGGTTGATAGAGTCCCGCAACTGCGGAAACCGGCGAAGAAGCGTCACAGGTTCGGGATGGCCGATGCTGCGGGCCGTTGTCATGCCGATGCCCGGATAGTCCACATCGACGCTCGCAAGGGGCGCTGCATCAACGATGCGGCCGTCTTTAACGATCGGAATCTGGCCGCACGCCTGTTCGACCCAATGCTCAAGCGCGGCACTTGCCTCGCCTTCCAGCTCGGCGTCATCTTCGGACTCGCCGTTATCGCCCCATCCCGTCAGGATGCGCTGAACGCTATCCAGCCGGGATGCTGCCTCGACCGCGAGAAGGCTGGCGACACCCGGACTTGCGCCCGCGCCGACGATCGCTGTCGCCCCGGTCTTGCGCGCTTCGGCGTCGAGATCGAGCATGGCCATCATCGGTCGCGGGTCGTCGCAAATATCCAGATAACGGCCACCGACAGCGATTGCGGCGCGCAGCATGGGCAGACCGAACCGGGTCGACGGCCCAACCGCAGAGACTGTGACGTCTGCCTGGCGCATCTGTTCGCTGACCGTGTCGAAGTCCAGCGCGTCAATCGTCTGCCACTGCCCGTCGATGCTTTTGGCAACCGCCTGCGCGCGCGTGGGGTCCCGATCGGCAATCGTGACTTGCGTGAAGGGCGGCAGTTTTGCTGCGGTGGCTGCGATGTGCTGGCCGACCACGCCGGCGCCGATGATCAGAAGTTTCATATGCTGACTTTCCTTGATGCTGTGCCTGTCATCGCCGACGCGGCAACGTGACGGGTGATATGTCCTGCAAGACCGACTGCGGTGCTGCACAGGATTTCGTGGCCCACGCCGGGCAGTTGAACGAACTCCGCGCCCGGGATACGCCGACTCAGATCGGCACCATGCTCAAGCGGCAGCAGCGGATCGTCTTCGCCATGGATGACCAGTGCGGGGCAACCAATTGCAGGCAGCATGCGGTAGCGGTCGCGATCCGCCAGAATAGCGCCAAGCTGGCGCGCTGCCCCCCCGCCGGGTGGCCAGCCATGCCGGATGCTGCGGGTCACGCGCGCGTGCAGCTCAACCCTGTCAGCGTTCGAGACACGGCCAGCCAGCCGCCGCCGCAATGCAAAGGCCTGTTCGATCGCAGCATGGATATCGCGAGGTACGGCGTCCCGCAGCATCGCGCGCGTCACATCCGGATGCGCTGTCGGCAACCCCGGCGCACCGGACGAAGTCATCAGACAGCTCAACGATGCCACCCGCTCCGGCACCCCGACGGCCGCGTGCTGGGCAATCATGCCGCCCATCGACATGCCGACAAGATGGGCCCGGCGGATGGCAAGCCCATCAAGAAGCCCGACAAGGTCATCTGCCATCTCGGCCAGGCGGTAAGGCGGGCGACCACAGAACGGGATACCAAGCGACAGTCCGGCGGCGATCCGCAGCAAGGGTGGCGCCAGGTTTTCGCGTCGCGACGAGCCGCCACTATCGCGCATGTCCGGTGCGATCACCCGGTATCCGGCTTCAAGCATCGGCTGGATCAAAACCTCGGGCCAGTCGCAGAGTGTTTGCGTGAGCCCATGGATAAGGACGACGACAGGTCCATCGCGGTCGCCGCGATCCGTGAAGGCCAGACGGATGCCGGAAACCTCGTGTGTGCGGATCTCCGTCATGCCGGATCCGCCTTCAGATTTTCCGCGCCGAGCTGAAGATTGGACGGCGCCGTGGAGCGTCCCTTGCCGGACGTCCGGTCCGGCGCACCAAGATCGTCAAGAAGACGCGCCAACTGCTGCCCGCCACGCAAATGCTCGTAGAACCCGCGCGAGCGTGTATCCGCCTTTTCGCTTGTCTTCAGTCCGAACCAGCGCTTGGCCAGGCGGATGCGCGGGTGATTTTCGACAGCCGCGATGATGCCGTCCTTGTCCCTGGCATCGAACGCCATCATTCGCGCGACCAGATAGCCGCCCAGCTCGAACAGCGGGCCGCCGCCAGTCCGCGCCTGGCCGAGCCCCGCGATAAACAGCCCGCGCGCCTTCGGTGCGGCAAGCTGCAGCCAGACGACCGGCAAGTCGCCGTCCCAGTCAAGAAGCCCATCCTCCGGCTTCAACATCGGGTAGGTTATGCGGTAGCCCGTAGCCCAGAAGAGCATGTCATACTCGCGGGATGTTCCGTCCGAGAAGGTCACGGTGCGGCCGTCGTAACTCCCGATCTCCGGCCTTACGCCAACCTCGCCAAGCTTGATGCGGCGCAGCAGTTCCGAGTTGATCACCGGGTGACGATCAAAGATGCGAAAGCTGGGCCGCGGCAGGCCATAGCGCGCTGGATCGCCAACTGCGGCCTTGTGAACAACCCATCCCACAAGGCGCTCCAGCCAAAGCGCGCTGAAGGGAAGGCCCTGCATCAGAATGTCGAGCGGCTTGCCCATGAAGGTGCGTGGAAAGAAGTAAACCCCATGCCGGACCGATATGTCGGCCGATGCGCCGTAAAGTGACGCGTCAACCGCCGCGTCGCAGGCCGTGTTGCCTGACCCGATCACCAGAACGCGCTTGCCGTCGAAGACATCCGGCGTCCGGTACTGGTTGGAGCGCATGGTTTCGCCCGTCCATTGGCCCGGATACGCGGCAATCACCGGTTCGGAATGATGCCCGTTCGCGATGGTCACAGTCTGCGCGAGCACAACTTGCCCATTGTCGCATGCGATCTGCCATCTGCAGCCGGTCGCGCTATCCGCTGGCTTGATCCGTGTCACGGCAGAGCCGAGGCTGATGAACGGCATCAGGCCGAAATGATCCGCATAGGACCGGAAGTACCGCTGCATCTCGGCTTTTGAAGGAAAGTCCGGATAGCTTTCCGGCATCGGGAAATCCGGAAAGCCGGTCGAAGTGCGCGATGAGATGATATGTGCGGTCTCGTAGGCCCCGGTGTGCCAGATGCCGCCAACATCGGAATTGCTGTCAAGGCAAACAACGTCTTCACCCATCTCGCGGAGCTTCTTGACGATCGGCAGGCCCTGAAAGCCCGCGCCGACGACACAATGCGTGACGATAATAGGCGGCGGCGTCTTGAGGTTCGACTTGAGGGGCATGTTACCTTCCTAAAGCGTGTGCTTTAATATGAGATAAAGCGCTTGCTTTAATCTGTCAAGGGGGGCATAGTTCACTTATGACAGCGACTATAGAAAAGCCCCCGGCAGCGACTGGCCGGACCTCCGCCACCCGCGATGCGCTGGTGATCGCCGCGATTCAGCTTTTTGCGGAGCGCGGCATCCACGGCGTCAGTCTTCGGGCCGTCGGTGAGGCGACCGGGCAGAAGAACACGGCGGCGGTGCATTATCACTTCGGCGACCGCGAGACGCTGCTGGGTGCCGCACTCGACCGTGTCATCGCCGCCATTCGTGAGCCGGTCAGCGAGGCTGATCTGCAGTTGCAGGGCATCGCTCTTGGCGCGCCCAGGGGCGGCATGCGAGAAGCCGTGGCGCTCGCGTTCCTGCCGCTCCTGACCATGCCGCTGCGCTATCCCGACTGGGGACCGGCAGGTGCTCGCCTCCTGTCGCGGATCGTGCTGGGCGAGGCCGCCTCACTGGCGCGCGCGCTGGAGCAGAAGACTGTTCAGGACACCGAGGAGCTGATCGCGCTGTTCGGGCCTTACATGCCCGAAATGCCTCTGGCGCTGTTGCGCGCGCGCATCGATTTTGCCGTGATCAGCGTCATCTGCTCCACAACCGCCGCCGCCTTCGTCGAGGCAGCTTTACCAGGAACAGAGCAGGATCCCGTGGCGCTGATCGGACCCCTGCTGGATTTTGTGGCAGCCGGTCTTTCGGCGCCGATTCCGGCATGAGCGGTCCAAAAGTGGTCCGGTCCCGTGTTTCTGACTTCCGGGCGTCCGGCTGGAAGTATCAGGCTCTCGCGATCTTCGTCTCGGTCGCACTGACCGTCGGCACCACGATGTTCGACCTGCGCAACCTGCAATCAGTTCCCATGGTAAGCACGGACGTGTCCGCCTTTGCCCTCAGATCCGTGCTCGATTATGTCTCGTTCGCCGCAGTCGTGATCTGGATGTTCTATTTCGTCGATTTTGGCATGTGCCTAGGCGAGAAGGCGAGGCGGCTGGCGCGTCCGGCACCACCGCTGCGATCATGGATTTGGCAAGCCGCCAAGGAGGTCGTGCTTGGCATCATCGCCAGCCTTGCCTTGTTCACCGTCGCCAGCATCGCCGCGGACACAATTGGTCGTTTATCGGAAGCAAGTCGTCTGAACACAGTTCTCGTGGTCGCTGCGGTAGGGGCCGCAACACAGTGGACGGTGACGATGTTCGCCGAGAAGCGAGCGGAAACCTATCTGGCTCGCAGATCTTGACATCTGGCGTCTGATCGAGACGGCCCTCACCGGTCATTCAAGCGTGACAGATCGCCGCGCTGCGACATCCCCTTGGCGGACGTTCAGCTTTGCCAGTTTCTGCCGTGTGGCCTTCCCCAAGCTGTCATGCAGGTCAGGCAACACAAATCTCACTTGTCTAGGCCCTAGACCTTTAGATCTTCGCGACCAGAATCGGCGCCAGTTCATAAGGCTGTCGGACGTGGTCTTCATCCGGTTGCGCCGTCTGTACCGAGATTGTCGCAGCGGATGGCTTGTCCCTTCATAGTACCGGTTCTGCGCCCAATCACATAGGACGGCTATGCGCATGATGTTGCCGCTCGGGCACCGAGATATGGGTGCCTATTTCTCGCGCAACGTTATGTGCGGGTTGGCCTTGCCCCTTTTTGCTGCAATGAACCGGCCGGTTATAGCGCTGCGGTATTGGCCGCCGGTCGATCCACTGCGACCGGGGCTTTCTTTCACGGTCGTCTTGCGGTGAGATGCGCCGTACGCCTTTGCGACGTAGCGGCCCGACTTAGCGCTGCGGTAGCTACCGTTCTTGTTCATCCGTGTCACACCTAACCTCCTTTGATCTTTCGTTTCACTAATCCTCTGCCCCCGTCCAGGGGGCTATGTTTACAAGGGCTTCTCCGCTGCATGCGATGAAGGCGCAAATAACTAATCCTTCGTTGACCCGTCGTCTTGGCGTGGCGAACTATCCAGTCGTTCAAGATATCGACGAACGTCGAACATCGGGTCGCCGACCGCCTTAGCGGGATAATGTGTGCAGGGCCTGCCTTGCCGCCGCGCCAAACGATCGGACGGCACCACCGTTCCCAGGTTGGCATCGTAGGCGAAGTAGGCGCTCCGGGGCGGCTGTGCCATCCAAGGAGTCAGTAGTTGAACAACCAAACCGACCGCTGTGGAAGCAAGCACACCATTCGGCCAAACAACCTGAGGTCTGCTTCCGGCAGCGCCATATCGCTGAGCTTCCGCCTTCAACCGTTCGTCCGTTATCAGTTGCAGGCATCTCAAGCAGGGCTCTCCAGGCATAGACAGAACCACCTGCCCGCTGACCAGGCTTTGCGAACGGTCCGGCAGCGGGGTCACATCCATGCCCATATCAATGTAGGGGATCATGAAGCGGCGACAAAAGGCTTCCAACTCGTCCTTTGATCCAATGTGATCGAGGCCGCCAACAATGACGTCACAGCCCTTCAGGAGGTGACCTACCTCCTGCCACCTTGCCAAGGCTTTAGTGATCCGTGCGTCTGGGTTCACCTCGAGGATGACCCTGGCCGCAATTTCTACTTTCGGTCGCTTCAGTTCGACATCGTCTCGCTTTCCGCCAACCAGCCTGTTGAGATTGGTTAGAGTAATGATGTCGTCGTCGATGAGAACAAAACCACCGATCCCAAGGTGAGCCGATTGCTGAGCCACATGCGAGTTGCCGCCACCCAGTCCGACCAGCCCGATGGTCGCCCCAGCCAGACGCTCGTCACTCTTCAGTCCGAGGAAACTCTGTCGATCAAGCCAGTTCATCGGCATCCCCATTCATTTTGCGTCGGCGCATCGATGCGTTGAAACTGATCGATGGTTACCGGCGGGCGGTCGCTGGCGAGCCAAAGAAGTCCTGTGGCCGCGTTGTCGCTCAGAACCAGTAAGCCGTGTGGCATGCGCGGCGTGGTCTCGAAAAAGCCAGGGACAAAGTAGTTGGCACTGTGAAGATCAACACCACTGAACCTGGGCTTGCCGCGGCCGCCGTGGGAATGGACGTGCAAGAGTGAGGCTGCAGGCCGATAGGCCGACTGTACCGCCTTTCGCATGGCCGCTGAGCCAATCTTGGCTCCCACCTTTCGATCGACCTCATAGTCCTCATCCGCCACTGGCGTGTAGGTTTGGATCATGAGGTGCAATCGGCCCTCGAGGTCTGCGGCACCGGCCGTGAAGAAGCCCACACGCTCGTAAGCGAAGGCATGTGGTCGCTCGAGGTCCCCACGTACAGCATCAAGCAGTCGGCCATCGATCTTGACGCATACGGTCATTGCAAAGGCCTCAGGTGCGCGCCGAGGATCTCGTCCCAGCTGAGATCAGCTTCGACACCGTTCCACGACATAGCGTGCCAAAGCGCGCCGAGGATGTTGTGTGTTGTCCAGTTCTGGCCACGGTCCGGAAACGGCCTCGACAGGAACAGACGGGTAGCGTAGCCGCTATGATGGCGAGGGCATAGCAAGCCGTCGACCACCTCCAAATCGCCCGCGTGAGTGACCCGCAACTCGGGAAGATGGACGAGCGGCTGCCCGCCATCTTCGTAGAGTTCGGCCCGTCGACAGATCCGACGAAGCTTCTGCAGTTCTGAGGCCAAGTTGCTCACGACGAGTGCCCCGCCGGCGGGTGCGAGGAAAACTCCATGTCCTTGCGGATCTTAATCTTTTCGCCGGGTTTCAACTCGCGGAACTCGCCATCCTGCCCGATCAGGTCAAGCAGGTAACCGGCCGGGGCCGAGAAGACTGTGATCAGTTCTTCGGTGGTGTAAACGCCCCGCCTTAGTTCGAATGGGGTCTCTTTGTAGTAGACGGTGACAAAGGGGCCGAGGTGGTTCCCCGGACCTTCGCGCACGGGGTCGCCGTCGCGGCCCGTGCTGGCCTTGAGATTGGAGTGAGCAGCGTCGGAGGTCATGATGCGAATCGATCCTTTCCGATCCCATATTGGGAACACTCATTACTTCTCATATCCACCGCGCGCTGACAAGGGGGTTGATCCCAAAACGGGATCAACTATACTCAGAGGATCGAGTGCCGCTTGCTTGGGGACCAATGAAGCTCATGGGAGTGCCCAAACTGCTTGCGGCGGCGAGCGATTTGCCTGCCGCGCGCGGCGCATGCGCGGCACTTTGCGCAGAACTCGAGGATGGGCGCTGGAACTCCGCAGAGGAGTTAGGGGCAACCTATCCTCACGCAAGCTGGCGTGATGGCCGGGCCAGCATTTCAATCGACGACAGCCTGCGCGCCGTTGTCGCCTTCAACTTCCATAGGGGTATCGCCATGATCGAGTCCGTCACACGCACTACGTCATCGACCCACGACGCCAACACAACACCTCGGAGGTCGGCATGAAAATCCATCCGATCCGATCTGAAGAGGCCTACGAGGCGTTTCTCGCCAGAGCATCGGAACTCCTTTCAAAGTCCGACGCAAAATCGCTGGACGAGCTAGAAGTCATCCAGATGCTCGTGGAACGATGGGAGAAAAGCCAATATGAGCTTCCTTCGCCGACGGCGGTCGACGCGATAAGGTTCCGGATGCATCAGCTTGGGCTGCTGCCCCGGGATCTCGAACCCTACATTGGCTCGCGCGCGCGGGTTTCCGAGGTACTGTCTGGCCGACGCGACCTATCGATCGACATGATGCGCGCCCTGAATCAGCACCTCGGAATCCCGGCAGCTTCACTGATTGCTCCTTCGTTGCGACAAGCGTCTGCGAAGGAGAATAGCCCTTCCAAAGCTGCGCTGGACAAGCTCAAGACATTCGGCGTCCTCAAGCCACGAGAATCCTATAAGCAGTTTATTGGTCGCATCTTTCCGCCGTCAGCATCACCGGCACTCCTGCGAAAGACCCGAACCGAACGCACGAATGCGAAGACTGACGTCGCCGCTTTGCAGGCATGGTGTGCTGCAGTCGTTGCAAAAGCCGATGCCGTAAAGATGTCAGCCCAAGTATCTTCGATCAAACCCGAATGGGGCGATGAGCTTGCGCGCCTAAGTCAACACGACGATGGTCTGTCACGTGTCGCACCGACCTTGAAAGCCTACGGGATCGTCTTCGTGGCGCTTGAGCATCTTCCCGGAACATACCTGGACGGGGCCGCCCTACGTAGAAGTGATACCACCCCGGTCATAGCAATGACTCTTCGTCATGATCGCCTAGACAATTTCTGGTTTACGTTGCTGCATGAATTCTGCCACGTTACCCGTCACCTGAGTGCTGATCGGCCCGTGATTGTTGACGATCTCGACCTGAAGGGTGCGGACGATGTCGAAGATGAAGCCGACCGCTTTGCACAGGATACGCTGATACCCGCAAAACTCTGGAAGAAGTATGCTTCTGAAGATCTCGACACGGAGGGCATCATGGCGCTTGCTCTTGAGGCTCAGGTAAATCCGGCTGTCGTCGCAGGACGCTGGCAACGCGAACATCAGGACTACAGGAGGTTCGCGAAGCTGCTTGGCCGGGGCCAAGTCAGGTCGGCAATCCTCAGCTAGTGGACCGACTGCGGCCCTTTTCGCTCGACACGATGTGCGCTCACCTTTGTATCAAGCGAGAACTGGATACGCGACCCTAGCGACCGTTCGTCGCTGACAATCTGCTGCAGCGTAGCTTTACCGGAATCCGCCGTTCAACCTATGGTACAGCATGCGCCGGAGTTCGACCGTCAGTACCGCAAAGCTTGGAGCGACGGTTCGTGGGCAAGCCCACATCGCGCAACCAAAGGTAAAGCACGAGCTCACTGCCTCTGGCGGCAAGCTAACCGGCACAAACAGTAAGAAAAAAATACAATAAGCAACGGATATTCATAGCTTTACAACCGGCACAGAAACCGGCACAAAGCCACCATGGATGTGACCATGATGGAACCGATGCTGCCAGAAGAGGCAGCTCTTCAGGCGCTTGAAGACAGCGCGCTCAACCTCGCAGAAAGCGCCAGCGGGCTGGCAAAAAGGATTCATCCGATCCTTCAGCGGTCAGTCGGTGACCTCGTGCGATCGATGAATTGTTATTATTCGAATCTAATTGAGGGTCATAACACGCATCCTCGCGACATCGAACGCGCGTTGGCAGATGATTTCTCGAGCGAACCCAAGAAGCGTGACCTGCAGCTAGAGGCCGTCGCGCATATCCATGTCCAGAGGATGATCGACGAAGGTCGCGACCCGGCAGTCTGGCCAGCGACTGCGGCTTATGCACGTTGGCTTCACAAGGAGTTCTGTGACCGTTTGCCTGACGATATGTTATGGGTCGAAAATCAAAGTACCGGTGAAAGGCATCAAGTCGTTCCTGGTCAATTTCGACGTATTGATGTCGAGGTCGGGCGGCACGTTCCACCAGCAAACGCGGATGTGCCGCGGTTTCTCGTCCGTTTCGACCGGGCGTACACTTCCCCTCCTTTAAGTCGGCTGCGCCAAATTCAATCCGTCGGAGCCGTTCACCATCGCTTCCTATGGATCCACCCCTTTCTTGACGGTAACGGCCGCGTCGCGCGCTTGATGTCGCACGCGCTTCTAAAGCGGCTCGGGATCGGGACAAGCCTTTGGTCCGTCGCTCGCGGTCTCGCACGCGAAGAGGCAGAGTATAAGTCACGCCTGGCGGCCGCAGATCATCCGCGACATGGCGACCGCGACGGGCGCGGAAATCTCACCCAATCCGGATTGCTCTCGTTCTGCAGGTTTTTTCTTGAGCGCTCGATTGATCAGGTGGCGTTCATGGAAGGTTTGCTTGACCCTGCGCAGCTTCTGCGCCGTATGGATATCCATATCGAGGAGGAAGTTCGTGCGAAGCGGCTAGAGAGGGGAAGCTTCATGGTCTTGCGAGAGGCAGCACTTGCCGGGCAAGTGGAGCGCGCAAAGATTCCAATGCTCACGAACTACGAAGAGCGTGCCGCTCGCAAGGTCACATCGGCGCTTCTGAAGCGTGGGATGCTAGTCGCAGCAGACCATCGTGCGCCCCTTCGACTCGCGTTTCCGACGGACGTAGTTGAGCGGTGGTTTCCCCTTCTCTATCCCAACGCACCAGGAGGCGTTGCATGAGCGGTCGCGAACCAATTGTTCCGTTGGTGAGGCGCTTTTCTCCGACTTTGTCACCGTCGGACGACGAAAGCACCGACAGCGAGGCTGTTCACCCATACCTTTTTGGCAAGAACAGCAGCGGTTGGGAGGTAATCGAAGAGAAGCGGCGCTGCGTGATTATCGCAGACGCAGGCGCCGGCAAAACGCACGAAATGCTCGCACGTGCCCGATACTCGGCCGAGCGCGGCAGGTATGCGTTCTTCATCAGGATCGAGAATATAAGAGAGGCTTTCGCATCTGCGTTCGACGTCGGAGACGCCGAGAGCTTCGAGAAATGGATTGGGTCCGAAGATGATGCTTGGTTCTTTCTCGATTCCGTAGACGAAGCACTTCTTCAGGACCCTCTGGCGTTCGAAGAGGCCATGCGAGCATTTGCAGCGAGAATAGCAGATGCCCGAGAACGTGCTTACATCATCATTTCGAGTCGGAGTTATGCTTGGCGCGCCCGAACGGATCGGCAGCTCTTGGACCAGCTGTTGCCATACGAATCTCCTAAAGCTAACGAAATTGGCGAAGAAGAGATCGAGGAAGCTGTCCAAACAGGCATGTCTGATCCGAATAAGCTGACCAACTCGATCGATGTCGTCATCCTCGACGATCTCGATGAAGATGACATCAGGATGTTTGCCGCTCATCTTGGGGCGAGCGACATCGAAGAGATGATGCAGGAGATCAAAAAAGCGGGTTTGTCCAGTTTGTCGAGCCGGCCCTATGATCTGCTCGGAATTCTCACAAAATGGCGGTCTGACCGACAGCTGGGTGGGCGACTAGGGTATCTTAAGCATAGTATCGCTGTCCAACTCGATGGGATTAACTGGACGGCTTGCTCAATAGATCCGAGCATACTTCCCGAAGCTGTTGGACGCATCGCAGCTTCAGTGATCCTGACTGGCAAGGCAGAGATACGCGTTCCTGGCTCTGCGAACGACGAGCGCGGATTTGATCCGATAGAAGTCTTGCCCGACTGGCCCCGAGAGAACGTCGTGGCGTTGCTCGACTGCACCCTGTTCACCGACGCGGTCTACGGAGTGGTTAGATTCAGGCATCGAGACATTCGCGAGTTGTTGGCGGCCGAATGGTTTGCCGACCAACTGGCGAACCCGGAGCGAAGAGCTGAAATCGAAGCGATGCTCATCAGAGAGAAGTACGGGGAACGGATACTTACTCCCCGCTTTCGCCCGATGCTGCCGTGGCTGGTTTTGCTCGATGACCGAATTCGTCGCGAGGTAACGGCCATTCGCCCTGAGATAGCGGTCGAAGGCGGCGATGTCGCGAGCCTACCTGTCGAAGAACGCAGAAGCCTTTTCCACAGTATCGTCGAACAGATTGCGGAGGGCAAAGATGATCGCGGAGCGCGCGACAATGACGCGATCGCCCGAATTGCCCATGCCGACCTTTCCTCTGATGTCGCAGCGCTGGTTGAACGACATGCCGAGAACGACGACGCACTTTTCTTCTTGGGGCGCTTGGTTTGGCAGGGTCAGATGACCGATTGCCTGCCGCTGTTGCTAGACATAGCTCGCAGCAGATCGCGCGGGCTTTATGCCCGCATCGCAGCTACTCGAGCCGTGTTTACGACTGGCTCCAAAGAACAACGAGACACACTGTGGGACTCGCTCTTGGAGGTACCCAATAAACATGCATAGGCTGGATCGACGACTTCTCGCAGAAATTCTGCATAACTGTGCGCCCGATTTGGCAAGCGTTCGGCGTTTGCTGGGATCAATAGAGATTCTTCCGCCATATGAAAGATTTCAAACAAGCGGCCTTACGGAGGCAATCCATGCTATGATCGACCGCCTTCCGGCTGAGAGAGCCGGAACAGAAGGTCCACTTTCTGTGCTTGCAAGCGGTTTGAACGACTTCCTTGGTCGAGCACCTCTGATAGAGCACCGCGAATGCCAAGTGTCGAAGGAATTCGCTTGGCTGTTGGCGCCGGCCCTGCACTCCGTCGAGCGCCTCGTTTCGCAACGTGCGACAGCGGCATTTTCACCCGCATCAATAGAAGTCATGTTGAAAGTACCCGCCGCCCGGTACTGGCATGACGTCGACTTCAGCGACCGGAAGGAGGAACTTGCGGAGCGCCTGGCAAGATGGCCTGAACTGAACGATGCGCTGTTTTGGAGCAGCGTGGAAGCCGCCCGCCGATTGCGGGAGGAAAAGGGGGAGAAACTGACAGATGACTGGCCCATCCAGTACTTGGGTCATTTCTGGAGTTTCCGAGCCGGTGATCTTGAGCGCGTGATAGGTTTCGTCACCGAGCGGCCAGAGGAAGACGATCGACTGATTGCTGTTTCGCTTGCGTATCGCATCTGCAGGTCGAATGACCTACCGGCCTCATCGCTCGATGCACTTTGGTCGGCTGTCGGTAGTGAAGCATCTCTGTTGATACGCTTGGAGGAACTCCTCGATGCATCAAAATCACAAGAGGTGGAAGCATTTCAAAGAAGAGAAAGAAAGCGCCAACGGAAACAGGATCTAAAACGCAAGAAGCAGGCCGAAGATAGGACGCGCTGGATCAGGGAACTGCAATCCAACCCTGATCGGATTCGCAGCCCAAATGGCGCCGCGCCGGGGGAGATCACCTATGACCATCTTTGGTTGTTGTCAGAAATCGAGAAAGACGGCCGTAGAACTGATCGGCATGGCGGTGCTGCCTGGGAGGCCTTGATCCGCGACTTTGGAGAGGATGTCGCTCGCGCATATCGAGATGCGGCTATTGCGCATTGGCGGATCTATAGACCAACGCTGAGGTCTGAAGGAGTGCATTCGAACGGCACCCCCTACGCGGTAGTTTTCGGGCTTGTTGGGCTTGAGATCGAAGCACGGGAAGCAGAAGACTTTTTCGACAGCCTATCTGAGGTGGAATTCAAGCACATGTTGCGCTACGCAACGTGGGAGCTGAATGGTTTTCCAACTTGGTTGGAGGCAGCTTACAGGGCGCGGGGCGGGCTTGTATTAGATGCCTTTGTGCCGGAGATTCGCTGGGAGTTTGAGAACTCAAGCCCAGAGAACGCCCCGCACCATATCTTGCACGATATCGTCTACCACGCACCTTGGCTTCACTGCTCGCTGGTCGAGCACCTCCTGAGTGAGATGGAGAGTTCCGGAGCTATTCATGCTGATACGCTGCGCTACTCGCTCCACATATTGCGAAGCGGCAGTGCATCCGGCGATCGCATGGCTGATTTTGCAAGGGCACGGATTGAGCGCGACATAGATACCGGAAACGCCGCAAGCCTCTTTGCGCTTTGGGTCGATACGGATGCCGAGGCAGGCGTACCTGCCCTAGAGGCATGGTTAGAGAGCAAAGGCGACGCTGAGGCATCAAAGTCAGCACAACTCTTTGTAACCGCGCTGATGGGTGGACGTCATGGTGCCGGAAGAGGACCGGCCATCGGGAGTTATCGATCTGCTACTTTTCTCAAGCGACTCTACATACTAATGCATCGCTACATCCGTAGCTCGGAAGATATTGAGCGCGCAGGCACGGGGGTTTACTCACCTGTTCTCCGTGATGACGCCCAAGATGGAAGGAACGCGATCTTCAGTCTATTGGCTGAAATTACTGGTGAAGACGCCTATCTTGCGCTGAAAGAACTAGCGCGCGATCATCCAAATGAGAGGTCACGTGATTGGATGGCAAAATTGGCGTATCGACGCGCTGAGGCTGATGGAGACTTGCAAGCATGGACCGCATCTGATATGGCTAGATTTTGATCAGTTGCGAAAGTCTTTGGATTGGGTGCAACGTCCGCTGGACCTGGTTTAGAGTAAGCGGTGCCTGTGAGCCGCTGCGAGTGACCGCTATTGCACGATGCTGCACCTGCAACGCCGCACCTGCTCGGGTCCGCTTTCCCCCCAGACTGCGTAAAAACTCCTTTTTGTGCTATAGTTTAGCAAGTTTGGGAGGACTGGCATGGCAGGCTTCATCGAAGGTGTGGACCGGGATCAGACGGTGCTTTTTCCTGAGCGGCTGGAGGACTGGATTGGCGAAGACCATCTGGTTCGTGTCGTCGATCTCTTCGTCGATGAACTCGACCTGGCGGGGCTTGGCTTTCATCGCCATGCGGCGGCGCGAACAGGTCGGCCTGGCTATCATCCGGCTGTCCTGCTCAAGCTTTTCATCTATGGCTATCTGAACCGCATCCCGTCCAGCCGTCGGCTGGAACGTGAGGCGGGGCGGAATGTCGAGCTGATGTGGCTGACCGGTCGCCTCGTGCCCGACCATAAGACCATTGCGGATTTCCGGCGCGACAACGGGGCTGCCATCCGCCGCACCTGCGCAGAGTTCGTGGAGCTTTGCCGCCGGGTCGGTGTGCTGAAGGGCGATTGCGTGGCCGTCGACGGCAGCAAGTTCAAAGCCGTCAACAATCGCGACCGGAACTTCACCAAGGCCAAGGTGGCCAGCAATCTTGCCCGTCTGGAGGCCGAGGTCGGGCGCTATATCGAGGAAGCCGACAGGATTGATCGCCAGGAGATCGGCGAGGTGCGGGCCGAAAGGGCTGCCCATCTGACCAGCCGATATCGCCGCGTCCGGCAGCAAATCGAACGCCTTCTGGCCGTGAAGCAGGCCTTGGTCGATCTGCCCGACGGGCAGATATCCTTGACCGATCCCGATGCTCGCGCCATGGCGACACGCGCCCAGCACAGCGGGCATGTCGGCTACAATGTCCAGAGCGTGGTCGATGCCGAGACCCATCTGATCGTGACGCATGAAGTGACGAACCAGGGCCACGACCGGGATCTCTTGACCGCGATGGCGACGAAGGCAAAGGCAGTCCTCAAGCGCGAGAATCTGCACATCCTTGCAGACAAAGGCTACATCAGCTCCCGCGAAGTCCTCAGCTGCCACGAGGCTGGCATCACCGCGACCGTGCCGCGCCCTGATACATCCGGCAGCCGGTCCGAAGGGCGCTATGTGAAGGCCGACTTTGCCTATGAGGCGGAAGCCGACATCTACCGCTGCCCGGCTGGCCAGGTGCTGACCTACCGCTACACCACCGAAGAGGATGGCCTCAAGCTGCGGCGCTATTGGACAACGGCCTGCCAGGGGCTGCGCACTTAAGAGCCGCTGCACGACCGGCCGGGAACGGCGGATCACCCGGTGGGAGCATGAACACCTGATCGAAGCGGCCGATGCCCGGCGGCGCGGCACGTCGGCACCGATGATGATCCGTCGCTCGACGGTCGAGCACCCCTTCGGCACCCTCAAGGCATGGATGGGCCCGAGCCACTTCCTCACCCGGCGGCTGAAGAACGTGAGGACGGAATTCGCGCTGAACGTCTTGGCCTACAACATCAAGCGAATGACCTCGTTGATCGGCATCAAGGGGCTGATGAAGGCAATCCCCGGCTGATCTAGGGCCCGAAACGGTCGATGCCGCGCGCCCGTCAGAACGATCTGGCCGTTTCCTGGCTCAAGGAACACCACCTTGGTCGGCAACGGCTATGTGCGCATAAACTGAGGCGAGTTTCCACACGGCCTCCCCCCACTGCGACGTTTTTGGTGTCGGCGGCTTCCCCCCTTTGCGACTGCTTGCATGCGTCAGCTAAGCCGCCGGTCTGCAGACGGAAGGGATATTGAGTTACCCCAGAGCGAACACGTCAACGGCGCAGAGTTGGACACCTGCGGCCGCGGCGGCCAAGGCCCCAGAGATTGTAACGGACGTAACTGCGGATATTGAGTGTTCAAGAGATCTTGGGTCCAACGGCAAACTAGGCCGTAACCACCACAGCCGAGAGGAGATCAGGCGGTTGCTTTGGTGGGCGCAGCGAACGGGTTGGCAGATTCTCGCCGATCCCAGGTGGTGGGACTACTGGCGGGACAAAAGAAGCTCGAGGCACTTTTTCTTATTAAAAACAACAGCTTAAGGTAAGAAATTGGCAGCCCGTAGGGGAGTCGAACCCCTCTTACCTGGTTGAAAACCAGGTGTCCTAACCGATAGACGAACGGGCCACGCTTTCGGTGGGGCGGTGTCTAATTCGGGCGCGGGGGTTCTGCAAGGGGAATCTTGCCTGTCTTTCGCGGTTATGCGGGCACGGTTATGCGGGCGCCGCGTCGTCGAGGCGCAGCTGTACCCGGGTGCGCCCGTTCCAGTGGTTCAGTTCAAGCTTGCCGGCCAGATGAAAGCGGCGGTGACCGGGGTTTTCCAGTGCCGGGCCAAGGGGGCCGTCGAAGGCTCCGAAGGCGATGGCGTCCAGCGCGGGGCCTGCGCCGTCGGAGATTGAGAGCTTCAGGTGGCTCTCGCCGATTCTGCGGGCGGTGACGGCGACATTGGCAAAGGCGAAGCGGGGTGCGGGGGCTGCGGCGCCGAAGGGGCCGGCGTTCTCGATCTCTTCGATCAGCGCGACTGTTGCGGCCGACGTGGCAAGAAGGCCGTCGATCCGCAGGTCCTGGGGGCCCGAGCTCGCGGCACCTTGCCGGGCGAGAAGCTCGGCCAGGCGCGCCATGGCGGGTTCCAGCTGCGCGCGGGTCAGGGTGAGGCCTGCGGCCATCTTGTGGCCGCCGCCCTTCACGATCAGCCCTTCGGCCGCGACCCGCTGGATCGCCGCGCCAAGGTCGACGCCGGGGATCGAGCGGGCCGAGCCTTTGCCGTCATCGCCCTCGAACCCGATCACCACAGAGGGGCGGTTCGCGGCCTCTTTCAGCCGGGCCGCGACGATGCCGACGACGCCGGGGTGCCAGCCCTCGGCCGCGGCCCAGACGAGCGGGCCGTCGAGGCCGCGTGCTTCGGCCTGGGCCATGGCCTCTTCACGCACCCGTTCGGTGATCTCGCGCCGTTCGCTGTTGAGCTGGTCAAGGCGGGCGGCAAGCTGGGCGGCCTCCATGGCGTTGTCGGTGGCCAGAAGCCGCGCGCCGAGGTCGGCCTGGCCGATGCGCCCGCCAGCGTTGACGCGGGGGCCGAGGAGGAAGCCGAGGGCATAGGGCGTGGGTGCCTGGTCCATCCGGGCGACGTCGGCCAGGGCGCGGAGGCCGGGGCGGTCGCGGCGGGCCATGATCTTCAGCCCCTGCCGGACGAAGGCGCGGTTGACGCCGATCAGGGGGGCTACATCGGCGACGGTGGCCAGCGCCACGAGGTCGAGAAGGGCCATGAGGTCGGGGACCTGCTCGCCTGCGGCTTTCAGGCGGCGGTTGGCCTCGACGAGGAGGAGGAAGACCACTCCGGCAGCGCAGAGATGGGCGAGGGTGCCGTCTTCATCCTGGCGGTTGGGGTTCACGATGGCGAGCGCTGCGGGCAGGGTTTCGAGTGCCAGGTGGTGGTCGAGGATCACGACATCGGCGGCCTTGGCCGCGGCGATGGGGTCGTGGGAGAGGGTGCCGCAGTCGACGCAGAGGATGAGGTCGTGGGCGGCGGCGAGTTGGGTCATGGCGGGGACGTTGGGGCCGTAGCCTTCGTCGATCCGGTCAGGGATGTAGAGGGTGGCTTGCAGCCCGAAAGATCGCAGCCAGGTGAGGAGGAGGGCCGCAGAGGCGCCGCCGTCGACATCGTAGTCGGCGAAGACGGCGATCCGTTCCCTGGCCGCGACGGCCCGGAGGAGGCGGTCGGCGGCGGGGGCCATGTCTTTCAGGGTGAGGGGATCGGGGAGGAGGTCCCGGAGGGAGGGCGCAAGGAAGGCGGGGGCGTCCTCGGGGGGGATGCCCCTTGCGGCGAGGATGCGGCAGAGGGGGAGGGGGAGGCGGGTCTGCTGGGCCATGCCTTCGGCGAGCCGGTCCTGGGCAGGGTCAGGGCCGACCCAGCGGCGGCCAGTGAGCGAGGTCTCGACGTTCAGGAAGGGGGCCATCGCCTAGGGGTGCCGCAAAGGGGACCGGCTGGCAAGGGGGAAGGGGTGTCCCACGGTGGGACAAGGGGGTGGGGTGAGGGAAATCAAGGGGTTGGGGGGTCGTTAAGGGGGTGGTAACTTCTGCTGGGCCTTTGCTGGTCTGCTTAACCCGATCCGCCCTCTTCGAGGTGGACAAGAGTCCACGCCCGAAGCAGGTGTATCTTGGTTGGGACGGCGATGGACTTATGGCCGTTCACCGATAGAGAGAATGTACGATTCAACCTATTAGTGGAGGGAAAACAACCGATATCGGCCTCGAATTCTTCCCCGTATTGGGTACCGTAGGTATGCCTTGATTTATAGACGACTGGAGAGGAGATTGGGGATGACTGACGAATTACTCCAGCAGGTCCTGGCCATGCTAGAAGGTCGTCGTCCCACCCCGGACGACTATCGCGAGCGCGGGGATCTGCTCGCGGCGCTATCTGCAGCTGAGCTTGGCCAGCTGCTTCCAATGGTGTGGCGCTATGACGACCGAGCGCTGCCGATTGGAGCCCACCGCTCTCGTGCGCTTGCCAAATCCATAGATGAGCTGACGCGGCCCGTCAGCATCGGGCCTGAGGTGTTTTCCAGCGGCATCGAGGTGTTGCTTGCCAACAGCACAGCCCCCGAATTTGCCCCGCCGGTCTGGTACGCGGACGAGACCCGGACCACCGGGCGTAACCGACGGATCGGAGATTGCCTCTGGCGGCTGATAGCCGGGCTTGCGGACATGCCGCACAGGGAGGCGCTTGCCGGATTGGCACAGCTTGCCCCGCTTGCCGATGGGGGTAGGAGCCAGAACAAGGCGAGGGTTGTTGTTGCGGCCCGCCTTGCCGATGATCCAGCGTTGCAGCGGCAATCCATCGATCAGTTGCTCGCGACCGTGAAAGGTGACCTCGAGCGGGACGAATGGGCCTTCCTGCTGGCCTTACCGCCGTTGAAGTTGCGCGACTGGGTTGTGGCCGAACACGGCTATTCCTTCGACATGGAACCCGATGACCGGCACGCCATCCGGATGCGCTATTTGGATGAGTTTCCGGGCTACGCCGACTTTGCCCGCAGCGTCTTTGTCCGTGCGGAAGAACGGCTGCGCGCGATTGCCGACAAGCGGACGCCATATGTCAGTGACGGGGCATTTCCGTTGGGTGACTGCGCAGTAATCGAGCGGGCCGCCCTGTGGGGGCTGTCGCGGGCAGAAAGCTGGTGCCTGGAGAGCTTGGGGGAACTGTGGCGCATGGCGGCTGTGGCACCGGACGCGAAGACCAAGTCGGTCCCGTCGCAGTCTTTGAGCATCCGGTTTGCGAACGCCTCGGTCACGGAACCCCGGCCCGAGGCGCTGCGCGCGCTGGATGCGGTTGCGGTCGAGTGCCAGCACGCAGGGGTTTGCAAGAAGCTTGAACGCGCCCGAAAATCGGCGCGGACAGCGCTTGCGGCCCAACCGGATCGCCTGCTTGCACTTGATCCCTCGCTACCGGTGCCGAAGGATATGCTTAAGCCCTTTGCCGCCGCCATCGAGGGGCTGCTTGCCTTGCCGGAGCCAGTTCTAGCAACCGTCTGGGCCCGTCGATTGGGTCCGGGCCGGAAAGAAGGCTGGGCGCTTGCCAGGCACCTCGTCTGGGAAGTGTCGCCGCCGGAAGGCGGGTCTTTCACCGCGCTTGCGAAAGCTGAGGGTGGCTGGACGGATCTGGAGGGAACGAGCCATGCGTTTGGCGAGGCGGATGTGGTTCGCCTTTGGCATCCGGTTGACGGACCGGCCGATCTTGCGCGCCGATGGCGTAGCAAGCTGCAGCTTGAGGGGATAAGCCAGCCGTTTCTGCAGGCGGGCCGCGAGGTCTATCGTCCAGAGGAAAGCGAGCTGTCAGGATGCAGGGTCGGGCAGTTCTCTGGGCGACTGGTGAGCGCCGCGCCGCTTGTGGGGCTGGCGCGGACAGCGGGTTGGCGGTCGGGATTCGAATCGGAGCTGCACCTAAAACTGGGCGGAGTCCGGTTCAAGTTTGACGCTGGCGTCCGTGTCTATCACGGTTCCACCGGGGATGGCACGACGGGAGCGCTGTGGCTGGTCAGCCCGCAGGCGCGTTTGCGGGATGTTCCGGCCCGTGTGGTCAGTGAGGCGCTTCGGAAGGTCGATCTGCTGGTCTCGGTGGGCGAACGGGGGCTGCGCTGAGGCGGCGTGACCGCCCCTACTTCAGCGGGCTCTTGTACGTCATCCTCCTGACCGAACCGGTCTTCGACCGCATCAGGATCGTCTCCAGCGTCACCCAGCCGGGTTCGCGTTTGATGCCGGCGAGGAGGGAGCCTGAGGTTACCCCGGTCGCGGCGAAGATCACGTCGGCGCGGACGAGGTCGTCGCGGGTGTAGACGCGGTCGAAGTTGGTGATGCCGGCCTTGCGGGCGCGGGATTTCTCGTCGTCGTTGCGGAAGAGAAGCTTGCCGAAGAACTGGCCGCCCATGCACTTGAGCGCTGCTGCGGCGAGGACGCCTTCGGGGGCTCCGCCCGAGCCCATGTACATGTCGATGCCGGTGATCTCGGGCTCGGCGCAGTGCATGACGCCGGCCACGTCGCCATCGGTGATGAGCCGGATCGCGGCGCCGGTGGAGCGGACCTCGGCGATGAGGTCCTCATGCCGGGGGCGGTCGAGGATGCAGACGGTGATGTCCTCGGTCGAGCAGCCCTTGGCGGCGGCAAGGGCCGAGACGCGTTCGGAGGGGGACATGGCGAGGGTCACGGTGCCGGGCTTGTGGCCGGGGCCGATGGCGAGCTTCTCCATGTAGACGTCGGGCGCATGGAGGAGCGTGCCGCGCGGGGCCATGGCGATGACGGTCAGCGCGTTCGGCATGTCCTTGGCGGTGAGGCTGGTGCCTTCGAGGGGGTCGAGCGCGATGTCGACCTCGGGGCCCTGGCCGGTGCCGACCTCTTCGCCGATGAAGAGCATGGGGGCCTCGTCGCGCTCGCCTTCGCCGATGACGACGACGCCCTTGATGTCGAGGAGGTTCAGCTGGTCGCGCATGGCGTTGACGGCGGCCTGGTCGGCGGCTTTCTCGTCGCCGCGCCCGATGAGGCGGGCCGAGGCGAGGGCTGCGGCTTCCGAGACGCGGGCGAGGCCGAGGCTCAGGAGCCGGTCTTTGAACTGCAGTTTGTCAGACATCTGTCCCCCAGGGCGGTTTGTTCCGGTGTAGCGGGGGGTTGGGGGTGCGGCAAGCTTGGTGACGCTAACGGGGTGTCAGGGAAGGGCGGCAAGGATGGCGTCGGCGAGGCAGGCGTCGATGTCCCGGGCGGCGGCGAGGGCTGGGGATGTGGCGGGGTCGTCGCCAAGTTGGCCAGCGGTGGAGCGGAGGAGGATCAGGCGGCCGCGGGGGGTGGCGAAGAAGTCTTCTCATTTGTATAAAATTAAAATGGCAAATCATCTGGGTCTTGCTCATTAAAATTTGTCGCTGGTTC
>NZ_JBOFBI010000416.1:0-34331 GCF_051645465.1 Tabrizicola sp. | reverse complement strand
CATCCTTCTTGATGATCACTTTCTTCGCGCGGCCCAGCATGTCGAGCCCGACGTTCTCCAGCTTCATGCCCAGATCGTCGCTGATCACCTGACCACCGGTCAGAATGGCGATGTCCTGCAGCATGGCCTTGCGGCGGTCACCGAAGCCCGGAGCCTTGACGGCAGCGATCTTCAGACCACCACGCAGCTTGTTGACGACGAGGGTCGCAAGAGCCTCACCTTCAACATCTTCCGCAACGATGATCAGCGGACGCTGCGACTGGATCACGGCCTCCAGCAGCGGCACCATCGGCTGCAGCGACGACAGCTTCTTCTCGTGCAGCAGGATGTAGGCATCCTCCAGCTCGGCAATCATCTTGTCGGCGTTGGTGACGAAGTAGGGCGACAGGTACCCGCGGTCGAACTGCATGCCTTCGACGACGGTGGTTTCCGTCTCCAGGCCCTTGTTCTCTTCGACGGTGATCACGCCCTCGTTGCCGACCTTCTGCATCGCTTCCGCGATCTGACGGCCGATTTCCGATTCGCCGTTAGCAGAGATGGTGCCAACCTGCGCAACTTCAGCGCTGTCCTTCACCGGACGGGACATCTTCTTGATCGCCGCGACGACATTGGTGGTCGCAAGGTCGATCCCGCGCTTCAGGTCCATCGGGTTCATGCCGGCGGCGACCGCCTTCATGCCTTCCTTGATGATGGCTTGCGCCAGCACGGTCGCAGTGGTGGTGCCGTCGCCGGCCTCATCATTGGTGCGGGAAGCGACTTCCTTCACCATCTGCGCGCCCATGTTCTCGAACTTGTCGGCCAGTTCGATTTCCTTGGCGACGGTCACGCCGTCCTTGGTGATCCGGGGCGAGCCGAACGACTTGTCGATCACCACGTTGCGGCCTTTCGGGCCCAGCGTCACCTTGACCGCGTCGGCCAGGATGTTGACGCCGCGCAGCATCCGGTCGCGGGCGTCGGTGTTGAATTTAACGTCTTTAGCAGCCATTTTTATAGCTCCTTGAATAGGTTACAGGGAAGGACAACTCAGGCGATGATGCCGAGAATGTCGCTTTCCTTCATGATCAACAGCTCTTCGCCATCCAGGGTCACTTCGGTGCCCGACCACTTGCCGAACAGAATACGGTCGCCCTTCTTGACCGACGGTGCGATCAGCTCGCCCGAATCCTTGCGGGCGCCTTCGCCCACGGCGACGATCTCGCCCTCGGCAGGTTTTTCCTTGGCGGTATCCGGGATGATCAGGCCGCCCTTGGTCTTTTCATCGGACGCGATACGCTTGACCAGCACGCGGTCATGCAGAGGTTTGAAAGCCATCTGGGGTACTCCCTTGAGTTTCCAGGTTTGATCTTGATTAGCACTCAACGGACATGAGTGATAACGCCGTTCAGTTAGGCGTTCCGTTGCGTCGAGTCAACACCCGGCCGTTGGCTTTTCGGATTGCCTTTTGCGGTCTGGATGCCACCATGCAGCGAATCCCTTTCCTGCCAAGAAGTGTCCCATGTCCCGATTGACTGCTGTCCTCTCCGCCGTGTCGCTTGCATTCCTGCTTACTGGTCCGGTCACCGCGAAATGCGCGGGCAAGAACCTGATCGACGAACTCCCCCCCGACCGTCTGGCCGAGATCCAGGCCGCAACCGATGCCGTCCCTTACCCGACCGGCAACTTCTGGCGCGCGACCCGGGGTGATCAGGTCATCACCATCGCCGGAACCTACCATTTCGACGATCCGCGCCATGAGCCGAACCTTGCCGCCCTGGCCCCGCACATCGAGACCGCGACGACCGTGCTGGTCGAAGCCGGGCCCGAAGAGGAAAAGGCGCTGATGAACCTCATCGCCAGCGACCCCTCCAAGGTGATGATCACCGAAGGCCCGACGCTTCTCGAACAGCTCCCGCCCGAGCTGTGGGAGAGCCTCTCCCAAGCCATGGCCGAACGCGGCATCCCCGGTTTCATGGCCGCGAAGTTCCGGCCCTGGTACGTCATCGCCGTCCTGGCCGTTCCACCCTGCGCCATGGCCGAGATGACCAAGCCCAAGGGTCTCGACGGCATGGTGATCGACACCGCGACTGCGGCTGGAGTGCCGGTCCAGGGGCTTGAACCCTACGACACGATCTTCAAGATCTTCGGCAGCATGACCGAGCGGGAGATGATCGACATGCTCGAGTCCTCGCTTCTGTTCGAAGACCGGTCCGAGGACTATTCCGCAACCCTTGCCGACAGCTATTTCGCCGGGGACGGCCGGAAGATCTGGGAGTTCATGCGCTACGAAAGCTACAGCATGCCCGGTTACACGCGCGAGCAGGTGGATGCCGAGTTTGCCAAGATGGAAGAAGCGCTGATGAATGAACGGAATCGCGCCTGGATTCCGGTGCTGACCGAGGCGGCTACCAAAGGGCCGGTCTTCACCGCGTTTGGCGCGCTGCACCTGTCCGGCGATGAGGGCGTGCTGAACCTCCTCAAGAAAGAAGGGTTCACCATCGAAGAACTCCCCCTTTGATCCTGCCCGGCAAGCTGTCCCGGCTTTATGTCCTCGACCTGGGGCTCTTCGAGGTCCGGCGCGGCGAGCGTCTGATCGGCATCCCCGGCTTTCTTCTGGAAACCGACCATGGCGGTCGCATCCTTTTCGACACCGGCTTCCCCCCTGCCTACGCAACCGATCCCGCGATCGCCGCCCGCGATGGCCTCCCGCGCTTTGGTCGCCTGATCGACTTCGGCCCCCACCAGACCGCCGAGGGTGCCCTTGCGACCCTCGGCCTTGCACCGAGCGACATCGATCTGGTGATCCTGTCCCACGGCCACATCGACCACGTCGGCTCGCTGCCCCTCTTCGCTCATGCCCCTATCGTCATGACCGGGCGTGAACGGGCCGATCCGCGTCCAAGCTACTTCGGCACGGCCCGCCCGATGATCTGGCCCGACGCGCAGTATCAGCTGATCGACGCCGACACCCCGGTCTGCGAAGGCCTGACGCTGATCCCGACACCGGGCCACACGCCGGGCCATCTGTCCGCGATCCTGAACCTGCCGCGTACCGGCCCGGTCATCCTTGCTGCCGACGCCCTCAACCGCGCATCAGAACCAGCCGAGAACTTCGCCGAAGCCGATTCGCCAGTGACCGCGCGCCTGTCGGCCGAGCGTCTCGTCGCCCTCGCGCCCGAAGCGCTTCTGATCTACGGGCACGACCCGGCGCAATGGCAGGCGCTTCGCAAAGCTCCCGCGTGGTACGACTGACCGGCCCTTGCGCTGCAAGGGCCGCAACACACCTGGGGTGGCGGACCCTTTAGCCCGCCACCCCCGCCTTCCCCGCAGGGAAGACCGGCAGGCCTACCTTTGCCCCGACTTGCCAGGAATCATCCCTCGCTTCGGCACCAGCTTCAGCCCCGAAGGCCCCTTGGCCCCCTTAAGGCTCGCGGCGTCAAAGCCCTTGGGCTTCGGCAACGGTTTCAGGCCCGCTACAGCGGGTTTTTCGGTCTTAGTGTTCGGCATGATCTGCCCCTGTCTTGGAAGAAAATCTCAGCCAGGCAAATACCCGGCCACGAACGGCCCTAGGCCGACGGTGACTTGTCCATTCTCAGGGTACTCCTTGGGCGAAGGGCTGCATGGGCCACATCCCGCGGCCCGGCTTGGCTGCCCCATCAACGGGGCGTCAGACAGTTAGTTCCATGACACAAACACTCCTCTGCCAAGGCAGTCAGCCTGCCACAAACGCTCCCGCCTGACAACCGGCCGGGCCGCCCGACCGCGTCCGGACCGTTTCAGGCGCCGGGCACGCAAACCCCCTCTCCCCTTGGGGGGGAGGGGTAGGGGTGGGGGGCTGCGCAGCGAACGAAAGACCGAACACCCCCCGCGTGACAATCTGCCCACCCTCGCCTATACCGCCCGCGAAACGCCACGATAGGTATCCCCATGACCACGCTCGTCTTCGGCCACAAATCCCCCGACACCGATTCCACCGGCTCAGCCATCGTCTGGGCCTGGTATCTGACCAACCGCCGCGGCGACACCGCCGAACCCCGCCTTCTGGGCGAGCCCAATACCGAGGCCGCCTTCGTGCTGAAGCACTGGGGCCTCCAGAAGCCGCAGATCATCGCCGACGTGGCCGAGGGCCAGGATGTCGTGATCGTCGACACCAACAACCCCGCCGAACTGCCGCCCTCGATCAACGACGCGAACATCACCGCGATCATCGACCATCACATGCTGGTCGGTGGCCTGAAGACCAGGACCCCCATCAACGTGGTGATGCGCCCGCTCGCCTGCACCGCCACCGTGATGCACGACATCATGGGCGACGACGTGGCGGGCCTCCCGCGTGAGATCAAGGGCGCGATGCTCTCCTGCATCCTCTCGGACACGCTCCAGTTCCGCTCGCCCACCACCACCCCGCATGACCAGGCCGTGGCCGAGAAGCTTGCCGCCGACCTGGGGGTTTCGATCCCCGAGCTTGCATCGAAGATGTTCGAGGCCAAGTCCGACGTCTCCGCCTTCTCCGACGCCGAGCTTCTCCGGATGGACAGCAAGGAATACACCGTCGCGGGCAAGGAACTCCGCATCAGCGTGCTGGAAACCACCGCGCCCAAGGTCCTCCTAGACCGCAAGGCCAGCCTGATGCGCTCGATGGTCGATGTCGCCAAGGAAGACGGCGCCGATCAGGTCCTTCTCTTCGTCATCGACATCATCAGGGAAGAGGCGACGCTCCTCGTCCCCAACGACCTGGTGAAGAACCTCGCCGAGGCCTCCTTCGGCGCCAAGGTCACCGGCGACACCGTGGTCCTCCCCGGCATCATGAGCCGCAAGAAGCAGATCATCCCGTCGCTCAAGCTCTGATTTCAGCGGGCGTTGCGCGATCTTCCGTCTCTGCGCGCGTAGAGACGGAATAAGGACGCGACCAGGATGGAAACAAGACGACCGGTTTAGCACCAGAAGGGCCGCTTGAATGACCGAAATCATCCGCTCCCTGGCCGACCTTTCGGGCCGCTACGACGCCGTCTTCTGCGACCTCTGGGGCTGCCTTCACAACGGCAAAGCCGCCTTCCCGACCGCTGTTTCGGCGTTGCAAGGGTTCCGCAAAGCCGGCGGCAAGGTCGTTCTTCTGACCAACGCCCCGCGCCCAAAATCCAGCGTCATCAAGCAGTTGGACGGCCTCGGCGTCCCCCGCGACGCCTGGGACATCGTCGTGACCTCCGGCGATGCCGCCCAAATGGGCATGCTCTCCGGCGCCGTCGGTCGCCGCGTCCACCACATCGGCGCACCGAAGGATGAGCCTTTCTTCACCGATTTCGCCGACGATCTGGCCGCCTACGCGAAGACCCAGCCACCCATCGAACGGGTCGATCTAAAGAACGCCGAAGGCATCGTCTGCACCGGCCTGAACGATGATCTGACGGAAACCCCCGACGATTACCGCGCGGCCCTCCTCTTGGGAAAGACTCTAGGCCTGCCAATGCTTTGCGCGAACCCGGACATCGTCGTCGACCTTGGCGACAAGCGGCTCTACTGCGCGGGCGCGCTGGCCGAGGCCTATGAACAGCTGGGCGGCACCGCACTTTACTTCGGCAAGCCGCACCCCCCGATCTACGACCTCGCCCGGCGGCGACTGGCTGAGGCCGGGGCACCTTCCGACCCGCAAATCCTGTGTATCGGCGACGGAATTTCCACGGATATTCAAGGCGGTATGTCGGAAGCGCTCGACACGCTTTTCATCACCGGCGGGCTTGAGGCTGACCAGTTCGGGCCCGACGTCGAGAACCCCGATCAGGGCCTCCTCGACAACTGGCTCGAAGCGCGCGAGCTGTCGCCGACCTTCGCAATGGGCCGCCTGCGCTAGATTCACGACAGCAAGATTAATTCGCATACCTAAGTCAGATTGAACAATTATTGCGCAACCAATTGTGCTGCGCCGCAGCATGTGCTACCGTTCCCGCACGAACGAAAGGATTCGGTAACCATGCTGGACAACATGCCCCGCGGCACGATCTGCATCGAAGACATCGAGATCGGCATGTCCCGGCATCTGATGAAAACCGTAACCGACCGGGATATCGAGCTTTTCGCCGAAGTCTCCACCGACCGGAACCCCGTCCACCTTGACGAAGGCTACGCCCAGGACACCATCTTCGAAGGCCGCATCGCCCACGGCATGCTCACCGCAGGCCTGATCTCGGCCGTCATCGGCGAGCAGCTTCCGGGCCACGGCACCGTTTACCTCGGCCAGTCCCTCCGCTTCATGGCCCCCGTCCGCCCCGGCGACACCGTCCGGGCCGAAGTGACGGTCACCGCCATCGATCACGCCAAACGCCGGGTGACCCTTGAAACCCAGGCCGCAGTCGGTAAAACCGTTGTCCTGAAGGGCGAGGCGCTGGTTCTGGCGCCCAGCCGCAAGTTCGACTAAGGGGCAGACGCCCCACCAAGGGCGGGATGCTGCAGCATTTTCAATGGCATGGGCTTGACCCAGAAGCCCGTGGCGCGTCCGTCGCCATGGGCAATTTCGACGGCGTCCACCGCGGCCATCAGGCAGTCATAGACCTCGCCCGAGGCGCTGCGCCTTTGGGAATCGTCACCTTCGAGCCCCACCCCCGCCAATACTTCGCGCCCCACCTGCCGCCCTTCCGCCTGATGAACGCCGAGGCCCGCGCGAACCGCCTCGCGCGCCTTGGCGTCGAGCACCTCTTCCAGCTCCCCTTCGACGTAACCCTCGCCAGCCTCTCGCCCGAGGGCTTCGTGACCCAGGTCCTGCACGACGGCCTCGGCATTTCCCACGTCGTCGTCGGCGCCGACTTCTGCTTCGGCAAGGGCCGCAAGGGCACCGCCACCGACCTCGCAACCCTCTGCGACGACAAGGGAATCCGCACCACCATCGCCCCCCTTGTCACCGAAGCCGGGGCCGAGATTTCCTCGACCCAGATCCGCAACCACCTCGCCGAAGGCCGCCCCCGCGACGCCGCCGCCATGCTCGGCCACTGGCACCGGATCGAGGGCGAGGTCCTCCACGGCGAAAAGCGCGGGCGTGAGCTTGGCTACCCCACCGCCAACATGTCGCTTGAAGGCCTCCACCTCCCGCGCTTCGGCGTCTATGCCGTGCTGGTCGACATCCTGACCGGCCCGCAGCAAGGCCACTACCACGGTGCCGCCAGCCTTGGCGTCCGGCCCATGTTCGGCGAGAACCGCCCCAACCTCGAAACCTTCCTCTTTGATTTCAAAGGCGATCTCTACGGCCAGCACCTCTCGGTCGCCCTCATCGACTTCCTCCGCCCCGAGATGAAGTTCGACGGCCTCCCCGCCCTCATTGCGCAAATGGACGCCGATTGCGCCAGCGCGCGCAGCATCCTTTCCGCCCTCGGTTGACAGCAACCAAAAACGTGAACATTCTGTGAACTCCAACAGGAGGACACGGCCATGTCCGAGCTTCGCATCCACCCGCTGACGCCCGATCTGATCCCGGCCTTCACAACCCTCTTCGGCCCGCAGGGCGCCTGCGCCGGTTGCTGGTGCACGGGCTTCCGCCTTCGCCCGAAGGTGCGGCTTGCAATGACCCGCGATGAACGTCGCGATGCGATGCTGTCCCGCATCAACCAAGGCCCCCCGCCTGGCCTGATCGCATTTCAGGGCGACGATCCGATCGGCTGGATGCAGATCGGCCCGCGCGCCGATGTTCCCGAATGGAACAACCCTGGCCGGTCCTCGTCCCCACTACCCGATGCCCCTCCGGACGACCCGGCAGTGTGGGCGGTGAGTTGTTTCTTCTTCCGCTCCGCCGTGCGCGGGCAGGGTCTGTCTCACGAAGTGCTGGCGGCCGGGATTAATCACGCTCGCCGTTCAGGCGCGCGGGTTCTGGAGGCAAGCCCAATGGACCACGCCAAGCAATCGAAATCCGTGGTTCTCTTCGTCGGCTCGACCTCAGTCTTCACCAAAGCCGGGTTTCGCGAAGTCGCCCGCGCCAAGGAAAACCGCCCCCTGATGCGGCTTGAGCTGTAGGCCCTTCCCTTTTCCCTCGCGCCAAAGCACCTTCATCCCATGACCACACTCCGCCCCCGGTTCTGGGAAACCGTTCCCCTCAACAAGCTGACCCAACAGGAATGGGAGGCGCTGTGCGACGGCTGCGGCAAATGCTGCCTCAACAAGCTCGAGTACGAAGACACGGGTGAGGTCGCCTACACCCGCGTCGCCTGCCGCCTGCTGGACGGCGACAGCTGCCGCTGCATGGATTACCCGAACCGCAAGATGCATGTTCCGGAATGCGTGGTGCTGACGCCCAAGACGCTCCCAAAGATCGCCTACTGGATGCCGTCGACCTGCGCATACAAGCTTCTGTTCCAGAAGAAGAAGCTGCCCAACTGGCACCCCCTGGTCACCGGCGACCCCGACAGCACCCACAAAGCCGGGCAGTCGGTCAAGGGGATCACGATCCCCGAACTCGACGTCCCCGAGGATGACTGGGAAGACTACCTGATCGAGGAAACGCCCTGATGCGCTTTGCGTCCGACAACACTTCGGGTGCGGCACCCGAGGTCATGGCCGCGCTGATGCGCGCAAATGAAGGCTACGACCGTTCCTACGGCGCCGATACCGCGATGGACCGGGTGACGGCACTGGTGCGCGACCTGTTCGAGGCGCCAGAGGCCGTCGTGCACCTGGTCGCCACCGGCACCGCAGCGAACGCGCTGGCCATCGCCACCCACTGCCCGCCCTGGGGCGCCGTCTTCTGCCACACCCACGCGCACATAGCCGAGGATGAGTGCAACGCGCCCGAATTCTACTCCGGGGCCAAGCTGGTGCTCGTGCCCGGCGACCACGGCAAGATGACCCCTGGGTCCCTCACCGCTGCACTGGCCACAACCGGCGAAGGCGGCGTCCACGGTGTCCAGCGCGGGATGCTGAGCCTCACCAACGTGACTGAGGCGGGAACGGTCTATTCCGCGTCGGACATCGCCACCCTGACCGCGCTGGCCAAGGCGCAGCACCTTCCCTGCCACCTCGACGGCGCCCGCTTCGCCAACGCCCTTGTGGCCACCAACGCGTCGCCCGCACAGATGACGTGGCAGGCGGGCATCGACATTCTATCGCTCGGCGGAACCAAGAACGGCTGCCTCGGGGTCGAGGCTGTTGTCCTTTTCGACCCGGCGAAAGCCTGGGAGTTCGAGCTGCGCCGCAAGCGCGGCGGGCATCTCTTCTCGAAACACCGCTACCTCTCGGCGCAGATGGAGGCCTACCTTACCGACGGTCTCTGGCTTCGCCTCGCAACCCACGCGAACGCCATGGGCCAGCGGCTGGCGGCAGGCCTCCGCGCCAAGGGCGCGACCGTCCCCGACGCCCCGGCCAACATGCTTTTCCCCGAATGGTCCCCCGGCACGCATGACAGGCTGGAGGCTGCGGGCGCGCATTTCTACCGCCTGAACGCCCCCGAGGGCCGCGAACGGGCAAGGCTTGTCACCAGTTGGTCGACAACTGCCGAAGATGTAGACCGGTTCCTTGCCGCCTTCTGACCGGGGCAATGCTGCAATCGCAGCGAAATCCGCATGGCCGACCACCGTCTCGGTTTGCAATGCTGAAGCCGGATGATAAGCGGGGGCACGTCACGAATCCGTCATCCGGAGATGCCATGCCCGCCGTCACCGAACCGAAGCTGATCTCCGGCAACGCGAACCTTCCCCTCGCCAAGTCCATCGCAAGGCGGATGTCGATGCACCGGGGGATGAGCGTCAATCTGGTGGACGCCCGGGTCGAAAGGTTCAACGACCAGGAGATCTTCGTCGAGGTCTTCGAGAATGTGCGCGGCGAGGATATGTACGTCATCCAGCCGACCTCGAACCCCGCGAACGACAACCTGATGGAGCTTCTGATCATGACCGACGCGCTGCGCCGGTCCTCGGCAGCTCGCATCACCGCCGTCATCCCCTACTTCGGCTATGCCCGGCAGGACCGCCGCGCCAAGGCCCGCACGCCGATCACCGCCAAGCTCGTCGCCAACATGATCGAAACCGCCGGGATCGACCGCGTCCTGACGCTCGACCTGCACGCCGCGCAGATCCAGGGCTTCTTTGACATCCCTGTGGATAACCTCTACGCCAGCCCCGTCTTCGCGCTGGACATCGAGCATCACTTCAAGGGCCAGATGGAGGACCTCATGGTCGTCTCGCCCGATGTCGGCGGCGTGGCGCGGGCGCGGGAACTGGCCAAGCGGATCAACGCCCCCCTCGCCATCGTCGACAAGCGGCGCGAGAAGGCGGGCGAGGTGGCCGGCATGACCGTCATCGGTGACGTCAGGGGCCACAAGTGCATCATCGTCGATGACATCTGCGACACTGCCGGAACGTTGTGCAAAGCGGCCGAAACCCTGATCGAGGCCGGCGCGACCGAGGTTCACAGCTACATCACCCACGGTGTCCTCTCCGGCCCGGCGGTCGAGCGGGTGGAGAAGTCGGTGATGAAGTCACTGGTGATCACCGATTCGATCGAGCCGCCCGAAAATGTGAAGTCCGCGAAGAACATCCGCATCGTCCCCACCGCCCCGATCTTCGCCCAGGCCATCCTGAACATCTGGGGCGGCATGTCCGTGTCCTCGCTGTTCGAGACCGACACCCTCGTCCCGATCTATGAGGGGCTCTATCAGCGCGGCTGACGCGGATTTGTGCGCCTCTCGCCACGGATTGGGCACATTGAGCAGCTACATCACCGATTGTTTCGTCAGCTGTCGACGCACGCCGCGTCGCCAAGAGGCAATCGAGTAGATGACATCCGAGACTGAAGTGTTCCCGGCCCGACGGCTTTCGATCTTCAGACTGCTGCCAACCGAACGGTTGCTGCTGCAGGTCATCGGCTTCTTTGCGGTCGTCGCATTTGGCCTTGTCACGGGGCTTCAACGCGACATCAACTGGCCGCCCTTCCTGGCCGGCTTTGTGGGAACCCTGGGCTTTGTCGCCATAGGCGCATATGTGCGGCAGGTAAAGGCTGCCCCACGCATCGGACTGGCGCTTGTCGGCCTCGGCCTCTTCACCGGCTTTACCGCAGTGTCGACCATCTGCATCTTCGCACTCTTCCCGCTTCCCAATCCCCTGATCGACGAATGGCTGATCTCGCTCGACGGCCAACTCGGCTACCATTGGCCGGGTTTTGTCGCGGGTCTTGCGGAATACCCGGTGGCTGCGAAGGCGCTTGGCTACCTCTACCACACGTCACTCCCGCAGATCCTGCTGCTGATCGTCATCCTCGCAGCCCTCTCGCGCGAGGTTGCCCTCCACCGCTTCCTGGTCGTTGGTGTCCTGACACTCGTCATCACCGTATCGATCTGGTGGATCTGGCCAAGCGTCGGGCCATCCGGGTTCCAGAAGATCCCCGAAGAGGTTCGGCTTGCCACGGGGCTGTACTTCAACGACCAATACGGCGCCTACCTCCGATGGCTGGTAGAGATTGGCCCGCCTCGGATCAGCCCCGAGGTGATGACGGGCGTCGTGGCCTTTCCATCCTACCACATGATCATGGCCTGCATGGTTGCATGGTTCAGCCGTCATACGCCGGTCTTCATTCCCGCACTCCTGGCCAGCACCGCCATGGTACCGGCGACACTTTCGCATGGCGGGCATCATCTCGTCGACTTGCTGGCAGGGATCGTTGTGTTTGCACTTTCGGTCCTGATCGCCAACCGGATCGTCCCGGATCGCGATAGCCGCAGCGGCTAGTTCACCTCCCAGCTATCGTCGTCACCACACGGTCCGACCGCCAGCCAGTCTGCCCGTATCCGCGCGATGCGGGTGTCGCCCCAGGTCCGGAACACGATCTCGAAGCCTTTCGCTGTGATGTTCTCGGCCGAGATGTCCACGCGTGAGTTCGTCTTGTGATCGATGTCCCACATCGAGATGCCTACCATCACGGACGGCGGTTCCAGGAACGGCTCCTTGAAGCTTTCCTCCTGCCGCACTTCGCGGGGGCCAGCTCCCGTCCACATCGCGCCATCATGCGCAAAGTCCGAGAACAGGACCTTCGTGCCCTGCTCAATCCCGAACGCACCCATCAACCGTCGCATAATGACCCTGGCACTCCACCCCGGGTGCGATACTGCACCAGTTTCCCGGGGTGCGGTACCGCCAAAAGCAAAGACCCCGGGCGATGCCGGGGTCTTCCGCATTTGAAAGGGTCAGCCGAACTTAAAGCCCGGCAGCGGCCTTCATGGCATAAAGATCAGCAACCGCCTTGTCCGCGGCGTCCTTGTCCGAGTTGACGGCAGCAGCCTCGCAAGCATCCGCCACCAGCGCGTCAAGCGCCGCCGGGGTCAGCTCGTCCAGCGGCACGGCCTGTTCGGCCAGCACCGACACGCCCGTGGCGCTGATCTCGGCGAAGCCGCCGGTTACGACGAAGGCCTTGACCCCATCGGTACCGACAACACGCAGAACGCCCGGCCGCAGCGAGGTGATGGTCGCCGCATGGCCCTCCATCGCCGTCATGTCGCCCATCGCACCGGGAATCTGTACCTCGGTCGCCGCGAACGACGCCAGGCGCCGCTCCGGGCTTACCAGGTCGAATTGCACCGAACCTGCCATCTCGCCCCCTTACGCCGCTGCCGCGGCAAGCTTGGCAGCCTTGGCTTTCACTTCGTCGATGTCGCCGACCATGTAGAAGGCGGCTTCCGGCAGGTGATCGTATTCGCCCGCAACCACGGCCTTGAACGAAGCGATGGTCTTCTCCAGCGGCACCTGCACGCCGGGTGAGCCGGTGAACACCTGCGCCACGTCGAACGGCTGCGACAGGAAGCGTTGGATCTTCCGGGCGCGGGCCACGGTCAGCTTGTCCTCTTCGCTCAGTTCGTCCATGCCAAGGATGGCGATGATGTCCTGCAGCGACTTGTAGCGCTGCAGCATCCCCTGCACCGAACGGGCGACGTCATAGTGCTCCTGCCCCACGACCAGCGGGTCGAGGATACGCGACGTCGAGTCCAGAGGGTCCACCGCCGGGTAAATCCCAAGCTCCGAGATCGCGCGGCTAAGAACGGTCGTCGCGTCCAAGTGCGCGAACGAGGTCGCCGGGGCTGGGTCGGTAAGGTCGTCGGCTGGAACATAGATCGCCTGCACCGAGGTGATCGAGCCCGCCTTGGTCGACGTGATGCGTTCCTGCAGCGCACCCATGTCGGTCGCCAGCGTCGGCTGATAGCCCACGGCCGAAGGGATACGACCCAGAAGTGCCGACACTTCCGAACCCGCCTGCGTGAAGCGGAAGATGTTGTCGACGAAGAACAGAACGTCCGTCCCCGACTGGTCGCGGAACTGCTCCGCAATGGTCAACCCGGTCAGCGCCACACGCGCACGCGCGCCCGGCGGTTCGTTCATCTGGCCGTACACCAGCGCCACTTTCGACTTCGTCAGGTCGTCGATGTTGATAACGCCGGATTCGATGAACTCGTGATAAAGGTCGTTCCCCTCACGCGTCCGCTCACCCACGCCGGCGAACACCGAATAGCCGGAGTGCACCTTGGCCACGTTGTTGATCAGTTCCTGGATCAGAACCGTCTTGCCCACGCCTGCACCGCCGAAGAGCCCGATCTTCCCGCCGCGCGAATAGGGGGCCAGAAGGTCGATCACCTTGATGCCGGTCTCCAGGATCAGCGCGTCCGTCGCCTGCTCGCTGAACGCCGGGGCGGGCTGGTGGATCGCCCGCTTTTCGGTGTGCGCGACCGGGCCCTTTTCGTCGATCGGCTCGCCGATCACGTTGATGATGCGGCCCAGCGTGCCGTCGCCCACCGGAACCGAGATCGGCAGGCCCAGGTCAGCGACGGGAGCGCCGCGTACGAGGCCCTCGGTCGCGTCCATGGCGATGCAGCGGACGGTGTTTTCGCCCAGGTGCTGCGCCACTTCCAGAACCAGGCGCTTGCCGTTGTTCGTGGTCTCCAGCGCGTTCAGGATCGCGGGCAGCGCGCCGTCGAACTGAACGTCGACGACAGCGCCGATGACCTGGGTCACCTTGCCCGTCGCTGCAGCAGTCGCACCTGCGGCGGCAGTGGAAGCTTTCGCGGCTCTTGCCATTGTCTCTTACTCCGGTGTTTGCGGACTTAACCGCATTTTTCCACATATCGCGGGGCAAGCCATTCAAGAAAGCCCCAGTTATCTGTCGTCACTACCGCATACAAATCTGGTGCCCACCAGATCATCTTCCACATGTACATCATGGCGAGCTCATGAGGGCCGTACCCGCCCCCAAATGCCTCCTGCCACGTCAAACACCCCGAAAGAAGCGTTACTGGATAGTCCACTACTCCTTGAGCCACACCAAACAGCGCGCCGATGACTAAGTATGTGCCAAAGATATACTTCAGCACCCTTCCTGCTGTTCTCACAGAGCCTCCGCTCCAGAGATGATTTCGATGAGTTCCTTGGTGATCGCTGCCTGACGGCTCCGGTTGTACTGGATCGTCAGCTTGTTGATCATGTCCCCGGCGTTACGGGTCGCGTTATCCATGGCGGACATCCGCGCGCCCTGTTCCGAGGCGCCGTTTTCAAGGAGTGCCGTGAAGATCTGGGTCGCGACGCCACGTGGCAGAAGATCGGCGAGGATCGCTTCCTCGGACGGTTCATAGTCGTAAAGCGCGGTCGTGCCAGCGGCTTCGAACTTCGCCGGGATAACCTGCAGCTCGGTCGGGACCTGGCTGATGACCGACTGGAAGCGGTTGTAGAAGATCGTGACCACATCGGCTTCATCATGCTCGAAGGCCGCCATGGCCTCACGCGCGATGGCTTGCGCATTGGCGTAGCCCACGCGCTTGACGTCGCTCAGGTCGACATGGCCCACGAAAGCGGAAGCCCAGTCGCGCTTCAGCTGCTCGCGGCCCTTCTTGCCGACGGTCATGATCTTGACCGTCTTGCCCTTCGCCGCAAGCTCATTGGCCCGCAGCCGGGCCAGCTTGACGATGGACGAGTTGAAGCCGCCGCAAAGGCCGCGCTCCGACGTCATCACGACCAGAAGATGCACCTGATCCTTGCCGTTCCCGGCCAGAAGCTTCGGTGCACTCTCGCCCGTGCCGACGCCGGTCGCCAGTGCCGTCATCACCGCCGTCATCCGCTCGGCAAAGGGCCGGGCGGCTTCCGCCGCTTCCTGGGCGCGCCGCAGCTTGGCCGCGGCGACCATCTGCATCGCCTTCGTGATCTTCCGCGTGTTCTTGACGCTTCCGATCCGGTTCTTGAGGTCCTTTAGGCTGGGCATCTGCCTACTCCTTCAGGGCGCTCAGGCGAAGTTCTTGGCGAAGGCGTCAAGTTCCACGCGGATCGCTTTTTCCAGATCGCCCGCAACCTTGCGGTCGTTCTTGGTGATGTCGTCCAGAAGCGCCTTCCCGCTGGTGCGCAGGTGCTTGAGAAGGCCCGATTCAAACCGGCCCACATCCTTGACCCCGATCTTGTCGAGATAGCCGTTGGTGCCCGCATAGATCACGCAGACGATTTCCGCGTTGGTCAGCGGCGCGTACTGGGCCTGCTTCATCAGTTCCGTCAGACGCGCGCCCCGGTTCAGAAGCTGCTGGGTCGCCGCGTCAAGGTCCGAGCCGAACTGCGCAAACGCCGCCATTTCGCGGTACTGCGCCAGTTCCAGCTTCACTTTGCCCGCGACCGACTTCATTGCCGAGGTCTGCGCCGACGAACCCACGCGCGACACCGACAGACCGGTGTTCACGGCCGGACGGACGCCCTGGTAGAAAAGCTCCGTCTCAAGGAAGATCTGCCCGTCGGTGATCGAGATCACGTTCGTCGGAATATAGGCCGACACGTCACCCGCCTGCGTCTCGATGATCGGCAGCGCCGTCAGCGACCCGGACTTGAAGTCTTCGTTCATCTTGGCCGACCGCTCCAGCAGGCGCGAGTGCAGGTAGAACACGTCGCCCGGATAGGCTTCACGCCCCGGCGGACGGCGCAGGAGCAGCGACATCTGGCGGTAAGCCACAGCCTGCTTCGACAGGTCATCATAGATGATCAGCGCATGGCGGCCGTTGTCGCGGAAGAATTCCGCCATCGCGGTCGCCGAATAGGGCGCCAGGAACTGCATCGGAGCAGGGTCGGATGCGGTGGCGGCGACGACGATGGTGTAGGCGCTCGCCCCGGTCTCTTCCAGCTTCTTCACTAGCTGCGCCACGGTCGAACGCTTCTGCCCGATGGCGACATAGATGCAGTACAGCTTCTTCGATTCGTCCGAACCAGCGGCCTCGTTATAGGCCTTCTGGTTCAGGATCGTGTCCAGCGCGACAGCCGTCTTGCCGGTCTGGCGGTCACCGATGATCAGCTCGCGCTGGCCACGGCCGATCGGGATCATCGCGTCGATGGCCTTCAGGCCAGTCGCCATCGGCTCATGCACCGACTTCCGCGGAATGATGCCCGGCGCCTTCACGTCCGCGATACGGCGCTCGGACGACTTGATCGCCCCCTTGCCGTCGATCGGGTTCCCAAGCGCGTCGACCACGCGGCCCAGCAGCGCGTCACCGGCAGGCACGTCCACGATGGACTTGGTGCGCTTGACCGTGTCGCCTTCCTTGATGTCCTGGTCCGATCCGAAGATCACGATACCGACGTTGTCGACTTCCAGGTTCAGCGCCATCCCGCGGATGCCGCCGGGGAATTCGACCATCTCGCCGGCCTGCACGTTGTCAAGGCCATGCACACGGGCAATCCCGTCACCGACCGACAACACGCGGCCGACTTCGGCCACTTCGGCGTCCTTGCCGAAATTCTTGATCTGCTCTTTCAGGATCGCAGAGATCTCGGCAGCTTGAATTCCCATCACCCAACCTCTTTCATTGCATTCTGGAGCGCCGCGAGCTTCGCCTTGACCGATGTGTCGATCATGGTCGAGCCGAGCTTGACGACAAGACCGCCGATGAGGGTTTCATCGACGGTGGTTTTCAGTTTCACGGTCTTGCCGACGCGGGCCTTCAGCGTCTCGGCAAGCTTTTTCGATTGTGCAGCGCTCAGCGCGCGGGCGGCGGTCACCTCGGCGGTCACTTCGCCCTTCTCGGCGGCAATCTGGTCAGCCAGGTTCGCCAGGAACTGCGGCAGCACGAAAAGGCGGCGCTTCTCGGCCATCAGGGCAAGCGTATTGCCGAACAGCGCACTGACGCCAAGCTTCGCACCCAAAGCCGCAATCACCTTGCCCTGATCTTCCCGGCTGATGACGGGCGAACCGATCACGGCGCGAAGCTCGTCGCTGACGGCAAGCGCATCGCTGAATGAAGTGGTGTCGGCTTCCAGCGCCTTCAGGGCGCCTTCGTCCTTTGCGAGCTCGAATAAAGCCGTCGCGTAGCGTGTGGCAATTCCCAGTGAGATCGATGCTGGTTCTGACACGTCAACCCTTCCGCTATCTCTTGGCCAGTGTTCTAGCGTCACCGGGCCGTCCGTCGAGACGCACCGCGAAAGCTCCGTGGCGCGAACCCTGTCTGTCGGGGGCGTCCTTAGCAGAGGCTTTCCTACCCCGCAACCGGGTTGCTCGCCGTTTCGTGAGGGATTCACTGCGGTTTCAGTAGTCACGTTGTCGCTCTTGACGCCCGGCGCTGAAAGCCCGTGTCAGGGCGCTTCGGTATCGCGGTTCAGGGCCGGTTCGGGACTGCCCTTTCCCACCCCCTCCAGCGCCTTCAGCGGCTTCTTCACGACCGCCCCCAGGCCCCCACGCGTCGGCGCATAAACCTGCTTCGTAGCCTCCACCATCAGCACCCCCCCGGCCAGCCACGGCATGCGACGACCGAAGCCTTCCCAGAAGTCGGCCGACCGCAGCCAGAATCGGGTCGCCGACGGTGGGGCGAACAGGACCGAACAGCTCCGCTCGGGCGTGAAGCCATGCCGTTTCAGTTGGGCTTCAAGCTGGGCCACCGAATAGGGTCGCCCGAAACCGAAGGGCGTCACGTCCCGCCGTGACCAAAGGCCCGACCGGTTCGGCACGACAAAAAGCGCGCGCCCGCCGGGGCCAAGGACACGCGCAGACTCGTCCAGCACCGCCGAGGGGTTCTCGGATGTCTCCAGCCCGTGCATCAGCACCAGCCGGTCAACGAGGCCCGTCGGCAGGGGCCAGGCCGTGTCCTCGCAAAGGACACTGACATTCTCCATCCCCGCGGGCCAGGGCATCACCCCCTGCGGTCCCGGCATCAGCCCGACCACCCGCCGCGACGCTTCCAGATACGGGCGCAAAAGCGGCACCGCGAAGCCGAAGCCCGCCACCGTCTGTCCGGCCAGCGGCGGCCAAAGCCGCACCACCTGATCCCGGATCGCCCGCTGCGCCACCCGGCCCAAGGCAGTCCGGTAGTAAAAGTTCCTGAGGTCCAGGACATCAAGATGCATTGCGGTCGGGCGTCCTTCGGGCCAAGCTTGACCTTAATCTAACCACTGGCCGGGGAAAAACCATGCCGCTTGAACTGGTCACCATCCCCTGCCTAGCCGACAACTACGCCTACCTTTTGCACGACGCGGATTCCGGCCAGACTGCTCTCGTCGACGCGCCCGAACCCGGTCCGATCCTTGCGGCACTCAACGCCCACCAGTGGCGGCTGACCCATATCCTGATCACCCATCATCATGGCGACCACACCGATGCCGTCGACGCGATCCGCCAACGGACCCACGCCCGCGTCTACGGCGCCGCCGCAGATGCGCTCCGCCTTCCCCGCCTTGATGAAACCCTCGCCGAAGGCAGCCGCTTCCGGATCGGCACCGAAGAGGTTCAGGTCATCGAAGTTCCCGGCCACACTGTCGGTCACATCGCTTACCTCATGCCCGCCAGCGGCTATGCCTTCACCGCCGATAGCCTCATGTCCGGCGGCTGTGGGCGGCTTTTCGAGGGCACCGCCCGGCAGATGCACGATAGCCTCGCAAAGCTCGCAGCCCTCCCGCCCGAGACGCTCATCTGCTCGGGCCACGAATACACCGCGTCGAACCTCCGCTTCGCCCAGACCCTTGAACCCGACAACCCGAAGCTTATCTCTCGTATCGCCGAAGTCGCGGCGCATCGCGCCCAAGGTCGTCCGACGGTTCCGGTCCCGCTCAGGGTCGAACTTGAAACAAACCCTTACTTGCGGGCACATCTGCCAGCGCTCAAAATGGCGGTCGGCAGGGCCGAGGCTGACGATGTCACCGTTTTCGCCGAAATCCGTGCCAGAAAAGACAAGTTCTGAGTCTACCTTATCACAATTGGCGTGAGGACGTGGGGGAAACCCCAAAATCTTGCAGATTGCGCTTGAAGTGCGGCGCGGAAAACCGAACTTTAAGTCTATGAGGCCACGGTTGGTGTGGGCCCTTCGCCCTCTCCGACCAGCAGGACAGGAGCACTATCGTGCCATCGTTTTCGACAACGCTCGAACAAGCCATCCACGGCGCCTTGGCGCTAGCCAATTCCCGCCGCCACGAGCTTGCAACGCTCGAGCATCTGTTGCTTGCACTGATTGACGAACCCGACGCAGCCCGCGTGATGAAGGCCTGCGCCGTCAATCTTGACGAACTTCGCAAGACCCTCACCGATTTCGTGGACGACGATCTCTCGACCCTCGTCACCGACGTCGAAGGGTCCGAGGCCGTGCCAACGGCCGCCTTCCAGCGCGTGATCCAGCGCGCCGCGATCCACGTCCAGTCCTCGGGCCGCACCGAAGTCACAGGCGCCAACGTCCTTGTAGCGATCTTCGCCGAACGCGAATCGAACGCCGCCTACTTCCTCCAGGAACAGGACATGACCCGCTACGACGCGGTCAACTTCATCGCCCATGGCGTCGCGAAAGACCCGTCCTACGGCGAAGCCCGCCCCGTGCAAGGCGCCGAGGAGCAGCAGGAAACCCCCAAGGCCGAAGCTGGAGAGGCGAAGGAATCCGCTCTCTCCAAATACTGCGTCGACCTGAACGTGAAAGCCCGCAAAGGCGACGTCGACCCCCTCATCGGCCGCGAGTCCGAGGTGGAGCGCGCGATCCAGGTCCTCTGCCGCCGCCGCAAGAACAACCCGCTCCTCGTGGGCGACCCCGGCGTCGGCAAGACCGCCATCGCCGAAGGCCTCGCCCGCAAGATCGTCAACGGCGAAACGCCCGAGGTCCTGTCGAAAGCCACCATCTTCTCACTCGACATGGGCGCGCTGCTGGCCGGCACCCGCTACCGCGGCGACTTCGAGGAACGCCTGAAGCAGGTGGTCAAGGAACTGGAAGACCACCCCGACGCGATCCTCTTCATCGACGAAATCCATACCGTGATCGGCGCAGGTGCCACCTCTGGCGGCGCGATGGACGCCTCGAACCTCCTGAAACCCGCGCTGCAGGGCGGCAAGCTCCGCTGCATGGGCTCCACGACCTACAAGGAATTCCGCCAGCACTTCGAAAAGGACCGCGCACTCAGCCGCCGGTTCCAGAAGATCGACGTGAACGAACCCTCTGTCCCCGATGCGATCAAGATCCTCATGGGCCTGAAGCCGCATTTCGAGGAACACCACGACCTGAAATACACCAACGACGCGATCAAGTCGGCGGTGGAACTGGCCGCGCGCTACATCCATGACCGCAAACTGCCGGACTCAGCCATCGACGTGATCGATGAGGCAGGCGCCGCCCAGCATCTGGTCGTGGAAAGCAAGCGCCGCAAAAGCCTCGGCGTGAAAGAGATCGAGGCCGTGGTGGCCAAGATCGCCCGCATCCCGCCCAAGACCGTCTCCAAAGACGACGCCGAAACCCTGCGCGACCTTGAGAAAACCCTCAAGCGCGTGGTCTTCGGCCAGGACAAGGCAGTGGAAGCCCTCTGCTCCGCCATCAAACTCGCCCGCGCGGGTCTCCGCGAACCCGAAAAGCCCATCGGCAACTATCTCTTTGCCGGGCCCACGGGCGTCGGCAAGACCGAGGTGGCCAAGCAACTCGCCTCAAGCCTCGGCGTGGAACTCATCCGCTTCGACATGTCGGAGTACATGGAGAAACATGCGGTTAGCCGCTTGATCGGCGCCCCTCCGGGCTATGTGGGCTTCGACCAGGGCGGCATGTTGACCGACGGCGTCGACCAGCACCCGCATTGCGTCCTTCTCCTGGACGAAATGGAAAAGGCCCACCCGGACGTCTACAACATCCTCCTCCAGGTGATGGACCACGGCAAGCTGACCGACCACAACGGCCGCACAGTCGATTTCCGCAACGTGATCCTGATCATGACCTCGAACGCCGGCGCCCGCGAACAGTCCCAGGCCGCCATCGGCTTCGGCCGCGAACGCCGGACGGGTGAGGATACAGCCGCGATCGAGCGGACCTTCACACCCGAATTCCGCAACCGCCTCGACGCGGTGATCAACTTCGCCCCCTTGGGCAAGGACATCATCATGCAGGTGGTCGAAAAGTTCGTCCTCCAGCTCGAAGCCCAGCTTCTCGACCGCAACGTCCATATCGAGCTGACGCCCGAAGCCGCCGCCTGGCTGGGCGACAAGGGCTACGATGACAAGATGGGCGCCCGCCCCCTGGCCCGCGTCATCCAGGAATACATCAAGAAGCCGCTGGCCGAGGAGCTTCTCTTCGGCAAGCTCGTCAAAGGCGGCGTGGTCCGCGTGCAGCTCAAGGACGACGCTATCGCCCTCGACATCGAGGAACCGGCCAAACCCGCGATCACCAAGGCCAAGCCGCCGCTTCTCACGGCGGAATGATCCGCACCACTGCAAGTCTTTCACTGGCCCTCGCCCTCCCGGCGGGGGCCTTTGAACTTCAGCAACCCGTCGACTGCACCCTCGGCGAAACCTGCTACATCCAGCAGTACTTCGACCACGATCCAGGCCCCGCCGCCGCCGACTTCACCTGCGGCCCCCTCAGCTATGACGGCCACGACGGCACCGACTTCGCCCTCGCAACCCGCGCCGAGATGGCGGCCGGTATCACCGTCCTCGCCGCCGCTCCCGGCACGGTCAAGGGCGCCCGCGACGGCATCGCCGACTTTGCGCCCGCCGTCGAAGGCAGGGAATGCGGCAACGGCATCGTCATCGACCATGGCAAGGGCTGGGAAACCCAGTACTGCCACCTGAAACAGGGCTCGGTCCTCGTGAAGCCCGGCGACATCGTGCAGGCTGGCACCCCCCTCGGCCTGATCGGGCAGTCGGGGGCGGCCGCTTTTCCGCACCTTCACCTGTCCGTCCGTCAGAACGGTGTAAAGCTTGATCCCTTCTCCATCGGCACAACCGCCTGCGGGTCTACCGGCGACGACCTCTGGTCAGAAGACCTGCCCGCCGAACCCGGCGGCCTTCTGGACATCGGGATCACGACGGCCGTGCCAGAGTACGACGCCATCAAGGCCGGGCTTCTCTCCCCCGACCTCCCCACCACCGCCCCCGCCCTGGTCGTCTGGGCCTACTATTTCGGCCCAAAGGCGGGGGATGAAATCGCCCTGTCGATCACCGGCCCGGAAGGTGAGGTCATCGCCCAGCGCCTTCCCATCGAAAAAACCCAGGCACTCGCCTTTCGCGCCATCGGACAGAAGCTGAAGACCGAAGGCTGGCCACCCGGCGCTTACGAAGGCACTGCCACGCTGTTTCGTGCGGGCCAACAGATCGACCGCATGCAGGTCAGCATCACCGTCGAGCCCTAAGACCGCCGGTTCCGCAAGGCGCCTCCCCTCCCCCTCCGTGGGGAGGGGCCGGGGGTGGGGGGCTAAAACATAAGCACCCACGGGCGGCGGGCAGAGGCAAAGCACCCTTGACCTGGAGCACACTCCAGCACCTAGCCTGTACAGGTTCAGGACAGAAGCCAGCAAGAGGCGGGCCATGAAGATTGGCGAACTGGCGCGGCGCACGGGCCTCTCGGCCGATACGATCCGATACTACGAGAAGATCGGGCTGATGCCGCGCGCCGATCGCGACTCCGGCGGCCGGCGCGACTACGACGCTGCGATCCTCGGCTGGGTCGACTTCATCGGCCGGCTCAAGACCACCGGCATGTCACTGCGCGAGATGCGGCGCTATGCCGAACTGCGGTCGCAGGGATCACGCACCACCCTTGCACGGCAAAAGATGCTTGCCGCACACCGCGACAAGGTCGCCGCGCATATCGCCGCGCTGCAAAGCTGCCTCCGTGTCCTGGACGAAAAAATCGCAGGCTATGCCCCCAAGGATGGAGACCAAGAATGACCGACGCCCCCACCGAGACCAGGCTTGAACGCGGACGCCGCCTCTTGAACCAGATCGACGGCGAGGGCGGCGAAAGGGTCGTTGCCGCCCTGGCCGATCTTGCACCGGACTTCGCGAATTACCTGCTGGAGTTCCCCTTCGGCGATATCTACGCCCGTCCAGGCCTCGACCTCAGATCGCGCGAGATCGCAACGATTGCCGCCTTGGCCGCCATGGGCAACGCGCGGCCGCAGCTGCAGGTCCATATCGCGGCCGGGCTCAACGTCGGCCTCTCCGAAACCGAGATCATCGAGATCCTGATGCAGATGGCGGTCTATGCGGGCTTTCCGGCGGCCCTGAACGGTCTATTCGCCGCACAAGAGGTATTCCGCTCCCACGCCGCCTGACCCGCGCCTCCCCTCCCCCTTCGTGGGGAGGGGCCGGGGGTGGGGGGCCTGCGCGGCAGGCGAAAGCTTAAGAATTTCCGAATGCCTGCCGCCAACCCATTGAAATCACGCCCCCGAACTTTCTGGGCACGGTGCCCACCAGGCTCGTCATCCCACCGCGGCGCGGTAAAGATGCCAGGTCGCGTGCCCCAGGATCGGCAGGACCAGCACCAGCCCGACCAACGCCGGGATCGACCCCAGCGCCAACGCCCCCGCCACGATCAACCCCCAGGTCGCGATCACCACCGGGTTCTTCCGGGCCACCGCAACCGAGGTCTTCACCGCCACCGGCAGGCTGACGTCCCGGTCCAGCAGCATCGGGAACGACACCACGCTGAAGACCAGAACCATCACCGCGAAGACGAACCCGACCGCAACCCCGATCACGATCATCGCCCAGCCCGCCGCGGTCCCGAACACCGCCGCAGTGAACGCCGCGACTGTAGACGGCACCTCCGGCCCGATGGTCATGTCAAAGATCAGATTGGCCGCCATCAGCCAGGCCATGAAAATCACCGCATGCATCAACGCCAGCGCCAGGACCGAGCCAACCTTCGGTGACGCGATCACGTCGAACAGCGCCGTCCACCCCGTCTCCACCCCCGCCTCCCGCCTGCGGCTCATCTCATAAAGCCCGACCGCCGCCACCGGCCCGGTCAACGCAAAGCCCGAAAGCACGGGGAACAGAAGGTGGATCAGGTTCCCCTGCAGCGCCATCGCCACCAGAAGCCCCCCGATCACCGGATAGAGGAGGCAAACGAAAACCACATCCGACCGGAAGGCCTGCACGTCCTCCCAGCCTTTTCGAAGCGCGGTCTTCAGATCGTCCGTGGTCAGCGTCCGGATCACCGGTTCCGCAGCCGGCGCGCCATCCAGCGCCCCCACACTACGCACCGCCGCCGAGCTGTGACTGAACGCCGAGCCAAACGCGCTGACTGTCCACGACAATGGATTTCCGATTGTTTTCGCCACGTCTGAAGCTCCCGTTAAGGGGGCCGCCTCGGGGTCTTGCCGCCCCGGGACTGGCCCAATGGCATCAAGTGCAAGCGTGTCGTCCGGCTCAGGCTAACACGGATTCGACGTTTCGGCCAATTCACGCTTTGGCGCGCATGAGTTGTGCAGGACAAACCTCGCCCCGACCGCCTCCTCATGGTAGCTGACGGCATTTCAAGACCGGAACCCAATTTCTCAGGACATCAGATGACCGAAATCGCTTCATCAAAAGACATCGCCATGCTCATCGAACGCGCGGCAAGGCACAACGACCTCTTCATGAACGGCGACCCGGAAACCGCCTTCGCGGTCAACCCGACGTCGCCCGACTTCTCGATCATGACGCCGTTCGGCAGCGCATCGACCGGCGGTTTCACTGCCGGGCCCGAGAGGATGGCGGCGATGGCAAAACTCTTCCAGTCCGCCACCACCAGCTTCGAGCTCCTGTCCGCTCACGCCGTCCCAGACATGGTCGTGCTCGTGGCCATCGAACGCCAGACCGCGGTGATCGGCGGACTGCCGGAACAGGAGTGGTCGCTGCGTGTGACGCTGGTCTTCCGCCGTACCGACACCGACTGGGAGCTTGTCCATAGGCACGCCGACCCCTTGGTCGCGCCAATCTCGCTGGACCAGTTGGCCATCATCGCACGGGGCGCCGTCGATCCCGCTTAGCGCTCGGTCAGCTTCAGCTCAATCCGCCGGTTCTGCGCCCGGGCGGCCTCGTCGTTGCCAGCTGCGACCGGGCGGTATTCGCCGAAGCCCGTGGCAGCCATCCGCTCGGGCGGAAAGCCAAGCTCGTCCTGCATGAACCGCACCACCGACAAGGCGCGGGCCTGGCTCAGTTCCCAGTTGTCGGAGAAGGCACCGCCCGAGATCGGCACGTTGTCGGTATGGCCGTCGACCCGGATGATCCAGTCGATCTCGGGCGGTATGTTGCCACGGACCTCGTCAAGGATCCGCACGACACCGGCAATCTGCGCCCGACCCTCCGGCGCAAGGTCGGCCGAACCCTGGTTGAACAGCACTTCGCTGGAGAACACGAACCGGTCCCCCACCACCCGCACCCCTTCGCGGCCCTGAAGCAGCGCGGACAGTTGGCCAAAGAACTCCGACCGGAAGCGGGAAAGATCACGGTTTTCCTCGGCCAGACGCGCGGCCTCGGCAGCCTCCAGTTCCGCCCGCCGCTTCTGCTCGGCCGCCACCTGGGCCAGCGCCGTGTTCAGATCGTTGCCGAGGCTCTCCAGCTGAACCTTCGCCGCCTCATCCTGCTCCTTGGCCTCGTCCAGCACCTGCTGCAGGCTGCCAAGCTGGGCCCGCAACGCCGCCACCTGTTGGTTCAGAAGCTCCACCTCGCGCGCCGCCGCCAGGGCCTTTTCCTGCTCGGCCAGGATTGCCTGCTCTGCCGCCATCAGCGCCGCGCTCTTCTCCGCCTCGCCCCTCTCCGAAGCCGCCCGCGCCCCGGCCAGCAGCGTCAGCGTCTCCTCCGCCCGCTTCCGCTCTTCTTCCAAAGCCAAAGTCATCGCGGTGAGCTCGGTATCGGCATTGGCCAGCCGGTTCCGCAACGCCTCCAGCGCCGCAGCGTCGGCCAGCCGAGCCGCTTCCGCCTCGCTGATCTCGGTCTTCGCGGCCTCCAGCTCCGCCGCCGACGTCTTGCGCTCCTCAGCCAGCAAAGCCTCCAGCGCCTCACGCCGGGCCGCTGCCAGCCGCGCCGCCTCGACGCCTTCGTCGATCTCATCCCGCGCCTTCGCCAGCGCCAGCGCCATCGCGTCGGCCTCGCTTACCAACTTCGCCTGCGCCGCCTCCAGGTCCGCCACCGACGCCGTCAGCCGCGCTGCATCCCCCCGGGCCTGATCGCGCTCCACCAGCAGCGCCGCGACCTGCGCCTCGAAATCGGTGATCCGCGTCCGCGCCGCCTCCAGCTCCCCCTCCCGCGCCGCAAGGTCCGCCGTCAGCGAGGCGATCAGCGTCCCCTGCCGCTCCCCCTCTGCCTCAGCCGAGGCCAGACCCGCCTGCAACGCCGCAACCTGAGCCTCAAGGTCAGTGGCCTTCGCCTGTTCCAGCCCCAGCGCATCGGCCAGCTGCGCGACCTGGCTGGTCAGCGCGCTAAGCTCGGTGTCCTGCGTGGTGATCTCGTCCCGCAGCACCGACTGCATGATGGTGAAGATGGTCAGGACGAACATCAGCACCATCAGCAGTGTCGTCACGGCGTCCACAAAGCCCGGCCAGATCAGCGAGCTGTCGCGGCGGCTTGTGCGGGAGACCATCTCAAGCCCGCCCGGTCGAACGGCCAAGCTGCCGGATCGCGGCAGTCAGCGCGGATATGTCGGTCTTGAGATCTGTCAGCGTTTCCTGCCGCCCCGCCGACATCTCCTCCAGAATGCGCAGCAGCTGCACGTCTATCGACCGCAGCCGCATGCGGCTTTCCGGGTCGCTCTGCCCCGCACCCTCTCCGGCCTCAAGCGTCGCCACCAGCTTCTCCTGCCCCTCGGCGATCCGCCGCAGCAGCGCCGCCTGGCCCTTCTCAGCCTCGATCCGGTTGGTCAGCTTGGTCATCGCGGCAGCAAGCTCACCGATCTTGGCCTCGGACTCGAACCGCCTCGCCTCGGTCTGGGCCTGCAGCGCCTGGAACTCCTCCAGCTGCTGCGCCATGTGGTCGACCAGCATGCCCAGCGCGTTCTGATCCGCCCCCTCGCCATCGCCCGCATAGCCAAGCCGGGTGATCGACGACAGCCACTCCTCCAGCTCGCGGATGAAGCGGTTCTGCCCATGGCCCGCGAACAGCTCCAGCAACCCCAGCACCAGCGACCCCGCCAGCCCCAGAAGCGACGAGGAAAATGCCGTCCCCATGCCGCCCAGCTGGCTTTCAAGCCCACCCATGAGCTTGCCGAACACATCCATCCCGCTTTCGCCTTCCTGCGGGGCAAGCGAGCGGATCGTCTCGACCACCGCCGGAACCGTTGTCGCCAGCCCCCAGAACGTGCCCAGAAGGCCCAGGAAAACCAGAAGGTTGATCAGGTAGCGCGTGATATCCCGCGCCTCGTCGATCCGCTGGACAACCGACTCCTGGATCGACCGCGACGACGAAGCCGAAATCGACATCCGCGCCGTGCGTGATCGCAGCAGGGCAGCCAGCGGGGCCAGAAGCCGGGGCGGCAGATCTTCCTCGGTCCCCGGCGTGCCGCGCACGAAATTCTCGATCCAGTAGACCGACTGCGCCAGAATCCAGACCTGCCAGAAGCAGGTAAGGACCCCCACCAGGAAGACCATCGCGATCAGCCCGTTCAGCAGCGGGTTCGTGCGCAGGATGTCGATGATCTGGCCGTGGATCAGCCATGCCCCGGCCCCGACCAGCAGGCAGACCAGCAGCATGGTGGTGATTGCACGGATCGGTTGGGAGAAGGTCGTCTCGACCTCGGCCGCCCTATGCTCTGTCTGGGACATATCTGCCCTTCTGTGTCCTGCCCTTGGGCCCAAGACTAACAGGCTAATGGAATCTGCCAAGTAAAAGGTCAGACAAGTGCGCGAACCCTTTCGGCCAGCCACTCCATCTCGGGGTCGGCGATTCCAAGTTCCGCCAGATGCGCCGTGGTGGACCAAAGATAATCGCGGTTCGGCCCCTTCATGCCGGTGGAATTCGCGATGATCCGCGCCTGCTCTTCCCGGTCCAGCCCGCCGCAGTACTGTGCGTGGCTGGGATTGATCACGAAGACAACCGCGTCCACTCGCCCCGCCTCGGTATCGACGGAAAGGGTCATTTCCTCGTAGGCCGAGGAAATCAGTTCGCGCTCCCGCAGGGCCAGCAGGGTTTCCGCCTCGGTCCCGGGTCGGGCGCGAAGGGCAACCCCGGAACACGAAGCACCCTCGGCCCGGTCAAGGGCCAGCACCAGCCCCGGCTTTTCATCCGTGCCGCGATAACGGATCGAGCGCATGCAGAAGCTGCGGTGCCAGCCGTCCAGGCGCGCGATCCGCCGCTCGGCGACCGGAAAGCACGGATCCCAGATCAGCGATCCGTAGCCGAAGACCCAAAGTGTTTCGTCCATGTCTGGCCCTGTTGCGTTTGGCCCTGTAAACACCGCGCCAAGGGTAATGAAAAGGGCCGCCAGATGCGCAAGCTTCTCTACCTTCTGCTGATCGTCTCGGTCCTGTGGTCCGGCTACTGGTTCGTCGGCGCCTATGCGATCCGGTCAGGGGCCGACAGCTGGTTCGCCCAGCAAGCGCAAAGCGGGATGGTGGCCGAAAAGTCGACGCTGACCGTGGCAGGCTTCCCGAACCGCTTCGACCTTACGGTTCAGGACCTGCGTCTGGCCGATCCGCGGTCGGGAATCAGCTGGCAAGCGCCGTTCGCCCAGGTCTTCGCGATGACCTGGAAACCCTGGCACATCATCGCCGCCCTGCCGCCAAGCCAGGTCGTGGCCCTGCCGGATCAGGCCGTCACCGTCGACTCGCAAGACCTGAAAGCCAGCGTTCGGGCCAGGCCCTCAACCGACCTGCCGCTTCAGGAAGTGCGGCTGGCCGGCACCTCTCTGGGGCTGACCTCCGACCTCGGCTGGACCCTCGGGCTTGGCGAGTTTACCGTCGGCCTCCGCGCCGAACCCACGGTAAGCCCTTCAACGTATGAGCTTGGCTTCGACCTTGCACCCATCATTCCCGACCCAGCCTTCCTTGCTGCGCTGAAGGCTGTAGACATTCCCGACCTTCCGCCCCCGAACGCCCTTCAGTTTCCAGCGCCAGACTTCCCGGACCAGGTGGAATCGCTTCAGGGCAGCATCTACCTCACCCTCTCCGCGCCCCTTGACCGCCATGCCGGCGACGCGAGGCCCTACCTGACCAAAGTCGAGATCAGGCAGTTCAACTTCGCCTGGGGTCAGCTTGCCGCCACCGCCTCGGGCCTGATCGAGGCCGATGGCAACGGCTATGCCTCGGGCAAGATCACGGTCGAGGTCACCAACTGGGACCGCCTGCCCGCGCTTCTGGTTGCGGCGGGCGTCGTGCAGCTCGAAGTCGCTCCAACCGTCGCGAACGGGATGCGCGCGCTTGCCGCCCAGACCCCCGACCCTACGGTCCTGTCGCTGACCCTCGACATGACCGACGGCCAGATGAGCTTCGGCCCCTTCCCGCTCGGCCCCGCACCCCTGATGGTGCCGCCCTCAGGCTAAGCCTCAGCGGCAGTACGCCCCGCCCTTCCGCGCCGAGGTGTCGAAGTGGAAATGGTCTTCGTGATAGCCATCCGACCCCGGTCCCAGCGTCGTCTTGAAATACCCGCAGGCCGCCTTGTAGATCCGCCGCAGGAGCTTGTTGTAATTGTTCTGCACCGTCAGAACCTTGCCGTTCGACAGGATGAACGCCGAGATGTCGATCGCCCGGCCCTTGCCATGCTCGCTGATCTTCGCGCCCTTGATGTTGTTGCGGCTTCGGCAGATGTAGTGCGCGGCCACCTGCATCTCGACCAGCTTCCCGTCAAAAGCGGGCTGCGCGACCTCATCCACCCATGAATTCAACGCCTTGGCGATCGAACAATCCACCGTCGCCGCCTGGCTGAGGCGGACCCCCGCGACCGAGGTGACCGCCACCGGGTCCTCGACCCCGCAGCCCTTCACCTTCGACTTGATCCGCGAGATCTCCTCACCCTTGATCGCAGCCACCCCGCAGACCGACCCTTTCATCGAAGCCTTCTCGCGCTTCTTCTTGCGCTCTTCCTTCTTTGACGGCGGCGGAACCGCAGCAAGATCAATGTCATCGCCCGGTGGCTGCCCTGAAAGATCCAACCCCGGCGCGTTAGATGTTGATTTCAAAGCGGCAATCCGCTCAGCCAGCCGTTTCGGCCGCCGCTCCGGACGCAAGGAACTCTCCATCGCCCCCTCAGGCAAAACCGCCGCTTTCGTCGCCAGCGCAGCGTCGGCCACGACGGCAGGCTGGGGTTCGGCCACGACAACCGGCCCAACCAACCGCGGGTTCGTGGGCGGGCGCACAGAGCTGTCAATCTCTTGCGCCCACGCCGCCTGCGCCAGGCACAGCAGCAGTGCAAGGATCACCCCGCGCACCGGCCTCAGCCCTCTTTCGCGGGCGGCACGCTGCGCCCGAAATCGGGTGCGGCGGTGTCCTGCCCGGCCTCGATGATCCCGCGGCGGATGGCCCGGGTGCGGGTGAAATAGGCGTGCAGATGATCTCCGTCGCCCGTCCGGATCGCCCGCTGCAATGTGAACAACTCTTCGGAAAACCGGCCGAGGATATCCAGAACCGCGTCCTTGTTGGTCAGGAACACATCGCGCCACATCGTCGGATCGCTGGCCGCAATCCGGGTGAAGTCCCTGAAACCGCTGGCCGAATACTTGATGACTTCTGACTGTGATACCCGTCGCATGTGATCCGCGACCCCCACCATCGTATAGGCGATCAGGTGCGGCGTGTGACTGACCACCGCAAGTACAAGATCATGCCGGTCGACGTCCATCTCGTCAACATTCGCGCCCATCGCTTCCAGGAACTGGCGCAGGCGGCTGATTTCGGCGGGATCGGTGTCGGGCAGCGGCGTAAGCAGCCACCAGCGGTTCTGGAACAGCGTCGCAAACCCCGACCGCGGCCCGGAATACTCGGTCCCCGCCAGCGGATGGCCGGGGATGAAGTGCACATCGTGGGGCAGATGCGGCGCAACGGCATTTACCACGGCCTGCTTGACCGACCCCACATCCGTCACCACGGCGCCCGGCTTCAGACGCGGCCCGATCTCGCGGGCGATGTCCTCCATCGCACCAACGGGAACCGCCAGCACCACCAGATCCGCACCCGCCACCGCCTCGGCCGCCGTCTCTGTCACCCTCTCACAGAACAGCTCCCGCGCCACGGCCCGCGTCTCCGGCGACCGCGCATAGCCCACGATCTCGCCCGCCAGCCCATGCGCACGCATCGCATGGGCCATGGACGACGCGATCAGACCAAGGCCGATCAGGGCGACCCGCTCATAGGTCATCTGACACCCTTGAACTGCGCCACCGCATGGGCCACCTGGCGGCAAGAAGATTCGTCCCCGATGGTGATCCGCAGGCAATGCGGCAGCTTGTAGCCTGCGACGCGGCGCACGATCAGACCCAGCTTCTGCAGGAAAGCGTCACAAGCCTCGGCCTCGTCCTGGCTGGCAAACCGGGCCAGGACGAAATTCGCCATCGACGTATCGGACGGCACGCCAAGCTCGGCCAGCGCGCCCGCCAGCCAATTGCGCATCCGCGCATTCTCGGCCCGGCAATGATCGACATAAGCCTGGTCACGCACTGCGGCTTCGGCCGCTTCAAGCTGCGTGGTTGACAGGTTGAACGGCCCCCGGATCCGGTTCAGCACATCGATCACATGGCGCGGCCCGTAGCCCCAGCCGATCCGCAGACCACCCAGCCCGTAGATCTTGGAAAACGTCCGCGTCATCACCACGTTCTGGTGCGCATCGACGAGCGCCGCGCCACCATCGTAGCCTTCGACGTATTCGGCATAGGCCCCATCCAGCACCAGAAGCGCCTGCGGCGGCAGCCCCTCCGCAAGCCGCGCGATCTCGGCCGCCGAGACCATCGTGCCGGTCGGGTTGTTGGGGTTGGCGATGAACACAAGCTTCGTCCGCCGGTTGCAGGCCGACAGGATCGCGTCGACATCGGCAGTCCGTTCCCGCTCCTGCACCTCGACGGGTGTCGCCCCAACCGCAAGCGAGGAGATGCGGTACATCAGGAACCCGTGTTCGGTGAAAACAACCTCGTCCCGCGGGCCGGCATAGGCCTGGCACAGGAAGGTGATGATCTCGTCCGATCCCGCCCCACAGATGATGCGCGCGGGGTCAAGCCCATGCACCTCGGCGATCGCCGTACGCAGGCTGGAGTGATCGGTGACCGGATAGCGGTGGAGCGTGTGGACCGTGCGGGCAAATGCCTCCTTGGTCTTGTCCGACGGGCCGAACGGGTTCTCGTTCGAGGAAAGCTTGACCACATTCGCCACGCCCGCCACATGCGCCTTGCCGCCCTCGTAAAGGGCGATGTCAAGGATGCCTGGCTGCGGCTTGATCTGGTCGTTCATCATGGCCCCCACGGAGTCAGGCCCCCTTTAGCTTCCCCGCGCGCGTATGGCCAGAGCCTTGCGCCCGGACCAGCGGTTTTCAAATTGAGCGCTGAAGCGCGACGACCTTTTGTCTCGCCTCTGCGCGTGAAGAACGCGCAACCGGCTCGGGTATGCGCGCCGCGCGGGAGTATTTGGAAAAGAGCAAATGCGCTTGCTCATTTTGAAATACTCCAGGGAGCTCGAGGGGCAGCGCCCCTCGTCAGCCGAGGAGGAGGGCGCAAGCCCCGACGACGAGACAAGGAATCTTCGCGCGTCAGCGCTCAATTCAATAGACGCCCGTCACACGGCAAGAAAGTTGGTGAACTGCCAAGGGTCCGCTTCGTCCCGATCCTCGGCAAAGCGGTTGATCCGGTTCTGCAGGGGCGTCCAGTCGGTGTAGTGGCACTCGATCCGGCCGAGATAAGGGCGCTGCACGTCCAGGCAGCGGACATGGTCCATCTCGTCGGCCTCGACAAACCCCTCGTTCGGGTTCTCGGCCGCCCAGACCATCGCGGCCAGCACCGCTGAGGTGACCTGCATGCCCGTCGCGTTCTGGTAAGGCGCCAGGCGCCTCGCCTCCTCGCACGAAAGCCGCGAGCCATACCACATCGCCCCCTTGGCATGGCCGTAAAGGAACACCCCAAGATCGTCGCCGCCAGCGACAATCTCCTCGACCGTCAGGATATGCTGATCCGGCTGGCGCTGGCCCGCCCCGTTCATCTCATGCAAGGAAAGGATCGCGTCGTTGCAGGGGTGATAGGCATAGTGGCAGGTCGGACGATAGACCGCGCGGCTTTCCTCCCAGACCGTATAGTAATCCGGGATCGACAGCGCTTCGTTGTGCGTGATGACGTAGCCGAACTGCGGCCCCACATCCGGGCACCAGCTCCGCACCCGGGTATCCGCACCGGGCCGGTCGATCCAGATCGCGTAGCCCGGCCCGTGGTCGAAGGCATGGCCGCTCAGGGGAAGCTTCTTCTCATGCGTGCCCCAACCGAGTTCGGCAGGCTGATAGCCCTCGGACAAAAGGCCATCGACCGACCAGGTGTTCACAAATACCCCAACCGGCTTCTGCCGCGCCGAGACCTGGGTATCGCGCTCGGCTACATGGATGCCCTTGACCCCCAGCCCCTGCATCAGCGCCGCCCAGTCCTCACGTGTCACGGGGTCAGCCTTCACCCCGGTATCCACCGCCAGCCGCAACAGCGCCTCTTTCAGCAGCCAGCTCACCATCCCCGGGTTCGCCCCGCAGCAGGACACCGCCGTCGGCCCGCCGACATAGGACTTGCCCAGCGCCCGCACCCTTTCCCGCAGCGGATAGTTCGTCCGCTCGGCATTCGGCAACGAAGACCCGAAGTAGAACCCCGGCCAGGGCTCCACCACCGTGTCGATGTACTGTACCCCCATCGACTGGGCGAGCTTCATCAGCTCGATCGAATCCACATCGACCGACAGGTTCACGATCATCCCCCGGCCTTCGGGGAATAGCCCGCGCAGCACCTCGGCGTAGTTCTCGACCGTCAGTGCGACCTGCATATGCCGGATGCCATGCTCCCGCAGGATATGGGCAAACTCGCCCGAAGGCTCAATCACGGTGAAACGCGACCGGTCAAAGCCGATGTGGCGCTCGATCAGCGGCAGGACGCCCCGACCGATCGACCCAAAGCCAATCAGGACCAGCGCCCCATCGATATGGGCATGGCGTTCGTACGACATGTCGAAACCCCTTCAGGCTCTGTAGGACTTGGCTTGGAGGTAATCCATCAGCGCCATCAGCAC
>NZ_JBOFBI010000415.1:0-19131 GCF_051645465.1 Tabrizicola sp. | reverse complement strand
AGGAGGTTGACGAGTTCCTGTCGGGCTTGAGCCAGAATGCGCTTCTGGCGCTGCCCTGGGTCTTCGAGTTCTGGGCGCTGCCGCATCAGTTGCCCCCAAGGGGCGCCTGGAAGACCTGGGTGATCATGGGCGGGCGTGGCGCGGGCAAGACGCGTGCGGGGTCAGAATGGGTGCGGTCGCAGGTCGAGGGTGCGGGGCCCGGGGATCCGGGCCGGGCGAGGCGGGTGGCGCTGATCGGTGAGACGATCGATCAGGTGCGCGAAGTGATGGTCTTGGGGGAGAGCGGGATCATTGCCTGTTCGCCCCCGGACCGGAAGCCCGAGTGGCAGTCGTCACGCCAGCAGCTCCTCTGGCCGAACGGCGCGGTGGCGCAGGTGTTTTCGGCGCATGAACCCGAAGCGCTGCGGGGGCCGCAGTTCGATGCGGCCTGGGCGGATGAGCTCGGCAAGTGGAAGAAGGGGGCAGAGGCCTGGGATCAGCTGCAGTTTGCGTTGCGGCTGGGGACGAACCCCCAGGCGGTGGTGACGACGACGCCGCGGGGTGTGGGGGTGCTGAAGGCGATCCTGAAGAACCCCTCGTCGGTGATCACCCATGCGCCGACCGAGGCGAACCGGGCCTATCTGGCGGAAAGCTTCCTGGCCGAGGTGCAGGCGCGCTTTGGCGGCACGTCAAAGGGGCGGCAGGAGCTGGAGGGTGTGCTGGTCGAGGACGAGGAAGGTGCGCTCTGGACTTCGGCCATGCTGGAAGCGGCAAGGGTGGATCGGGCGCCGGAGATGAGCAGGGTTGTCGTTGCGGTCGACCCGCCGGTGACGGCGCACAAGTCCAGCGACGAATGCGGGATAGTGGTCGTGGGGGCGGACACGCGGGGCGATCCGCGGACCTGGCGGGCGGTGGTGCTGGAGGATGCTTCGGTCAAGGGAGCCTCACCCGAAGGCTGGGCGCGCGCGGCGCTGGCTGCGATGGAGCGGCATGGGGCGGATCGGCTGGTGGCCGAGGTGAACCAGGGCGGTGATCTGGTGGAGCAGCTGGTACGGATGATCGATCCGCTGGTGCCGTACCGGGGGGTCCATGCGACAAAGTCGAAGATGCTGCGGGCCGAGCCTGTGGCCGCGTTGTACGAGCAGGGGCGTGTGGCGCATGTCAGGGGGCTGGGCGCCCTGGAAGAGCAGATGTGCAGGATGACGGCGGCAGGCTGGCAGGGGTCGGGTTCGCCTGACCGGCTGGATGCGCTCGTCTGGGCGCTGACGGACCTGATGATCACGCCGCAGGCTGTTGCGCGACCCAGCGTACGGTCGGTTTAGGGTTCGGAAGCCTCCGGCGGGGATACTTGCAGACGAAGAATGCCCATGGGGGCGAAAGTTCCGGCCTCTTTTGGGGGCGGGGGCGCTGGGGGCGATTGGCCGGGATTTCTGAAGGAGCGCGAGATGGTGTTCGATTTTCTGCGGAAGGCGCCGGTGCAGGTGGTGCCGGAGCGCAAGGCCAGTGCCGTGGGGCGGGTGATCGCCTGGGGCAATGCGGGCCGCGTGGCCTGGAGCCCGCGGGATGTGGGTTCGCTGACGCGGAGCGGGTTTCAGGGGAACCCGGTCGGTTTCCGGGCGGTCCGGCTGATCGCCGAGGCGGCGGCGGCGCTGCCCTTGGTCTGCCAGAACGACGTGCAGCGGTTCGAGACGCATCCGGTGATGGGCCTGATCGGCCGCCCGAACGGGGCTCAGGGCCGGGCGGAGTTTCTGGAGGCGGTCTACGGGCATCTGCTTCTGGCCGGGAACGCCTATGTCGAGGCGGTACCGGGCGTCTCGGCGATGCCGGGTGAGCTGCATGTGCTGCGGTCGGACCGGATGAACCTGGTGCCGGGGGCGGACGGCTGGCCGGTGGCCTATGACTACACGGTTGGGGGGCGGACGCATCGCTATGATGTCTCCGGGGCCCTGAACCCGATCTGCCATCTGCGGAGTTTCCATCCGCAGGACGATCACTACGGCTTTTCGCCAATGCAGGCGGCGGCGGTGGCGGTGGACGTGCACAACAGCGCTTCGGCCTGGTCGAAGGCTTTGCTGGACAACGCGGCGCGGCCTTCGGGGGCGATTGTCTACAAGGGGGCGGACGGGGGTTCGTCGTTGAGCGCCGACCAGTATGACCGGTTGGTTTCCGAGATGGAGTCGCATCATCAGGGCGCGCGGAATGCCGGGCGGCCGATGCTGCTGGAGGGGGGCCTGGACTGGAAGCCGATGGGGTTCTCGCCTTCGGATATGGAGTTCCAGAAGACCAAGGAAGCGGCGGCGCGCGAGATTGCCATCGCGTTCGGGGTGCCGCCGATGCTGATGGGGATCCCGGGGGATGCGACTTACGCGAACTATCAGGAGGCGAACCGTGCGTTCTATCGGCTGACGGTATTGCCCTTGGCGACCAAGGTGATGGCGGATCTGGCGCATTGGCTTTCGACCTTTGCGGGTGAAGCGGTCGATCTGCGGCCCGACCTGGATCAGGTCCCGGCGTTGGCGGCGGAGCGTGACCAGCAATGGGCGCGGGTGGCCGCGGCGGATTTTCTGACGGTGGCCGAGAAGCGGGTGCTTCTGGGGCTGCCCAAGGTCGCGGAGGACGAATGACCACGCGGCGCAGCGAGGGCGGCTCGCGGTTCGTCTACGAGAGCTTCGATGCCGCTGCCGCCCGGATCGAGGCCAACGAGCGGGTGGCCGAGGAGCGCTGGTCGGGGTTGGAGTACCGGCTGGGGCTGATCGAGGCGACGCTGGAGCGGCTGGAGAAGCGGATCTGGGTGGGGGTGTACGGCGTGGCCGCCTTCCTGCTGGCGCAGATGGCCGAAACGGTAATTCAGGCGGCGATGAGGTGAGGCGATGAGCGACAGTTACGGCGCGCCGGAGCGCAAGTTCCACCGGCCCGATGCGGGGCTGGTGGTGACCGAGGGGCATGTGGTGGCGGGCTATGCCTCGCTGTTCGGCCAGACCGATCAGGGCGGTGACGTGGTGCAGAAGGGGGCCTATGCGGCGAGCCTGAAGCGGTTGGCGGCCAAGGGCGGGCGGGTCAAGATGCTGTGGCAGCATGATCCTGGTCAGCCGATCGGGGTCTGGGACGAGGTGCGCGAGGATGCGACGGGCCTTTGGGTCAAGGGGCGCATTCTGCCGCAGGTCGAGAAGGGCCGCGAGGCAGCGGCGCTTCTGGAGGCCGGGGCGATTGACGGGCTGTCGATCGGCTACCGGACGGTGAAGGCGGAACGCGACGGCAAGGGGCAGCGCCTGTTGTCGGAGCTGGAGCTTTGGGAGGTTTCGCTGGTGACCTTCCCGATGCTTCCCGAGGCGCGGGTTTCGGCCAAGGCGGAGGCTTTGGACGACGATTGGCGCGACATGGCGGCGGTCTTCGAGGACGCGCGCCGCACTCTGGCCGGGCGTTAGTCAGGGTTTCTTGAAAGAGCCCCCCACCCCCAACCCCTCCCCACGAGGGGGAGGGGAGGCGCGGAACCTTCCGCACCAGCTTTGTCCGAAGATCGAAAGGGAAGATGACGATGACCGAGACCAAGGCTCGGGCCGGGGAAGGTTTGCCTTTGGCCCAATCACCGGCGGCGGAGGCGAAAGCCGCCATGACCGGTTTCCTGAAAGAATTCAGCAGCTTTCAGGAAGAAGTTAAATCCACGCTGAAACATCAGGAAGAGCGATTGACCATGCTGAACGCAAAGACGATGGCCTATGGCCGCCCCGCACTTTCGGCCCGTGCGGAGACGGAAGCCCCGCATCAGAAGGCGTTCAACGCCTATCTGCGCTCGGGCGATGATGACGGCCTGCGCGGCCTGACCCTGGAAGGCAAGGCAATGTCGACCGCGGTTGCCGCAGACGGTGGCTATCTGGTCGATCCGCAAACCGCGGACCGGATCCGGTCGATGCTGTTCGCGACCTCGTCGCTGCGGTCGGTGGCCAATCTGGTGCAGGTCGAAGCGACCTCGTTCGACGTGATCGTCGACCGGTCGGAAGTGGGTTCGGGCTGGGCTACCGAAGCGGCGGCCACCACCGAAACGGCGACCCCGGTGATCGAGCGCATCTCGATCAAGCTGCACGAGCTGGCGGCGATGCCGAAAGCCTCGCAGCGCCTTCTGGACGACAGCGCCTTTGACGTCGAAGGCTGGCTGGCCGAGAAGATCGCGACCCGCTTCATCCGTGCCGAGGCCGCGGCCTTCATCAACGGCGATGGCGTGGACAAGCCGAAGGGCATCCTGCTGCCGACCAAGGTTGCGAACGCCTCTTGGACCTGGGGCAACATCGGCTATGTGCCCACGGGTGCTGCGGCTGACTTTGCGACCACGAACCCGGCGGACTGCATCATCAACCTGGTCTATGCGCTGGGCGCGGACTACCGGGCGAACGCGACCTTCGTGATGAACTCGAAGACCGTGGGCGCGGTGCGCAAGATGAAGGACGCGGATGGCCGGTTCCTCTGGTCGGACGGTCTGGCGGCGGGCGAGCCTTCGCGCCTGATGGGCTATCCGGTGCTTGTTTCCGAAGACATGCCGGACATCGCGGCGAACGCCCATGCCATCGCTTTCGGTGATTTCCGTTCGGCCTACACGATTGCCGAGCGTCCGGACCTGCGCATCCTGCGCGATCCGTTCTCGGCCAAGCCCAACGTCCTCTTCTACGCCAACAAGCGCGTGGGGGGCGACATCACCGACTTTGCGGCGATCAAGCTTCTGAAGATCGCGGTGTCGTAAGCCTTCTGGCCCGGCCCCTTACCAGGGCCGGGCCTTTCCGCGCCTGCAATTCCCTTGAGGCCCGGCCGCGGGCGGAGATCTGATCATGATGTTGACCGAAGTGACCCCGGTGCCGTCAGTGGCCTTGCCGGTGGAAGAGATGAAGGACCATCTGCGGATGGGCAGCGGCTTTGCTGACGACGGGCTGCAGGACGGGCTGATCGAGGCCTATCTGCGGGCCGCGATGGCAGCAATCGAAGGGCGGATCGGCAAGATGCTGTACCGCCGGCAGTTCCTGTGGGTGCTGGAGTGCTGGCGCGATGGGGATGAACAGGCGCTTCCGGTTTCGCCTGTGGCCGGGATCGCCAGTGTGACGCTGGTCGATGTGGCTGGTGGCGAGACGGTCGTTCCCGCAGCGGCCTATCGGCTGATCCCGGACCTGCATCGGCCAAGGTTGGCGGGGAAGGGCACGGCCCTGCCGATCATCCCGACCGATGGGCTGGTGAAGGTGGCGTTCGATGCGGGCTTTGGCCCGGCCTGGACCGATCTGCCGGTGGATCTGCGGCAGGCGGTGCTGCTGCTGGCCGGGGAGTACTATGAGCATCGCCACGATGACGGTTCACAGACGGCGGGGCTGCCTTTTGGCGTGGTCACGCTGATCGAGCGCTGGCGGACGGTGCGACTGCTGGGTGGGGGCCGGAAATGAACGCCCCGCATCTGAACCGGACGCTGGTGCTGGAGGGTGCGGTGCGCTCGCCTGACGGCGCGGGGGGGTTCACCGAGGCCTGGACCGCGCTGGGCACGCTTTGGGCCGAAGTTCTGCCGGGATCCGGCAGCGACACCTTGGGGGAAGAGCGGATGCTGTCAGCGGTGCCTTACCGTGTGACAGTGCGCGCGGCGCCCTTTGGCGCTGCTTCCCGACCCAAGGCCGGGCAGCGGTTCCGCGAAGGCGCGAGGTTGTTCCTGATCCAGGCGGTGACCGAGCGTGACCAGTCCGGTCGCTACCTGACCTGCTTTGCCCGTGAGGAGGTGCCGAAATGAGTTACGGTGCAGCGCCCGCCCTGCAGCAGGCGGTTTTCCAACGGCTGACTGGATTTCCAGCCCTGTCCGGTGTCGCGATCCACGATGCGGTGCCGCCGAATGCGACGGGGACCTTCGTGCTGATCGGCCCGGAGGAGGCGCGGGATCAGTCCGACAAGTCGGGCGCGGGGGCCGAGCATCAGATGGTGATCAGCGTGATCACCGATGCGACCGGGTTCCTGTCGATCAAGACCATCGCGGCCGATATCTCGGACGCCCTGATCGGTGCGTCCCTGACGTTGAGCCGGGGGCAGCTGGTGAGCCTCTTCTTCCTTCGCGCCTCGGCCCGCAGGATCGAAGAGGGCGCGACGCGCAGGATCGACCTGACCTTCCGGGCGCGGGTTCAGTTGTAGGGGCGGGAGCCCCCCACCCCCATCCCCTCCCCACGAGGGGGAGGGGAGGCGCTTGGCGCCGACATTCATCTTATGACGGAGAGCGGACATGGCTGTGCAAAGCGGCAAGGACTTGCTGATCAAGATCGACCAGACGGGGGACGGTCAGTTCGTGACCATCGCCGGGCTGCGGGCGACGCGGATCAGCTTCAATACGGAATCGGTGGACGTCACCAGCCTGGAAAGCCAGGGCGGGTGGCGTGAGCTTCTGGCGGGGGCGGGGGTCAAGTCGGCCTCGATCTCGGGCTCTGGCGTCTTCCGCGACGAGAACACGGATGAGCGTGCGCGCCAGGTGTTCTTCAACGGTGAAATCCCTAAATTTCAGGTGGTTATCCCGAGCTTCGGCATCATCGAGGGGCCGTTCCAGATCACCTCGATCGAGTACTCCGGCAGCCACAATGACGAGGCGACCTACGAGATGGCCATGGCCTCGGCGGGCGCCCTGACGTTCACGGCGCTCTGATGGCGAACCCCTGGTCGGGCGAGGTGGCGATCTGGCTGGATGGCCAGCGCCACGTGGCCAAGCTGACGCTGGGCGCGCTGGCAGAGCTGGAAGAGGCGCTGGAGACGGGGTCGCTGATTGATCTGGTCGAGCGGTTCGAGGCGCGGAAGTTTTCCACCCGCGATGTACTTGCCCTGATCGTGGCGGGCCTGCGGGGCGGGGGCTGGCAGGGCTCGGCCGCCGATCTGCGGACGGTCGAGATCGGCGGTGGGCCGGTCGAGGCGGCGCGGGCGGCGGCGGAACTTCTGGCGCGGGCGTTCTCGTTGCCGGGCGAGCCATGAGCGGTGTCGACTGGCGGGGCTTGATGCAGGCGGGCCTCAACGGCCTTGGCCTGGAGCCAGCGGTCTTCTGGCGGCTTACGCCGGTTGAACTCCGGATCATGTTGGGGCGGGAACAGATGGTCCCGCCCCTGACACGCGCGCGGCTGGCGGAACTGGCCGCCGCGTTCCCTGATGTGAAGAAGGATGGGCGCGATGGCGGATATCGGAACGATGCAGGAGCAGCTGCAGGCGCTTGAAGCGCAGCTGGGCTCTTCGGTGTCGATGGTGGCGGCGTTCGATGGCGAGCTTGCCCGGATGCGGGAGACGATGATCTTCACCGGTCGAGAGGTGAACACGCTGTCGAGCGGGATCAGTGGGGGGTTGCGGAAGGCCTTCGACGGGCTGGTCTTCGACGGGATGAAGTTGAACGACGCGCTGAAGACGGTGGCGAACACGATCGTCGATACGATCTACTCGATCGCAATGAAGCCGATCACCGGGGCGATCGGCGGGTTCCTTGCACAGGGCATCTCGTCGGTCATGGGGGCAGGGATGCCGTTTGCCAGTGGCGGGGCGTTTTCGCAAGGCCGGGTGATGCCGTTCGCGAAGGGCGGCATTGTGGCGGCACCCACGACTTTTCCGATGCGGGGCGGGCGCGGCCTGATGGGCGAGGCGGGGCCCGAGGCGATCATGCCTTTGGCGCGGGGTCCGGACGGGAAGCTTGGGGTGCAGGCAGGCGGGGGCCGCAGCGTCAATGTGGTGATGAACATCACGACGCCGGACGTTCAGGGCTTCCAGCGCAGTCAATCGCAAGTGGCGGCCCAGGTAAGCCGCGCGCTTGCCCGCGGTCAACGCAATCGCTGAGGGAAAGATCATGGCCTTTCACGAGATACGCTTCCCGGCAAACCTGAGCTTCGGGTCAGTCGGCGGCCCCGAGCGGCGGACCGAGATCGTCACCCTGGCCAACGGGTTTGAGGAACGCAACACGCCCTGGGCACATTCCCGGCGGCGCTATGACGCGGGCGTTGGCCTGCGGTCGCTGGACGACGTCGAAACGCTGATCGCGTTCTTCGAGGCGCGGGCCGGGCAGCTGCATGGGTTCCGCTGGAAGGATTGGTCGGACTACAAGTCCTGTGCGCCATCGGCGAACCCTGCTCCGGACGATCAGCTTATCGGGACGGGCGATGGGGTGACCACGGTCTTCCAGCTGCAGAAGACCTATTTGTCGGGCCTGCAGAGCTATTCCCGTCCAATCCGGAAACCGGTGGCGGGGACAGTGGTGGTCGCGGTGTCGGACGATCGGAAGATCGAAGGGTTGGAGTTCACAGTCGACGCCGAGAGGGGCGAACTGACGTTCACGCTGCCACCCGATCTTGGGACGCGCGTGACGGCGGGCTTCGAGTTCGACGTGCCGGTCCGCTTCGATACGGATGCGATCCAGACCTCGGTGGCATCTTTTCAGGCAGGCGATGTGCCAACGGTTCCGGTGATGGAGATCCGGCTATGACCAAGGAAGCACTTTTTGCGCACTTGGCCACGGGCTCGACCAGTGTTTGCCGGGCCTGGGCAGTACGGCGTCGCGATGGGGTGGTTCTGGGCTTCACGGACCATGACCGCAACCTGGTAGTGGACGGTGTGCTTTGCCGGGCCGACACCGGGATGACGGCACGCGCGCTGCAACAGACAACGGGGTTGTCGGTCGACAACACCGAAGCGTTTGGGGCGCTCAGCGCGGCGGCCATCACTGAGGCTGACCTCCTTGCGGGACGCTTTGATGGGGCCGAGGTCCGGTCTTACCTGGTCAACTGGCAGGAGCCCGAGAGCTTCATCGAGCAGTTCCGGGGGCATCTTGGCGAGATCACCCGCTCTGGCGGCAGCTTCAAGGCCGAGCTTCGCGGCTTGAGCGACCTTTTGAACCGTCCGCATGGCATGGCCTACACGCCGGGCTGCTCTGCTATCCTGGGAGACAGCCGGTGCAGGTTCGACCTTGCACAGCCGGGCTACTTTGCTGACCGCGCGGTCGAGGCCGTCGCCGATGGGCGGATATTCGAGTTTGCGAGTTTCACCGGGTTCGACGACCGTTGGTTCGAGAACGGCCGCTTCGAAGTCACCAGCGGTGAAGCTGCGGGTCTGGTCGGTGTGGTCAAGATCGATCGGCTGGAAGGGTCTGCCCGCAGGATAGAGCTTTGGCAGTCCATCGGCGCATCGGTGGTTGTCGGCGATACGGTTCGTGTGATGGCGGGATGCGACAAGACTGTCGGGCTTTGCCGGACGAAGTTTGCCAATTTCCTGAACTTCCGGGGCTTTCCGCATATCCCGGGCGAGGACTGGTTGGCATCTTATCCCGTCCCAGATCGCCCCAGTGGCGGTGCAAGGCGCTTTGGCGGGAACATTCTGGGCGGGGCCTTGAGATGACGGTTGCAGAAAAGGTGGTCGCCGAGGCGCGGCAGTGGATCGGTACGCCCTATCTGCATCAGGCCAGCGCCAAGGGACTTGGAACTGACTGCCTGGGCCTGCTTCGCGGAACATGGCGGGCGACCTTTGGCGAGGAGCCAGAGAGGGTACCCACCTATACCGAGGATTGGGCCGAGCCCGCGCATGTAGAGGTCCTGTTTGAGGCAGCCGAACGCTGGCTGGTGCCAAAGCCGATGGGGGATGCGGCGGCTGGCGATGTCCTGCTGTTTCGGATGCGGGAGGGCAGCATTGCCAAGCATCTGGGCCTGCAATCCGAGATCGGAGCTCATCCGCGCTTCATCCACTCCTACACGGGCTTCGGTGTGATCGAGAGCTCGCTTTCTTTGCCTTGGATGCGCCGGATCGCCGCGCGCTTTGCTTTTCCAGAGGGAATCAACTGAATGGCCACACTGCTTCTTTCCGCCGCGGGTGCTGCGATTGGCGCGGGGTTCGGCGGGACCGTGCTGGGGCTTTCCGGCGCGGTGATCGGTCGGGCCATTGGGGCCACTATTGGCAAAGCCATCGACCAGCGCATTCTGGGCTCAGGCTCGGAGCCGGTGGATATCGGTCGGCTTGACCGGCTTCGTCTGACCGGTGCCGGGGAAGGGGGGGCGATCGGCCAGATCTGGGGCCGGATGCGCGTTGCGGGTCAGGTGATCTGGGCGACGGAGTTTACCGAGACGGTGCGTCGCCGCAGGACAGGCAAAGGCGCCCCCAAACCGAAGGTCAACGAATACAGCTACTCGGTGAGCCTGGCGATTGCGCTTTGCGAGGGAGAGATTCTGCGGATCGGTCGCGTCTGGGCGGATGGAAACGAGATATCGGCCCTGGATCTGAACCTTCGGCTTTATTCTGGCAGCGAGACCCAGCTGCCGGATCCGCTGATCGAGGCGATCGAAGGTGCGGGAAAGGCTCCGGCCTATCGCGGCCTGGCGTATCTGGTCATTGAGGACCTGGAGCTAGCGCCTTACGGCAATCGGGTACCGCAGTTCAGCTTTGAAGTGGTGCGCGCCGCTCAGGGACCGGCAGTTGACCCGGCTGAAACCCTTGCCGGTGCGGTGCGGGGTGTAGCGCTGATCCCTGGCACCGGCGAGTACGGACTTGCGACGACGCCGGTGCACTATGCCGAAGCGCCGGGACGCAACCGCACGGCCAATGTCCATTCTCCGTCTGGCAAGACCGATTTCGTGACGAGCTTCGAGCAGCTGACGCAGGAACTGCCGAGTGTCGGTTCGGTGTCGCTGGTCGTTTCCTGGTTTGGCGATGATCTTCGTTGTTCGTCTTGCACGATCCGGCCAAAGGTCGAGCAGAAGCTGAGGGATGGCGTTGGGATGCCTTGGCGTGCGGGCGGGATTGCCCGTGCCGCTGCGCTTGAGGTGTCCAAGGTGGACGGTGCTTCGATCTACGGCGGTACGCCCTCGGACGCTTCGGTCATCGAGGCGATCCGGGCCATCCGTTATGCCGGGAAGGAAGTGATGTTCTATCCCTTCGTCCTGATGGATCAGGCGGTCGGCAATGCGCTTCCCGATCCATGGACAGGTGGGGCGTCCCAGCCTGTGCTGCCCTGGCGTGGTCGCGTAACGCTTTCGCAGGCGCCGGGTCGGCCGGGAACGCCGGACAGAACTGCAGCCGCGGCGACTGAAGTGGGTGCATTCTTTGGCGCTGCGCTGCCAAGCCACTTCGCTGCGAGCGGTGAAGTGATCAGCTATACGGGGCCGACGGATTGGGGATATCGGAGGTTCATCCTGCACTATGCCAGCCTTTGTGCGGTCGCGGGCGGGGTTGACGCCTTCTGCATCGGGTCAGAGATGCGGTCATTGACGCAGATCCGGGGTGTAGCTGACAGCTTCCCGACGGTCGCGGCCTTTCGTCAGCTGGCGGCCGACGTCAGGGCAATCCTTGGGCCGAATGTCAAGATCAGCTATGCCGCAGATTGGTCCGAGTACTTCGGCTACCATGTTGACGGCAATATATATTTTCACCTCGATCCGCTGTGGGCCGACGCGAACATCGACTTCATCGGTATCGACAACTACATGCCCCTGTCAGATTGGCGGGAGGGTGAGCTTCACGCCGACGTTCAGTTCGGTGCGGTGTACAATCCGGAGTATCTTCGCGCCAATATCGCTGGGGGCGAGGGGTTCGATTGGTACTATGACGGTCCGGAAGGGGCGCTGGCTCAGCGCCGCTTGCCGATAAACGACGAAGCCTTTGGCGAGCCATGGGTCTTCCGCTACAAGGACCTGAAATCCTGGTGGTCGAACCTGCACCACGACCGTGTGAATGGGGTTCGCTCGGCGTTGCCGAGCGCTTGGGTTCCGGGCTCGAAACCATTCCGCTTCACAGAGTACGGTTGCCCGGCAATCGACAAAGGTACCAATCAGCCAAACCGTTTCGTCGACGTCAAATCGTCCGAGTCTGGCCTGCCGGCTTGGTCGAATGGCCGCCGCGATGACCTGGTTCAGATGCAGTACCTGTTGGCCATGGCGTCATATTGGACCGAAACCGCCAACAATCCCGTCTCTGCCGTCTATGGCAGTCAGATGGTCGACATGGACCACTCCTGTGCCTGGGCTTGGGACGCGCGGCCGTTCCCCGAGTTTCCGGGGCAAGCCGATGTCTGGAGCGATGGCGCCAACTACTCACGTGGTCATTGGCTGAATGGGCGTGCATCAAATCAGCCGCTTGCAGCGGTTGTGGCGGAGCTATGCGAACGCTCGGGTGTCGATTCCTTGGACGTCGAGTCGCTCTTTGGCCTGGTCCGGGGCTACCAGCAGGGCGATGTGACGACCGCGAGGGCCTCGCTGCAGCCGTTGATGCTTTCCTACGGCTTTGATGTCGTCGAGCGTGAGGGGAAGCTGGTTTTTCGAAATCGCGATGCTCGTGTTCTTGCTGAGATCGGAGATACGGATCTTGCGGTCGCGCCTGACGTTGATGGTTGGATCGAGGCCACCCGGCTTTCCGATGCCGAAACGGCTGGGCAGGTACGTCTTGGCTATATTGATGCGCAGTCAAGCTATGAAGTCCGTTCGGTTGAAACCCGCTTTCCTGATGAGGAAGCGGTCGGCGTTTCGCAGACCGATCTGCCCTTGGCCCTTACCAGAAGCGAGGGTCTGGCCACTGTCGAGCGTTGGCTTGTAGAAGCGCGCGTGGCCCGCGACACCGTGCGGTTCGCGCTTCCGAAGTCCCGCCTTCTGATCGGGGCAGGAGACGTCGTTCAGTACTCCGGCCGCCGGTATCGCGTTGACCGGGTCGAGCAATCGGAAGGCCAACTTCTTGAAGCTGTGCGGGTAGAACCCGGCGCCTATCTGCCTTCGGACAAGGGCGACGAGGTCATTGCCGTCAGGGCGTTCACGCCCCCTACGCCCGTCGTTCCCGTGTTCCTTGACTTGCCGCTGATGACTGGGGACGAGGTCCCCCATGCCCCTCACCTTGCCGTAGCCACAGAACCATGGCCTGGTTCTGTGGCAGTTTGGTCGGCGAGCGAGGATGCGGGCTATGAGTTGAACCGCCTGTTGGCCGCGCCCGCAGTAGTTGGTGTGACAGAGTCACCTCTTCTTGGGCATACGCCTGGGACATGGGACCGCGGCGCGCCGCTGCGTGTGAAGATCTCTGGCGGCGAGCTCGTTTCAGCAAGCCAGTCGTCCGTGCTGAACGGTGCAAATGCGGTGGCCATCGGTGATGGCAGCGGGGCCAACTGGGAAGTCTTTCAGTTTGCCAGCGCCGAACTTGTCGCCCCGGATACATATGAGCTTTCCATCAGGCTCAGGGGCCAGCTTGGAACAGACGGCATCATGCCTGCTGTCTGGCCCATCGGAAGCACGATTGTCCTTTTGGACCTGGCCTTGGTTCAGGTCGATCTGGCCGTCTCTGCCCGAGGGCTGGCGCGGTACTACCGCGTCGGGGCGGCATCGCGCGGCTATGACGATCCAAATGCCACGCTCCGCGTCGAGGCTTTCGATGGCATAGGTCTGCGGCCCTATCCTGTGGCACATCTGCGCTGTGTAGATCAGACCGGAGACCTTCGCTTTGACTGGAAGCGACGAACCCGTATCGATGGCGACAGCTGGCAAGCGCCGGAGGTGCCGCTTGGTGAAGAGAGCGAAGCCTATCAGGTTCGAGTGATCAGGAACGCCGTAGTCGTTGCGGAGTATGGCGTTGGGCAACCCCAGTTTCTCTATAGCTCGGCCATGCGTGCGCAAGATGGGGTGTCTGGCGCGTTTCAGGTAGTGGTGGCTCAGCTGTCGGCCCGGTTTGGTCCGGGGCCGTTTCGGCTGATCGACGTGACGGCCTGAAGACAGTTGGCGGCCCGGAGCAAACCGGGCCAACGAGCCCCAAGGGTTAGCTCAGGTTCTAGGGGAAGCAATGTAGGCTGCGACAGGCGCAACAGGCGATCATTTCAAGAATTGATGAACAACCGCACAGTTTTGCTTGTCGCCACCTGAGCCGGATGTGATATGAGTAAGCCTAAGTCGGAGGCTTCGCGATGTTTGAAACAAAGTTCAAAGTGACCGCAGTCGATCCGGTCTGGCGGCGGGTTTGCGAAGAGGCGGTCGAGGCGATCCGCAACGAACCCCTCCTCGGGGGGCTCATCCACTCGGGGCTCTTGCACCATTCCACCTTGGAGCGGGCGCTCGCCTATCGGTTCTCGCTGAAGCTTGCGTCCGGCGAGATGAGTGAGCAGATCCTTCGCGAGATCGCAGACGAGGCCTACGAAGTCGATCCCGAAATCGGCTCTGCAGCGCGGTCCGACCTGATGGCGGTCTTTGAGCGCGACCCGGCCTGCCACCGCTTTCTTCAGCCGCTTCTTTTCTTCAAGGGCTACCAGGCAGTCCAGGCCTACCGCATCGGCCACTGGCTCTGGCAGGAGGGTCGGATCGACCTTGCCTACTTTGTCCAGATGCGAGTTTCCGAGGTAATCGGAGTCGACATCCACCCTGCAGCCCGCGTCGGCAAGGGCATAATGATCGACCACGCCCATTCCATCGTCATCGGCGAAACGGCGGTCGTTGGTGACAACGTCTCCATGCTCCACTCCGTCACTCTGGGCGGCACGGGAAAGGAAGACGGCGACCGGCATCCCAAGATCGGCGACGGTGTACTGATCGGAGCTGGTGCCAAGGTCTTGGGCAATATCCATGTCGGGCATTGCTCGCGCATCGCCGCGGGGTCGGTGGTGCTGGAAGACGTTCCTCCCAACACCACGGTGGCCGGCGTCCCAGCCCGCGTCGTCGGAAAGGCTGGCTGCGCCCAGCCGGCACTTACAATGGACCAGATCCTCAAGGCGGAATGACCTGCAAGACATGATCTCCGCCCTTCGCGCCTTCGCAGCCCGGGTTGTCGGGCAGGCGATATCGATCTTTGCCCGGTTCATCACCGCGCCCCGTGCCATCTGGCAGGGGATCGAACCGGTGCCGCACCAGCGGGTCTATTTCGCCAACCACAGCTCGAACGGCGATTTCGTCCTGTTGTGGACCGCGCTTCCCGCTCCGCTCCGCCGTCAGACCCGGCCCGTCGCCGCTTTGGATTACTGGCTGAAGTCCCCGATCCGCGCGTTCATAGGCCGAGAGGTCTTCAACGCCGTTCTCATCGATCGTCGCCCCGAGGCTCGGACCGAAGATCCCGTCACGCAGATGGTCGCCGCCCTCGACCAGGCCTCATCCCTCATCATCTTCCCCGAAGGCCAGCGCAACAGCTCGGACGAGCCGCTTTTGCCCTTCAAGTCCGGGCTTTACCACCTTGCCAGGACCCGGCCAGAGGTTGACCTTGTCCCGGTCTGGATTGCCAATCTAAACAGGGTCATGCCCAAGGGCGAAGTCATTCCCGTGCCGCTTATCTGCACCCTTACGTTCGGCGCCCCCCTGCATCTTTCCCCCGACGAGCCGAAAGATGCCTTCCTCGCCCGCGCGTCACAGGCGCTGCTGGCACTCCGCGCGCAGGGACAGGCATGACCAACCCGCATCTCCTTTGGCTCCTCGTCGGCGTCGGCGCGATCCTCATCCTTGCCTCGATCATCGGCGAAATCCTTCGCCAAAGGCTTTCGCCCGCCGGCGACAATCCGGTGATCGAGAACCTGAACGCGCGCATCACCTCCTGGTGGGTGATGGTGATCATGCTGGCCATCGCCTTCATCGCGGGGAAAGCCGGCGTTGTAATCCTCTTCGCGCTCTGCTCCTTCGCCGCACTTCGCGAGTTTCTGACGCTCACCACCCATAACCGCGCCGACCATTTGTCGCTTGTCGCGTGCTTCTTCCTGATCCTGCCGTTGCAATACTACTTCCTGATGATCGACTGGTACGGGATGTATTCGATCTTCGTTCCCGTCTACGCTTTCCTCCTGCTTCCCGTGATCTCGGCCCTCCGCGGCAGCACCAGAGACTTTCTGATCCGTGTCTCCGAAACCCAATGGGCGCTGATGATCTGCGTCTATTGCGCCAGCCACGTGCCGGCGCTCCTCTATCTGCAGATCCCGGGGTTTGAGGGCCGCAACGTGATCCTCATCGCCTATCTCATCTTCGTGGTGCAGCTCTCCGACGTCATGCAATACGTCTGGGGCAAGCTTTTGGGCCGCACCAAGGTTGCACCCAGCCTCTCGCCCTCGAAGACCTGGGAGGGCCTGATCGGCGGCGCCCTTACCGCAACGGCGTTCGGCACCGCACTTTGGTGGATGACGCCCTTCACTATGCTTCAGGCCGCAGCCATCTGCCTCATGATCACGCTGATGGGCTTCTTCGGCGGCCTCGTCATGTCGGCGATCAAGCGGGACCGGGGGGTGAAGGACTGGGGCCATCTGATCGCCGGGCATGGCGGCTTTATCGATCGGCTTGACAGCGTTATCTTTGCGGCCCCGATCTTCTTCCATGTCACCCGCTTCTTCTGGTCCGCCACATGACATCCCCCGAAGCGCCAGAGAACCGTCGCCCCCTGACCTCACGCAGCTCGGCCTGGGCCGGCAGGCTGGCCACCTGGGCCGTCGAGAGGGACCTGACCCCGAACCAGATCTCGCAGGCCTCCATCGGCTTTGCGGCACTCGGCGCCGTGTTCTATGCACTTTCGCCCCTCGGCCCCGGCATCCTGCAATGGCTCTGCCTCATCCTCGCCGCTGCCACAGCCCAGGCCCGCCTCGTCTGCAATCTCATCGACGGGATGGTCGCGATTGAGGGTGGCAAAGGCGCAAAGGACGGCCCCTTCTGGAACGAGGCCCCCGACCGCGCCTCCGATCTCCTCTTCTTTGCGGGCGCGGGCTTCGCTGCCGGTGATCCCGCCCTCGGCATGCTTGCCGCCGCCCTCGCCATCGCCACTGCCTACATCCGCGAACTTGGCCGGGCCGAGGGCTTCCCGCCCGATTTCTCGGGCCCCCTCGCCAAGCCTCAACGCATGGCAGTTCTGACCGTCGGTACCGTCGTCGCGGCCTTCTACGCCAGCGAATGGACGCTCACGCTGACACTCTGGATCATCATCGCGGGCACAGCCGTCACAATTGTCTCGCGCTCGATGCGGCTGATATCTGCCCTGAAGAAGCGCTAGTCGGCGGCTACACCAGGCCCACACGCCCCGCTAAAGCCGCTTGCGGACGAAGCCAGCCGCGAGGTTGATCGCAACAGCGGCCGCAGCAACGATCAGAGGGCCAGAAATGACCTCCCGGGTTCGCAGAGATGCGTCGCCAACCTCGTTCGACACGGAAAGCAATCCCAAACCAGCCCAGAAGACTGCGCCCAGACAGACGATCACACTAAGAAGCGAGATCAGCTCCAAGAGCCCCTTCATCCTTTGTCCTCCAACGATCCAGACGCCGTGAACATCATTTCAAGCAGATAGGCCCTAAGAAAGAAAGGGGAGCCAAAGCCCCCCTTTCATCTTTGTCCAAGTATCCCACGGGGGTGCGGGGGTGTGAAGCCCCCGCTCCGACGCCTAAGCCAGCATCACCATCGGGTTTTCCAGCGCCTCGATGACCGCCTTCAGGAACTCCGCCCCCAAGGCCCCGTCGATCACCCGGTGATCGACCGACAGCGTCATCGACATCACCGTCGCCACCCCAATCGTCCCGTCGCCCATCACCACCGGCTTCTTCAACCCCGCGCCCACCGCCAGGATCGATCCATGTGGCGGGTTGATCACGGCGTCGAAGTTCTCGATCCCCATCATGCCGAGGTTCGAGATCGCAAACGACCCGCCCTGATACTCATGTGGCGCAAGCTTCCTGGTCTTGGCGCGCGCCGCCAGGTCCTTCATCTCCGCCGACAAGGCGGACAGCGACTTCTTGTCGGCATCGCGCAACACGGGCGTGAAAAGCCCGCCCTCCACCGCCACAGCCACCGCTACATCCGACGGCTTCAGCCGCAGCATCCGGTCGCCCGCCCAGACCGCATTCGCGTTCGGCACCGCCTGCAACGCCGCAGCACAAGCCTTGATGATGAAGTCGTTGACGGAAAGCTTCACCCCCCGGGCCTCAAGCTGCTTATTCAACTGCTCCCGGAACGCCATCAGGGCATCCAGCCGCACCTCACGCCGAAGGTAGAAATGCGGGATCGTCTGCTTTGCCTCGGTCAGCCGCGCCGCAATCGTCTTGCGCATGCCGTCCAGTGGCACTTCCTCGTAAGCCCGATCCGCGTACATCTTCAGCACCGTCTCGGTCGCCATGCCGGTCGGCATTCCAACCGCCGCCGGTTTCGCCGGGGCAGGGGCTTCGGTCGCAACGGCCGCCACCGAAGCAACAGCCACCGGCTTCGCCCCCTCAACATCCGCCCGGACGATCCGGCCATGCGGACCCGAACCCTTGACCGAGGTCAGGTCCAGCCCCTTCTCCTTCGCGATCCGCCGCGCCAGGGGCGACGCAAAGACCCGCGCACCACCCGAAGCCGGAGCAACCGGCGCCGTGACAGGAGCCGCCGCCGGGGCAGAGGCCACCGCCGCAACCGTCACTGCCGACGAGCCGCCAGCGGCGGACGAGGAGGCGGACGAGGAGGCGACCGCAGAAGCATCCTCACCCTCATCCAGCAGCACCGCGATGGGCGTGTTGACCTTCACCCCTGCGGTCCCCTCGGCCACCAGGATCTTCCCGACGACCCCCTCATCGACCGCCTCGAACTCCATCGTCGCCTTGTCGGTCTCGATCTCGGCCAGGATCTGGCCCGACTTGACCGCATCCCCCTCCTTGACCAGCCATTTCGCCAGCGTCCCCTCTTCCATCGTCGGGGACAGCGCGGGCATCAGAATCTGAACAGCCATATTCCCCTCCTTACCGGTAGCAGACGGACTTGACCGCCGAGACGATCTCGGCCGGCGTGATCAGCGCGAACTTTTCCAGGTTCGCCGCATAGGGCATCGGCACATCCTTGCCGGTGCAGGTGATGACCGGAGCATCCAGGTAGTCGAACGCCTTCTGCATGATCGTCGAGGCCAGATGGTCCCCGATCGACCCAACCGGGAAGCCCTCTTCCACCGTCACACAGCGGTTGGTCTTCATGACCGAAGCCAGCACCGTGTCATAGTCGATCGGCCGCAGGGTCCGCAGGTTGATCACCTCGGCGCTGATCCCTTCGCCGGCCAGTGCCTCTGCCGCTGCCAGCGCGTGCGACACGCCAATCCCGAAGGACACCACCGTCACGTCCGAACCACTCCGCATGATCGACGCCTTGCCGAACGGCACGGTAAAACCGGGGTCCACCGGCACCTCGAACGACCGCCCGTACAGGATCTCGTTCTCCAGAAACACCACCGGGTTCGGATCGCGGATCGCCGTTTTCATCAGCC
>NZ_JBOFBI010000414.1:0-4920 GCF_051645465.1 Tabrizicola sp. | reverse complement strand
CGGCGGTGATTACTAGATCGGCTTCTTCCAGCATTTCGTCAAAGCGCAGGTACTGCATGACGATATCGAAACGCGGGTGAAGCGTTGCACCGGCGAAGGCGACAAGGCCCGTGCCAAGCCCGCCCGAAGCACCCGAACCCTGCGCAGCGCCAAGGCTGAGGCCCGTCACCTCGCGGATGGCGGCCTCATAGCGGATCAGACCGCACTCAAGCCGTTCGACCTGCTCGGGCGTCGCACCTTTCTGCGGACCGAAGACACGCGCAACGCCCTTGGGGCCGAGAAGAACATTGTGCCAGTTGACCGCAACGTCGATCTGGACACCGGCCAAACGGGGGTCCATCGCCGAAATATCGATCCGTGCAAGGCGGGCAAGTTCATAGCCGCCCGACCCGATCTCCTGCCCTTCGGCGTCGAGAAGCCGCGCGCCAAGCGCCTGCGCCATGCCAGCACCTCCGTCGTTGATGCCGCTGTCGCCGCAACCCACCAGGATGCGCTCGGCCCCGGCATCAAGGGCACAAAGGATCAGCTCGCCCACGCCGTAGCTGGTGGTCAGCCCAGGATCGCGCATGTCGCGCGGAACAAGGCTAAGGCCAGCGGCGGCGGCCATCTCAAGCACAGCGGTGCGCGGGCCGGGGCCACCCATCAGGCCGAAGAACGACGATACCGGGCGGCCGACCGGGCCGGTCACGGTCGCCTCGACCATCAGCCCATCGGTCGCGCGGACGAGCGCCTCGGTAAAGCCCTCGCCGCCATCGACCATCGGCGCCTTGAGGATGCGGGCATCGGGAAGGGCGCGGGCGACGCCGTCGCTGATGGCCTCGGTCACGTCGTCGACCGAAAGCGATTCCTTGAAACCCGAGGGCGCGATCAGGATGGTGAAGGTCATGTCGGTATCTCCCAAAGCTGTTGTCATGGGAGGGAAACGGCTCTGTAACGGTTTTATTCCATATTATATTTCAAATAATTAGAGCCGCCCCGAGGGCGGCTCTGCAGATATCGGCCATGTGCGGTCACCAAAGCCCCAGATCACCCCGAATCTGGCGGACAGCCGAGCGCACCTCACGCTTCGCCTTGCGCACCTCGGCTTCCACGCCGCGCACGACACGCGGTTTCCCCTTCGACGCCTTCGCTTTGACAGGCTCGACCGCGCCACCCGCTTCTGCCACGCGAACCTCGGGTCGCCGGACGGGGCGCGGGCTTGTGACTGGCGCATACGTGCTCAGCACCGTCGAAAATCCTGCCCGGTCGGAGTAGGTTGCCGTCGCCAGGCGAACGGCGGCGAATTTATCGACCGAAGGTCCGGGAAGGGCGGTCACAGCGGCTGGCTGTGCCACAGGTTCCGCAGTACGGTCGAGCTGCAGCGGCCAGAGCACCAGCGCCGCCACGACGAGCATTCCTGCAAAGATCGGCATCAGCGGCACCGCAAGTCGCATCAGGTCGGCGGGCTGATAGGTCTCGCGTTCGAGGGTGCCGTAGATCGCGACAGGTTTAGCGCTGGCCATCATCGTCTGGCAGAATCCCGTGCCGAGCGTCGCCACCATCACGATCAGCGCCGGGTCGTGACCGAACGCCGCGACGGGCAGGGCGACCGCCGGGATCAGCACGGCGGCACGGGCGCTGCGCGAGGTGATGACGAGATGGGTGAACAAAGAGACGATCGTGATGAATGCGACGGCGAAGGCGGTGTTCGTGGCAAAGCCAGCAGGGATCATCGTCAGCGCGCCGTCGGCCAGCCACTTGTCCGCGCCGCTGATGATCAGCGCATCTGCGACAAGGACCGTCGCTGCAAGGTAGACGATCAGCTCGCTGTCGACGCCCTTGAAGACCTCCTTGGTCTTCTGCGCGGCAAACGGCTTGGTCAGCAGGACAAGCGCACCGATCAGGGCAACGACGGCGATGGAGATGCCGTGCAGGGCCGTGCTTGCCCACAGCGCGACAAGCGCGACCAGCACAAGACCGATCCGGAGCTGGCGCGCATCGAGCTTCCCGGCGGGGCGGGCGAGGGTAAGGCGCGCTGTCCGCAGGTCGGCGGGGACGAAGAGCCACAGGATCAGCCCGGCGGCGGCCAGGCACTTGGCCATCGTCACCGGAAAGGCGAGCAGGAACCAGTCGGCATAGCCGATTGCAGGGCCACCGGCCCGCGAGATCGCGTCAACGGCAACCAGATGCGCGCCCGCGCCGATCAACGAGCCGCCCGCCGACAGCAGGATGACCGTCGGGAAAAGCAGCGCGAGCGGGCGGGCAAGCCGACGGTCGGGCATCTGGTCGGCAAGCGCCAGGAACACCGGCAGGAGAAGTGCGGCGCGCCCCGACGTCGAGGGAATGAAGAACGCGGTCAGCGCCACCATGCCGGTAAGCGCAAAGGCGATCCCGGCGAAGGAGTGGAACGGAGAAAGCGCGCGCGCGACGACCTGCTCCATCAGGCCGCTCTTGCGGATCACGGCTGCAATGACGAAGGCGGCAATCAGCAACCAGACGAGTTCCGACCCCATTGCCGCGAAAAGCTGCTGTTCGGTCAGCGACCCCGCGAAGACGAGCGCGAGTGCCGCCGCGATTGCCACCAGGGAATCGGGAAGCCGCGTCATCGTCCAGCCGATGACGGCCAGCGCTGTGATGATCAGCGCCTTGCGCCCTTCCGGCGAAAGCGCCTCGGGCAGGGTCCAGAGCGCCCAGGCCACGAAAAGCGCCACCACGGCGGCGAATGCCTCTCTCGGCGGCGGTCCGAATGCAAAGGTCCGATGCTCGTTTGCGGTGGTTGTGGTCATGGCTGTTCTCCCATCCAGTCTTGGTGCGATGGGAGGGAATACGGTTCAGCGACGAGCTTATTCCGCGCGCTGACACAAAAACGTCGCAAACTGTGTGATGCCGATAGAAAACATGCCGTCGAACATGTTGAAACCGATCGTCCGACGGTCTGTCGGCAATGTAGCGACCGCAATCGTGCTCGCAGCGCAGCGAAGGCCCGAGCGCGAATGACCGGCCTGGGGAAGCCGAACCGCAGCGACAACCGTCCCTCGGATGACGGCCACGAGCCGTTGCGCGCGTTGATCATGTGGCCACCCACCGACGGCATCGCCGTATCGAGGTGATGGGGTGGATGCCTCCTACCCTGACGGCGTCGCAATGTGCCAAACCTCGGCTGTTGGAGCTCAAGGAAACGGAAGGAGGCATCAGTGGAAGAGGTTACAATCGTTGGGGTCGATGTAACAAAGAACTTGTTCCACCTTCTTGGGGCGGCGTGCGACGGTGCAGTTGTGTTTCGCTAGAAGCTGACCCGATGTGTTTTGGCATGCAAGATTGACCCCTTATTCGGGGGTATTGGAGTGAACCCCACGGGCTGGACCACAGGGTTCCATCTAACTAAGCCGCCTTCTGAGCGATTAGTGCTTCGAATTCCTCGGGTGGACGGTAGCCGAGGGCTGATTGCAGTCTCTTCGGGTTGTAGACGTGCTCGATGAAGATCGGCAAGCGATCTGCGACTTCGGCGAACGTTTCGTAGCCCGCGATGTAAACCTCTTCTACCTTCAGCGTCTTCATGAAGCTCTCGGCTTGGGCGGGTGTGATCGCTGCTTCCGTGTTTTTCGGCGCTTTTGACGCAATAGCTGCAGCCGCGCAGGAAACAATCCGCTTCGCCGTGACCGACATCGACGGCTTGGAAGCGCTGCAAACCGACATGGGACCGTTCAAGGATGTGTTCGAGAAGGTCTCGGGCCTCAAGGTGGAGTTCTTTGCCGTTTCCGGGCGTACTGTTGCAGTGGAGGCGATGGCCGCCGATCAGGTCGACTTCGTGCTGACCGGTCCCGCCGAATACGTGGTGTTCAACGCCAGGATGAAAGCCCAGCCGGTCGTCACCTGGAATCGCCCCGACTACTATTCCAACATTGTCGTGCTTGACGGCGCTCCCGAGCAGTCGGTCGCCGACCTCAAAGACAAGAAAATCTCGTTCGGCGAAATCGGCTCGACCTCGCAGCACCTGGCGCCTGCCACCTTGCTGGCCGAAGGCGGACTGGTCTACGGTACCGACTACGAGCCGGTGTTCCTGAACCGCAATGTCGCGGTCGAAGCCATGATCAAGGGCGAAATCGCCGCTATCGGTCTGAACCGCACCCATATCGAATCCATCACGGAAAAATTCCCCGACCAGAAATTCCGCGTGCTGGTCAAGGGCCCGGAACTGCCGAACGATGTCTTGCTGGCCTCTCCAACCGTCAAGCCCGAGACCATCGAGATCGTCCGCAAGGCCTTTGCCGAACACGGCGACGAAATTCTCGCGGCCGTGACGTCGCAAGAGGCCAATGCAAAGTTCATCGGCGGCGGCTTCACACCCGATGTAACGGATGCCGACTACGATGGCGTTCGCAAGATGTACGAAAACGTCGGCGTGACCGAATTCCTCGCTTTCCTCGAGTGATGGATCAATGAACGCACCGCTGACCGCGGGCATCGAACTGGCAGGCTCCACGGCGGTGGGGCCTGTTCTGACCGTTTCCGACCTGGTCAAATCCTATGGCGGCCCGACCATTCTGCAGGGCGTGTCCTTCACGGCCTTTGCGGGCACTTCACTGGCGGTAATCGGGGCCAACGGATCTGGCAAGTCCACCTTGCTGAAATGCCTGATCCGGCTGACCGACCCTACGTCGGGACGGATCGAGATGCTTGGCCAGGATGTAGGCGCGCTGGGCGCCCGCGACCTGCGCCGGTTCCGGTCGCGCATCGGGGTCGTCTGGCAAAGGCACAACCTTGTACCGCGAGTCTCGGCGCTGGCGAACGTTCTGCATGGTGTACAGTCGCGCTTGAGCGGTCCGCGCAGCTGGTGGCAATGGCTCGCCCCGACCGAGGTTCGCACTGAGGCAATGGCTTGCCTTGCTCGGGTCGGGCTGGCGGATCGGGCGCTGCAACGGGTCGACAGCCTTTCAGGTG
>NZ_JBOFBI010000413.1:0-2983 GCF_051645465.1 Tabrizicola sp. | reverse complement strand
ACTAACGCATTATTGGTATATACCAGATAGGTTGGATGGCTTGACGCGCGGAAATCGCATCCGCGGCACGCGCTTCACGCCGACGCAATGGATAGGCAACAGCCATTCCATACGTACAAAAGGAGGATGGCTTAGTGAGTTGGATCATCGGCGTCGACGTCGGCGGGACCTTTACCGATTTCTTCGCCTTCCGGGAGGTGGACGGCGCCACGCGCAAGTGGAAGCGGCCGTCCACTCCCTCCAACCCCGCCGAGGCGATCATTGCTGGCCTCAAGGAGCTGTGCATGGCCCATGACATTCCACTCGCAGAGGTGGATCGGCTCTGCCACGGAAGCACCGTTGCGACGAACGCGCTGATCCAGCGACGCGGGGCGGACTGCGCACTCATCACGACCAAAGGACTGCGCGATGTCATCGAGATTGGCCGCCAAACTCGGCCGGTAGTTGACAGCCACGAGATCGATTCTCCGCCGCCATTGATCCCGCGCAAGCATCGCTACGAACTGGGCGAACGCCTTCTGTCTACAGGCGAGGTACTTTCTTCCGTCCCGGAAGACGAGCTTGCGGCGCTGATCGAGACGATCCGAGCGGAGGGACTTCAGGCTGTCGCGGTTTGCTTCCTGTTTGCTTACGTCAATCCTGCGCATGAAGAGCGGGTAGGCGCCGCTCTCCGCGCTGCCCTCCCAGGCGTTTCAGTGTCGCTTTCGAGCGAAGTGCAGCCCGAATTCCGCGAGTTCGAACGGTTCACTACGACCGTCGTGAACGCCTATCTACAGCCGCGCCTCGAACATTACATCGAGACACTGATCAACGATCTCTCCGAGACCATCCCTGCGGCCCAGGTGGGAATCAATCAGTCGAGCGGTGGCCTCATGTCGCTGAATGTCGCGCGTGCGTTTCCGGTCCGCATGGCGCTTTCCGGTCCTGCGGCAGGTGTAGTGGGTGCTATCGAGGTCGCGAAGTCGGCCAAGGCTCCGGAGGTGATTACTATCGATATAGGAGGGACGAGCGCTGACGTGGCGCTCATCCGCGATTACCGGGTCGAGCTATCGGCCGGGCGCGACGTTGATGGCTTTCCTGTCCAGTTGCCGATGGTCGACGTAACGACCGTTGGCGCCGGTGGCGGTTCGATCGCCTGGTTCGCTGCCGACGGCCTGTTCAAAGTTGGCCCTCAGAGTGCTGGCGCGGTTCCTGGCCCAGCTTGCTACCGCCGCGGCGGCACTCTGCCGACAGTGTCAGATGCCAATCTGCTGCTGGGTCGACTTTCGACCAAGCTGCTCGACGGCGGCATGACGCTTGACCTCGAACTCGCTAAACAGGCAATCGCCACTGTGGCAGAGCCGATGAACAAGTCGCTTGAAGAGACCGCACTCGGCATCCTTCAGATTATGACGGTCAACATGGTGCGCGCAATTCGCAGCCTGTCCGTCGAACGGGGTCATGATCCGCGTAGGTTCGCGCTCATGCCGTTCGGCGGCGCTGGCGGTCTACACGCCCGCGAAGTAGCAGCTGCTCTGGGTATGGCGACCGTGCTCGTGCCGCCTTCACCGGGCATTCTTTGCGCTCAGGGACTCACTGACGCCGATCTCCAGGAGAGCTTCGTGATCAGTCGCATCATGGCGCTCTCAACTGAAAACCGCCAAGAGATCGAAGCTGTGATCGACCAGTTGACCAAGAAGGCTCAGATCTGGTTCAAAGCCGAGAGGGCTGTGAGTGAGCGCCAGTCGATCGTATATTCAATCGATCTGCGCTTCCGCGGTCAGAACTTTGAACTGCTCGTCGAGGTTGGCACCGCAGGCTCCGACGGCAAGCCGGTCTTGAAATCGACCGACGTCATCCTCGAACGCTTCTTCGAAGCCCATGAACGGGCCTACGGTTTCGCGGACAAGAGCGCGCCGGTGGAAGCGGTCAATTTCCTTGCGATGGCCAAGGCTTCACTCGGCGTCCAACGCCCAGGCGCTTCGGAACTCGTTGACGGTGCCGTAGCGGCTCCGGTCGGCCATCGCGAGGTGACGTTCTCTACAGCCGGGCCGGAACGAACTCCTATCTACCATCGCGACCATCTTGCACCGGGGACCGTCTTCTACGGACCGGCTATTGTAGACCAGATGGATTCGACAACGATCGTATTTCCTGGCGATGAGGTTCGCATCGACGGGTTCGGCAACATGATCATCACCCTGGGGCAGAGCAATGACTGAAGTAGTGCATGATCCTATCACGCTGGAGATTCTCTCCAACGCGCTGCGGTCCGTCGCCGATGAAACCTTTGTCGCGCTTCGCAAGAGCGCATTTTCCAACAATATCAAGGAGCGGGCCGATCACTCAACCGCTCTCTTCGATGCGAAAGGGCGGCTGATTGTCCAGTCGCAGCAGTCGCTTCCAATCCATGTCGGCGGCATTGCCGGCACGATTCGTGTCCTACTTGAAAAATATGGCAACGACATCCACGAAGGAGACGTTTTCGTCGGCAACGACCCATATGTTGCCGCTGGCACCCATCTGCCAGATATCTGCATCAGCACCCCGGTATTCTATGAGGGCAAGTTGTTCGGGTTCAGCGCCTGCACCGCGCATCATGCCGACATCGGTGGCGCCAGCGTTGGCGGTTCGGCAGGCGGCCTAACGGAAATCTATCAGGAAGGACTACGCATCCCGCTGATCCGCCTGTTCCGCCGCGGTGAACTGGTTTCAGACGTCTTCGACATTCTTCTGCTCAATGTCCGCGGGGCAGACGAGCGCAAGGGTGACTATAATGCTCAGGTTGCTGCGGCCAAGCTCGGTGCAGCGCGATTGATCGATATTTGCGATCGTTTCGGACGGGACTTCACCGAATCCGCGCTTGACGAGTTGCTGCGCCGCACGCGCTCGCGCATGCAAAAGGCACTCACCGCGATCCCGGAAGGGGACTACCACTTCGAAGACGTCATTGACGATGACGGCATGGGAACCAAGGCCCTGCCAATCAAGGTCTGCATCAGCC
>NZ_JBOFBI010000412.1:0-3038 GCF_051645465.1 Tabrizicola sp. | reverse complement strand
CCAGCCAGGAAATCGGCACGCTGATCACTGCCCTTGGCACCGGGATCGGACGGGACGAATTCGACATCGGCAAGCTGCGCTACCACAAGGTCGTCATCATGACCGACGCCGACGTCGACGGCGCGCATATCCGCACGCTTCTGCTGACGTTCTTCTTCCGCCAGATGCCGCAGCTGATCGAAGGCGGCTATCTCTACATCGCGCAGCCGCCGCTTTACAAAGTCGCGCGCGGCAAGTCCGAGGTGTACATGAAGGACCAGTCGGCACTTGAGGATTACCTGATCGAGATGGGCACCGACGGCGCCGTCCTGCGGCTGGTCGACCGGCAAGAGATCGCCGGGAACGACCTTGCCCGCGTCATCGAAGGCGCGCGCCAGTTCCGCCGGGTGCTTGATGCCTTCCCGACCCACTACCCCCGCCCGATCCTGGAACAGGCAGCGCTGGCTGGCGCTTTCGAGCCAGGAAAGGCCGACGGCGACCTTCAGGCCGTGGCCGATACCGTCGCCAAACGCCTCAACCTTATCGCGCCAGAGTTCGAGCGTGGCTGGCAAGGCCGGATCACGCAGGATCACGGCATCCGCCTTTCCCGCATCCTGCGCGGGGTCGAGGAACTTCGCACCCTCGACGGCGCGGTCCTCCGCTCGTCCGAGGCCCGGCGCCTTTCGCACCTCGCAGGCCAGCACCGCGACGTCTACCGCGAACCCGCGCGTCTTGTCCGAAAGGACCGCGAGCAGCCGATCCACGGGCCGATCGACCTTCTGAAATCGATCCTGGCCGAAGGCGAAAAGGGCCTGTCGCTGCAGCGTTACAAGGGCCTGGGCGAGATGAACCCCGATCAGCTTTGGGAGACCACCCTCGACCCCGAGGCGCGGACCCTGCTGCAGGTCAAGGTCGATGACCTGGCCGAGGCCGACGACATCTTCTCCAAGCTCATGGGCGATGTCGTGGAGCCTCGGCGTGAGTTCATCCAGCAGAACGCCCTTAGCGTCGAACATCTGGATTTCTGACGGGGGCTGGTCGCTTTGGCCCTCTCGTGGCAGAGTTCGCGCGAGTGACCGCAAAAGGGGTGGGCCATGGCTTCGGGACGTCGTGATTTCCTTGGCATTCTTGGCGCGGCTGCAGCGGCAGCGGCGGCCATCGTGTATTTCGGCCTTGGCGGGGATATCAAGGCGCTGATGCCCAGCGGGCAGGGCGAGCCGGTCGAGGTCCGCATCGCCTCATCCGTGACGAAGAAGGCCTGGCTGGAAGCGGCCGCCAAAAGCTTTGCCGAGTCCAACCCGGAAACCGCCTCGGGCAAGCCGATCACGATCAAGGTCAGCTCGGTCCTTTCCGGCGAATCCATGCTGCAGATCGCTGAAGGCACGCTGCAACCCACGGTCTGGAGCCCCGGCGAGACGGCGTGGGTTGACCAGCTGACGCAGAAATGGGCGCTGAAGAGCCCCAATCCCATCAGCACCGCCGCTTGCACGCCCACCGTTCACACCCCGGTTGGCCTTGCGATGTGGGAACCCATGGCTCAGGCGCTGGGGTGGCCCGATCAGCCGATCCGCATGTCGCAACTGATTGATCTTGCGAACAATCCCGAAGGCTGGGCCAGCCTTGGCCACCCGGAATGGGGCAAGCTGCGCCTGGGCCATACCCATCCGCAATACTCCAGCGCCGGCCTTTTGTTCCTGGGCCAGGTCATCTACTCGGTCACCGGCAAGACGGAAGGTATCACGCCGACCGATATCTACTCGCCGCAGGTTCGCACAGCGCTGGAAACGCTTGCCGCCAATACCTCGAAGTATGGCATGGTCACCACCGACCTTCTGAATTCCATGGCGGCCCGCGGCCCGGCTTTCCTGCATGTCGCCTCGGCGTTCGAGGAAGGCACGATGCGGACGAATGCCGAGAAGGGCGATCAACTGCGCTGGCCGCTGGTCTTTGTTTTCCCCGCCGATGGCACGTTCTGGAGCGACCATCCCTATTGTGTGCTCGACGGCTCGGGCTGGGTAACCCCCGACGAGGCCGAGGCTGCGAATCTGTTCCTGGCGCATCTCACCTCTGCCGCCATGCAGGACGAGGCGGCAAACCATTTCGTCCGCCCGCTTGACGGTGAAATCGCCTCAGAGACGGCGCTGGCAAGGATCGGAGGCACCGACCTTGCCGCCTCGCCCGCGACGATCCCGCCCTTCGCGATCCCGTCGCCCGAGGTCTCCGAGGCGATCATCGACCAGTTCTACAACACCAAGCGCAAAGCCACGGTGATCCTGACGCTTGACGTCTCAGGCTCGATGTCAGGCGAAGCGATCCGCTCGGCGACGAGTTCGACGGCCGAGTTCCTTGACCGGCTGCATCCCAAAGACCGTGTCGGCCTGATTGCCTTTAGCACTTCAGTGCAAGAGCTTACGCCGATCTCACCAGTCGCCGACGTGGTCGAGAATCTGAAGCGCCAGGTCCTGGCCCTGCCAGCCGATGGCGGTACAAACCTGCACGGCGCCGTCTGCCGTGCGGCCGAGCTTTTGCGGGCAGAGCAGGCCAAAGACCTCGCCGCCGGGGAAAACCGCCTTTACGGCATCGTTGTCCTGTCGGATGGCAAGGACACCGCGGGTCAGCTCTCGGCCAACGAGATGATGGCCACCTGCCTGGCTGCGAACAGCGAACAGGGCGAAGGCCCCCGCGTCTTCGTCCTGGCCTTCGGGACCGAGGTCGACGGCCCCCTGATGGACCGTCTGGCCCGCGAAACCGGCGGCATGCGGTTCGACGCGGCGGCGGGGTCGGTCGGCAACGCCTATCTCAAGATCTCAGCCGAGCAGTAATGTCCACGACCGAGGACCGCCCGCTTCCGCTAAGCCGCCGCCTCTTCCGCCGTCGGCTCGGGGCAGCGCTGGCCGATCGGGGCACCGCGCTGGCGCTCGGCGTGGTCCTTCTGATCACCGCCACGGCCTATGTCCTTGGCGTCCGCGGCCTCGTCGCCCCCGTGGCCTGGCAGGCGGGCCTTGTCGCAGGCGGGGTCTTCGTCCTTTTCCGTGCATTCTTTGGCCTTTTCGGCCGTC
>NZ_JBOFBI010000411.1:0-19289 GCF_051645465.1 Tabrizicola sp. | reverse complement strand
GAACGCCAGCAATGCCGACCCCGACAAAGGCGCAAGCAAGGGCGATACGGCGATCACGATCATGATCGTCGACATCATCCGCGTGGCCGAATGCCCGGTCGCAAGGTCGCGGATGACCGCGCGCAGAACGACCATGTTTGCCGCCCCGCCCAGCCCCTGCAGGACACGCCCGAAGATCAGCCATCCAATGCTCGGCGCCACGGCGCAAACGACCGTGCCGGTGATGAACAGCCCAAGGCCGGTGTACAGCGGCGGCTTCCGGCCGGCCTGATCGGCCCAGGGGCCATAGATCAGCTGTGCCAGGCCAAAGGCGATGAAATAGGCCACGATAGTCCACTGCACCGCTTGCATCGTGGTATCGAGATCGGCCTCGATTGCAGGCATCGCGGGCAGGTACATGTCGATCGCAAAGGGGCCAACGGCGGCCACAAGACCAAGAACGACCGAGTACATCGTAAGCGAAAGCGTGCGGGCCATGATCGGCCTTTCTGAACTGAATGGTTTTTGAAGGCGGCCTTGCTACGCCCGATTCCGGCGGAAGAAAAGGGCGCATGGGCACTGGCGGGGCTATTCGCCGACCGATAGCGTGACCACGAACTCATGTCACGGAAATGACGAATGCCCGACCTCCCGACACTTCTGCCCATGCTTGCCGTGCTTCTGGTCATCGGCGGCTTTGCCGGAGTGATCGGCGGGCTTCTGGGCGTCGGCGGCGGCATTGTCCTGGTCCCTGCTTTCTTCTACGCATTCGGGCACCTCGGCTATGGCGGCGACCAGCTGATGCAGGTCTGCGTCGCGACCTCGATGGCGACGATCATCATCACTTCGCTCCGCTCGGTCTCGGCACATAACCGCAAGGGGGCCGTGGATTGGGGCGTTCTGAAAAGCTGGGGCCCGACGCTGGTGATCTCCGCCGCGGTCGGCACCTATGTTGCCTCGCGGGTTCCCTCTGTCGCCCTGCAGGCGGTGTTCGGGGTGCTGGCGGGCCTTGCGGGCCTCTGGATGGCGTTCGGCAGGGATGACTGGCGGCTTGGTGCAGCGATGCCCGGCCAGCCCACCCGCAGCGCCCTTGCAGGGGGCGTCGGCTTCTTCTCCGCCATGATGGGCATCGGCGGCGGCACGTTCGGCGTGCCCCTGATGACGCTCTACAACACGCCCATCCACCGCGCCGTCGCCACCGCCTCGGGCTTCGGCGTCCTGATCGCGGTTCCCGCCGTCCTCGGCTTCCTCCTTCTCCCCGTTGCCGATGCGCCCCCCTGGACGGTCGGCGCGGTCAACCTCCCCGCCTTCCTCGTCGTGATCGGCACCACGCTTCTGACGACGCCCCTAGGCGTGCGCCTGGCCCATGCGATGAACCCTAAACCCCTCAAGCGCGCCTTTGCGATCTTCCTGACGCTCGTGGCCCTCAACATGCTCCGCAAGGTCCTCGGGTGGTAGAAGTGCCTCTAGGAGATCGGGGCTGGCAAAAGCTCGGACCCGATCCCGCGATCCGCGCCTGGGCCGACGCCGCCCGCGCGGTGGCCCTGCAAACCCTGGCCCACAGCGCCGAGCCATGGCGCTGCGGCGGCACCTGGTTTGTCGGCGTCGACGCGCTCCCGAACGCCGCAGATGGCAGCATCGGCGGCACACCCTTCCCTTGGCAGGCTCTGCCTCTCACCCCGGAACCCCTGCGCCAGGCCCAGCTCTCGGTCATCCGCCCCGGCTATCCCCAACCCTCACTGGAAGAAACCCCCGCTGCCTTTGCCTACCGCCGTGACCGCGACGCAGCCCATCTTGACGGCCTCCTGCCCATCGGTCCCACCAAAGCGCGGATGGTCAAGGAACCCCATGCATGGATCCTCGGCCTGCCCTTGAACGACACCAAAGCCTCGCCCCTCGTGCTCTGGGAAGGCAGCCACCGCATCCTCCGCACCGCCCTCCGAAAAGCCCTTACGCCTCACCCACCCGAAACCTGGGGTGACATCGACATCACCGAAGCCTATCAGGCCGCCCGCCGCGAGGTCTTTGCCACCTGCCGCCGCATCGAGCTTCCGGCAAAACCCGGAGAAGCCACGCTCCTCCACCGCCTCACTCTCCACGGTGTCGCCCCCTGGAGGCCCCACGACACCGCCCCACCCGAAGGCCGAATGATCGCCTACTTCAGACCGCAACTCCCAACCGTCGAGGCATGGCTCACCAACCCCTAAGTTGCTCTTTTCGAAATACTCTCTGGGGGTTCGGGGGGCGAAGCGCCCCCGACGGAGACAAGCGGCCCCAAGGCCGCGCAGGCGACCCTAAAGACTTGCGCCGAAGGCGCTCAATTTGAAAACCGCCCGGGCTCAGCGCTCCAGCCGCGCCATCCGGCCGCCGCGCCGCTTGGTCAGCTGCTGGCCGCGTGAGGGCAGCTCCGCCATCACCGCCGCCCGCTCCTCATGCGTGTACTTCGACCACAGCGATATCTCGTCGATAGACCGGTAACAGCCAACGCAGAGCCGTGCGTCGGGGTGAACGACACAGAGCTTGACGCAAGGCGACTCGATCTCGTCGCGCTTCCAGACCTCGTCCTTCACCCGATCAGCCCTTCGTTTCGCCCCGCAACCGCCGGTCGGCCCGGCGCACCCACCCAGATATACCGGGCCGCTGCGGGATCAATCATCCCATTCCGACATTTCCGTGACGTAACCGCCGCCGCGCGTGCCAATTCTGCCGCTGAACCAATCACTCGTCGCACTCCAGCGGGAAGGTCGAACCGCCGCCGGGCCAGAGCGTCAGCCGCGTTCCACCGTTGCTGGAGCCGTCGCCTGAACAGGTCAGGATCGGATGGTTACCCCAGGAATTGAAAACCTCGCACCAAACCTCTTCGCTGCCGATCCGCCCCTCCAGAGAATCCCCAAGCTCACCATCCCCCGGCACCAGCATCCCGGCGTCCGGATTGTCACACATCTCGACCGCCATGCCTCCATCCGCCTCATCGAGACGCACCATCTGGTCCACGAAGCCGTTTGAGCCGACGCCGACCATGCGGAAGCGGCCCTCCATATAGCCGAATTTCGTGTTCAGCCCGTCATCAGCGGCGAGAGGAAGTGCAGTAGAGCAAAGCACCACAGCAACGATCAGACGCATGGCCCCCCCCGACGCGACGCAAGACTACGTTTCGCCACCAAAGCCCCCGCCTGGCTCTCTGGCAAGTCGGGACATCCGGTCCAGAGCACCCTGCAGGATGTAGCCCGCCGCCACCTGGTCGATCACCTCCCGCCGCTTCTTGCGCGAGGCATCGGCCTCCAGAAGCGCCCGCTCGGCGGCAACGGTCGACAGACGCTCGTCCCAATACGCAATCGGCAGCGCCGTAAGCTTCTCCAGATTGCGCGCGAAAGCCTGGGTCGCCTGTACCCGCGGCCCCACCGACCCATCCATGTTCAATGGCAGCCCCAGCACGATCCCACAGGCCCCCCGCGCCGTCAGAAGCTCCAGCAACCGAGCCGCATCCAAAGTGAACTTCTCCCGCCGGATCACCTCGACCGGCGTCGCAACCGACCGCCGCAAGTCCGACAGGGCAACTCCGATCGTCTTGTCGCCAAGATCCAGCCCCGCAACGGCCCGGTTCGGGGGCAGGGCGGCCGCAAAGGCCTCGATATCCGCGCAGATCATGGGTTCAAGCCGCTTTCCATCGCTGCAAGCCTCAGGAACGAAAGCTCCGCCGGCCGGCCTTCAAACCGCACTTTGGCTTCGTCATAGATCGCTTGCGCCTGATCCAGCCGCTCCAGCACCGCCAAAGCCCGGATCAGCCGGTTCCACTCCTCGACCGTGCCGCCCTCGGTCGCCAGCCGGTCCGAGAGCTGTGCCACCATGCCCTCGATCATCACCTGCCGCTCTTCCGCCGACATCTCGCCTGCGGCCTCGATATCGTCGGCCGTCGGCCCCGGCGTTGCAGCTTCGGGCAGGGCGTAGCTCACACCTGCAAGCTCGGCCACCGTTTCTATCCGCTCCCGGATCGAGACAACCCAGGGCGCACCGGGATCGCCATCCTCCGCAATCGGGCGCCAGAAGCGGAACGCCTGATCGAAACGGCCGCCCTGCAGGAACATCTCGCCCACCAGATAGCGCGATAGCTCATTGCTCATGTCACGCCGCAGGCTTTCGCGCAGGCTCGCTTCGGCCTCGGGCGAGACATAGCCCTGCGCTTCGACCGTCAGCGCCAGCGCCAGGTTCGCATGGTCATTCCCGCTCGCCCCGTCACCCAGAACCGCGATCAGCCGTTCCTGCGTGCGCACTGCGGCCTGCAGTTCGCCCGCCTCCAGCCGCTCACGAAACAGCGCTCGCAGCGCGTCGGGATCGGTCAGGGCGCCAAGCTCGGTCGCTAGCGTACCGTCAAGGGCCGCATCGCGCGGCGTTCCAAGCCGCTGAAGCTCGGCCTCCTGTCCGGGCCGTTCCGCTATGCCCGCATCCAGCGCCGCAAGGCGTGGCTTCAGCGCCATGTCGGGATACCCCGGCGCCCCAAGCCCCCAGTAAAGCGCCAGCGCCCCCGGCAGCATCACCAGAAGGATAACTGCGGCAAAAGGTCCGGCGCTGCGCGACGTGGCAGTCACTTCCCCCGCACTGCGCGCCCGGTCCGCCTCGATCACCCGCTTGCCGATCTCGGCCCGCAGCCGCTCGGCCTCTTCCGGCCCGATCGTCCCCCGCGCAAGGTCGCGCCCGATCTCGGCCAGCTGGTCCTTGTAGACCGCAAGGTCGGCTTCGGCGGTTGAAGCAATGGCCGAAGGCTCGGACCCACGCCCCATGGCCCGGACCAGAACCGTCGCCACTGCGCCCGCCAGGCACAGCGCCACCGCCCAGAACCACCAGCCCGTCATCCTGCGTTCGCCCGCCCTTGTGTCCCTTCGCCCCGACATAGTCGTTTGGCCCCCCTCAAGAAAGGGCCATTCCGTCACATCCGCCACCGAGACGGCCCCGGCGAGGGGTCACCAACGACAGCTTGGCCAAATGTCGCAAATTTCCCGATTGTGCCGCTGCCGGGTGCGGCTATAACCCGCAACCGATCCAAGACACATCTGCCGGCATTCCGGCACGCCCGTCCGACAAGAGGCCCCGATGAAGCGCTATTCGGTCTTTGCCATCGCCCGTGAGGCTTTTCGCCATCACCTGGGCTGGGAACGCGCCTGGGCCTCGCCCGAACCGAAGGCCGCTTACGACGCGATCATCGTCGGGGCAGGGGGGCATGGCCTCGCCACCGCCTACTACCTCGGCAAGAACTTCGGCATCACCAATGTGGCCATCCTCGAAAAGGGCTGGCTCGGCGGCGGCAACACGGGCCGGAACACCACGATCATCCGCTCGAACTACCTCCAGGACCCCTCTGCCGCGATCTATGAAAAGTCCCGCGCGCTTTATGAGACACTCAGCCAGGACCTGAACTACAACGTCATGTTCTCACCCCGTGGCGTGATGATGCTGGCCCAGACCCATCACGAAGTGCGCGGCTACCTGCGCACCCAGCACGCGAACGCCCTGCAAGGGGTCGCGACCGAGTTCATCACCCCCCAGCGGGTGAAAGAGCTTTGCCCGATCCTCAACATCGACGGCCCCCGCTACCCTGTCCTAGGCGCCCTCTGGCAGGCGCGCGGCGGCACCGGGCGCCACGACGCCGTGGCCTGGGGCTATGCCCGCGCCTGCTCCGCCATGGGCATGCACATCATCCAGAACTGCGAAGTCAAAGGCGTGCGCTCCGAAAACGGCCAAGTCACCGGCGTCGACACCACCAAAGGCTTCATCGGCACGAAGAAGCTCGGCATGGTCGTCGCCGGCCATTCCGGCCAGCTCGCCGAGATGGCCGGCTTCCGCCTGCCGATCGAGGCCGTCGCCCTCCAGGCCCTCGTCTCCGAACCGATCAAGCCCTGCATGGACGTGGTCGTCATGGCCAACACCGTCCACGGCTACATGTCCCAGTCCGACAAAGGCGAGATGGTGATCGGCGGCGGCACCGACGGGTTCAACAACTACACCCAGCGCGGCAGCTTCCACCACATCGAGGAAACCCTCCGCGCCCTCGTCGAAACCTTCCCGATCATCAGCCGCCTCAAGATGCTCCGCCAATGGGGCGGCATCGTCGACATGACTGGCGACCGCTCTCCCCTCATCTCGAAGACCCCCCTCGGCAACTGCTTCATCAACTGCGGCTGGGGCACCGGCGGCTTCAAGGCCATCCCCGGCTCCGGCTGGGCGATGGCCGAACTCATGGCCAAGGGCGAACCCGGCCCGCTCGCTGAGGCCTTCAACATGTGGCGCTTCAAGGAAGGCCAGTTCATTGATGAGTCAGTAGCGGCGGGGGTGGCGCATTGATGGATATCGGAAAATTCAACGCGACTAACTTGACGAACGGGCCTCTGCACCTGGGCGCATGGTGGCGACCGCTTGCTCAGAAACCGTGTGATATCGAAATGCCGCGAGCTTACGCAGCTACAATTACTGCCCCTGTTTGGGGGCAGCTTTACAGCCCGACAGGCCAAGACACTTTCCAGCTTTGGTATGACGGGTGCTTTTGGGACGAGAGAGAGATCGATCCCGAATCTGATATTCCGCTCACATTCATGCGCGAACAGTGGACACGCAACAAGCTGATCGCGAGAAGCACCGATGGCCTTTCAGAGATCGTGGTGTTCGACGAGATGGAGCATGGCTTGCAACCTCTTTCGGGCGATATGGAAAGATTCATATCGGGCAATGGCGGTGTTTTCGAGAAATTCTCCTGGAGCGGCCAGGACACTTTTCGGGTCTATGTCGCTGTCAGTTTCCCTCGGGATTTTGAGGCTGCCCAGTCAGCGGATACGCCGCTCCCCGATCCTGATGACGATGGTGTCTTCCGATACCTGGAAAAAGTCGGGGGCAAGACAGAGTACTCCATGGCGGAAATGCGGCTCGCTGCCTTCAGCTTTCTCTGGCTGTGTGTCGAGAAAAACGGTGAGCGGCGTTGTGTCCTGGACTGGCCGTTTTGAAGGTGCGGCGATGATCACTCATTTGGGCGAGTATACTCGAACCGACATGCACCATCACAAGGAAGGCCAGTTCATTGACGAAGCCGTCCTCGCCGGGGTGGTGCACTGATGCGCGACCTCGGCCCATATGTGCCGAAACGGGCGTACAAGCTCAACGCCCCGATCATGGGCATGCTCCTGAACGGGGTGCATGACCGGCACGAGGGCCGTGTCTTCGTCCTGCAGGTCGGCGCCGGCAACGGCGAGGCGGGCGTCCCCTTCCTCCAGCGCTTCCGCGACGACGGCTGGTCGGGCCTCCTGATCGAGCCCCTGCCGCAGAACTTCGCCCAGCTCGACGCGCTGCACGCCGAAAGCGAGCGGGTGGCGGTGCTGAACCTCGGCATTTCCGATGTGTCTGGCAATCTGATCCTCCACACGCTTACCCCCGAAGCGGAAGCGCGCCAGCGCCGCACCCCTCGCGGCCGGGCCTCCTTAAGCCGGGACCGGATCGCAAAGCCCGGCATCGCTGATGACGAGGTCATTGCTACGGAAGTGCCTTTCCTCAGGATGGAGACAGTTCTGCAGGAACTTGGCGTCGACAGCGCCCAAGTGCTGGCCATAAACGCCGGCGGCCACGAAGAGCAGGTCTTGCATAGCTTTGGCAGCGCCCGGCTTGACCCCTCTCTCGTCTTCATCGATTCGGTGGCTGAGGCAGCTGCCGATGCTCCCTGCATTGCCGCACTCGAAAACGCTGGTCTTCTGCCGTTCCGCGTCGAAAAATGGCTGGTCGGCATCGCCCCCAACCGACTTTCCGTCCCCCTGGACGAGCTCCTGATGTTCTTCCGGAAAGGCGTAGGAGAGAGGCAGGAAGACGAATGACCTCGCGCCTAACCCCACATGCCGCCACCTGGGAATGCCCGCCATGCTGATCCTCGAATGCCCCTACTGCGGCGTGAAGGCCGAAGAGACCGAGCTTTCGCCCGGCTACGAGGCGCATCTCAAACGCTTCGGCCCCGGCTCCTCGCCCGAGGAGTTCGAGGCCTACATGTTCGCGCGGAAGAACCCCAAGGGCGTGCATTTCGAACGCTGGCGCCACACTTACGGCTGCGGCAAATGGTTCCTCGCCGCCCGCTGCACTGCAACGCTGGAGGTCTTCGGGACTTACCCCGCGCAAGTCTCCGAACCCCCGCCCGAGATCATCGCGAAGATCAAGGCCCGCCGCCCGGATTGGACACCTAAATGATGCGCCAGCCCCCCCACCCATCCTCCCCCACAAGGGGGGAGGGGCCTGTTGCGCCAAGCCGCGCCGACGGTGCCCGTTCTGACAGCACGCTGCCACCCCGCGCCTCCCTCCCCCCCTGTGGGGGAGGGCCGGGGAGGGGGGGCTCCGACCAAGCCGCAGGAAGAAAGCCATGAGCACGCGCCTCGCCAAGGGCGGCCGTCTGATCGACCGCACGGCACCCGTCGAATTCTCCTTCAATGGCAAGCGCTTGCGCGGCTATCAGGGCGACACGCTGGCAGCCGGCCTTCTGGCAAATGGCCAGATGCTTGTCGGCCGCAGCTTCAAATACCACCGCCCGCGCGGCATCGTGGCCTCCGGGCCCGAGGAACCGAACGCGCTGGTGAACCTTGGGCAAGGCGCGCGGCTGGAGCCGAACCAGCGCACCACTACGACCGAGCTTTTCGACGGTCTCGAAGCCACCAGCCAGAACCACTGGCCCAGCCTCGAGTTCGACGTCGGCGTGCTGAACAACACCGCCGCCCGCTTCCTGCCCGCGGGCTTCTACTACAAGACCTTCATCCACCCGCGCCCGTTCTGGAAGCACGTCTTCGAGCCGATCATCCGCCGCTCGGCGGGCCTCGGGAAAGCGCCGACGCAAGGTGACGCCGACCGCTACGAACAGGCCTATGCCTTCTGCGATGTGCTTGTCGTCGGGGCAGGGGTCGCGGGCCTTCTGGCCGCAAAGACTGCCGCCGAAGAAGGCGCGCGGGTCATCCTCCTCGAACAGACCGCACAGCTTGGCGGCCGCGCCCCGGTCGATGAGACCGAGGTCCAGGGCAAACCTGTCGACACCTGGCTCGACGCGATGGAATCCGACCTCCGCGCCCGCGACAACGTCACGATCCGCACCCGCACCTCAGCCGCCGGGGTTTATGACCATGGCTACGTGCTGGCCGACGAACGAGTTGCAGACCACACCCCCGGCGACGGCCGCCCGAAGCACCGCCTCTGGCGCATCCGGGCCGGTCGGATCATCACCGCAACCGGCGCCATCGAACGGCCCCTTTCCTTCGCAGGCAACGACATCCCCGGCGTCATGCTGGCCGGTGCCATCCGTGATTACGTGACGAACTACGCCGTCTCGCCCGGCGACCGCACCGTTGTCGTGACCAACAACGACAGCGCCTACCTGACCGCCCTCGCGCTCAAGGCCGCTGGCCTCGAAGTCCCCGCGATTCTCGACGCCCGAGAAGCTGTCACCGGTGCGCTCCCCGAGGCCGCACACGCCGCCGGAATCCGCGTCCTCACGGGGCGCGGTATCGCATCGGTCAAGGGCGGCAAGCGCGTCACCGGCGTCGCGATCTGCGCCCAGGCGGGCGAGGGCGCGGTGCTGCAGGAAATCCCCTGCGAGGCCGTCGCCATGTCGGGCGGCTGGTCGCCCGTGGTGCACCTGTGGAGCCATTGCGGCGGCAAGCTTCTGTGGGACGAAGCGATCTCGGCCTTCGTACCCGATCCGGCGCGCCCGCCTTTGAACCACGATGGCTCCGCCATGGTCGAGGTCGTGGGTGCGGCCGCCGGCCATCTCGATCTGCGGGCGATATCCGAGGCCGCCGTCTCCCCGCGCGTAGAGACGAAAGGAAGACGGAAAGAAGATGAAAAGAAGATCGTCAAGACTTCGGTAACCATCCCCCCCGTCTGGGTCATGCCGCAGGGTGCGCCTGTCGCTTTGCGCAACAAGATGTGGTTGGACTACCAGAACGACGTGAAGGTCTCGGACGTCCAGCTTGCGGCGCGCGAAGGCTATCTCAGCGTCGAACACACCAAGCGCTACACTACCTTGGGCATGGCTACAGATCAGGGGAAACTCAGCAACATCAACGGACTCGCCGTGCTTGCTGATGCTTTGGGTCAAGAGATCCCGCAGGTCGGCACCACGACTTTCCGCCCGCCCTACACGCCCGTCACCATCGGCGCTCTGGCAGGCGAGTCGCGGGGTGAGATATTCCAGCCCCTGCGCCGCACGCCCTTGCACGAAGCGCATGAGAAATCAGGAGCTTACTTCGAACCCGTTGGCCTCTGGCGCCGCCCCTACTGCTTCCCTCGCCCCGGCGAAACCCACGAACAGGCCGTCCACCGCGAGGTCCTGAACACCCGCCAGAACCTCGGCCTCCTCGACGCCTCGACGCTCGGCAAGATCATCGTCAAAGGCCCGGACGCGGGCCGGTTCCTCGACATGCTGTATACCGGCGTGATGAGCACGCTACCGGTAGGCAAATGCCGCTATGGCCTCATGTGTAACGAGCAGGGGTTCCTCTCGGACGACGGCGTCGTCGCCCGGATCGACGAGGACACCTGGCTTTGCCACACAACATCTGGTGGCGCCGACCGTATCCACGCTTGGATGGAAGACTGGCTTCAGTGTGAATGGTGGGACTGGCAGGTCTACACCGCGAACGTTACCGAACAGTACGCCCAGGTCGCCATCGTCGGCCCGAACGCACGGAAACTCCTGCAAGTCCTTGGCGGAATGGACGTTTCCAAGGAAGCGCTCCCCTTCATGCAATGGTCGGACGGCACTTTGGCCGGCTTCCCGGCACGGGTCTACCGGATCAGCTTCTCGGGCGAGCTTTCCTACGAAATCGCCATCCCCGCCAGCCACGGCGCGGCCTTCTGGGCGGCGTGCAACGAGGCTGGAAAAGCTTTGGGCGCAATGCCTTACGGGACTGAAGCCCTGCATGTGATGCGCGCCGAAAAGGGCTTCATCATGATCGGGGATGAAACTGACGGTACGGTGATACCCCAGGACCTCGGCCTCGACTGGGCGATCTCGAAGAAGAAGACCGACTACCTTGGTAAACGCGGGCAGGAAAGATCCTACCTCGCCAACCCCGACCGCTGGAAACTCGTGGGATTTGAAACCCTTGACGGCTCGGTCATCCCCGACGGCGCCTATATCATCGCCGATGGGATGAACGCCAACAACCAGCGGAACACCCAAGGCCGGGTGACCTCGACCTACTATTCCCCCACCCTGAATCGCGGCATCGCAATGGGCCTTTTGAAACAAGGCCCTAGCCGGATGGACGAGGTGGTAGAGTTCAATACGGTCGCCGGCGGAACCGTGAAAGCACGGGTCTGTGACACCGTCTTCTACGACAAGGATGGGGAGAAGCAGAATGTCTGACCCGATCTCCGCACTGAAGGGCGCAAGTTTCCAGGGTTTCGCTACCGTCCGCGAAATCGGCCCTGTCGGTATGGTAACTCTGCGCGCCAAAGATCTGAAAACGCTGGACAAGGCGATCAAGGCCGCCGTCGGCACCAAGATCCCCGCGCAGCGGCGGATCGAGATCAACGGCGACAAGGCCTGCGGCTGGATGAGCCCCGACGAATATCTCCTCGTGATGCCCTATGCCGAGGTCGCGAAAGCCCTCGCCGCCATCGCCAAGACCCTCACCGGTCAACACCACCTTGCGGTCGACGTCTCCGACGCCCGTGCCGTCTTCCGGATCGAGGGCGAGAAGGCTGCGGATGTCCTCCGCAAGCTCTCCCCCGTGGATTTCGACAGCCTTCAGCCCGCCGAACTCCGCCGCACCCGCGCCGCCCAGGTCGCCGCGGCCCTCTGGCAGCAGGACGGCGGCTTCACGCTGGTCTGCTTCCGCTCGGTCGCGGGCTATGTGATGGGGCTCCTGACGCACTCGGCCCAGCCGGGGTCAGAGCTGGTATGAAAACCTGACCCACCGCGGGTCAAGGGGTCTGTGCAAGCAATTCCAAACACTTGCCTGCTAACGTACACAGACTGTTAACATTTTCGCGCCAATTCGGACTTGACGCTAGCTACCCTGGTCGACACGGTGAGCTAGGTTCAACCCGGGGTAAAAAATGGTTCTTCGTCCTCTCGCTGCCGCTGTAACAGCACTTCTTGCGTTTGCCCTGCCGTCCCATGCCCTGACGCTTGAGTGCAGGATTCCTACTTCCAGTTCGGGCGGCGGCTACATCACAGAGTTGTATGTGTTCCAATACGATGAGGCTGCACAGAAGGCGTTGGCCTCGGATGGGCTGATCCTGTACTACAACGACGATCAGCCAGTGCCGGCTAAAGTTTCCGCCGATACGGCCAACAAGCTGGTGCTGAGTTGGAAGGTCCAAATGACGAACAGCACTGGTCAAATGACGAATATGCAGTACCGCGCCGCTTATTTCAAAGCGGACAAGTCAGTGACGATCCGGGCAACGCCAGGCGGGGGCTATACCAATAGCTTTGAGGGCCGTGGGAAGTGTAAAGCAGTTTGATCGCGTTAAGTCCTGCTGAACGGCCCGTGCAAAGATAGCTGAGAGTTGGCCATGGAAGCCTTGACCTTCCGGTCGTGAAGGCACTTATTCCGTTGGAACGCTTTCCCACCCAACAGGAGCACCGCCATGGCCTTCACGCTTCCCGATCTTCCTTACGCCCACGACGCCCTGACCGCACTCGGCATGTCGAAGGAAACGCTGGAATACCACCACGACCTGCACCACAAGGCCTATGTCGACAACGGCAACAAGCTGATCGCCGGCACCGAGTGGGAAGGCAAGTCGCTGGAGGACATCGTCCGGGGCACCTACCAGGCGGGCGCGGTTGCCCAGAACGGCGTCTTCAACAACGCCTCGCAGCACTGGAACCACAACATGTTCTGGGGCTGGATGGCGCCTGGCGAAAAGAAGATGCCCGGTGCGCTTGAGAAGGCGCTGACCGACTCCTTCGGCTCGGTCCAGAAGTTCAAGGATGACTTCGCGGCCGCCGGCGCGGGCCAGTTCGGTTCGGGCTGGTGCTGGCTTGTGAAAGACAAGGATGGCGCGCTCAAGGTCACCAAGACCGAAAACGGCGTGAACCCGCTTTGCTTCGGCCAGACAGCCCTTCTGGGCTGCGATGTGTGGGAGCACAGCTACTACATCGACTTCCGGAACAAGCGCCCCGCTTACCTCACCAACTTCCTGGAAAAGCTGGTGAACTGGGAAGCGGTTGCCGCCGGGCTCTAAGGGCTCCGACCATTGAACAAAGGGCCTGTGGACATCACCGCAGGCCCTTCTTCGTTCAAACCAACGCAGCTTTCAGCGCCACCTCCAGCGCCCCGACATCGGCCAAGCTCTGGAAATGCCCCTTCAGCGAGGGATCGGCGAAGCCCTCGGCCACGACATGGTCGATCAGGCGCAGCAGCGGCTGCCAGTAGCCCTCGACGTCCAGAAGCAGGATCGGTTTCCGGTGCAGCCCGATCTGCGCCCAGGTCAGGACCTCGAAAAATTCGTCCAGTGACCCGGCACCCCCTGGCAGCACGGCCACGGCATCGGAGTTCATGAACATGACCTTCTTCCGCTCATGCATGTCCTCGGTCACCACCATCCTCGCCATATCCCGATTGCCGCGCTCGCGGCCAAGCAGGTGAACCGGGATGACCCCCAGCGTCGGCGCCCCTGCCGCGATGGCGGATTGCGCGACCTCGCCCATCAGGCCCACATCGCCCGCGCCGAAAACCAGGCGCCAGCCATTCCGCGCGATCATCTGGCCCGCGGCTTGGGCGGTACCGGTATAGGCGGGGTTCCGGCCGGAACGAGAGCCGCAAAAGACGCAGACGGATCTAAGGGACATGGAAAGGCCTGAAAAAGGTTGCTTTGCACCCCCATATAGAGATTCCTGATAACAAGAAAAGCAAAGCGGCGGGGACGCGCTAAGGAGACGTGGATGTCGGCATGGAGCGCTTTGGACCGGGGAACACGGGTCCTGATCCTGCTTCTGGTTGGGGTGTTGGCGGCCGGGATCGGTTATCTGGGCTGGCAGATGTCACGGTCGGACCCTGTTGCGGTGTCGGCTGATCCGCAGCCCGCTGTGACGGTCGCGGAGACTGCTGCAACCGAGACGGCAACCGCGGCGGCCACGCCAGAACCGGCCCCGGAGCCAGTGCCAGAAGCCGCGGGCTCGCCGCCCGTCATCGACACCTGGCGGGTAACGGCTGAGGGCGAGGCCGTGGTCTCGGGCAGCGCCGATCCGGGAGCGAAGATCGAGGTTATGGTCGATGGGTCGGTGGTCGCAGGCGGCGAGGTCGCGGCGACCGGCGAATTCGCGCTCCTCTTCACGCTTGCACCGAACCCCAAACCCAGCCTGATGTGGCTGTCGATGACCCCGTCCGGCAAGCCGGCGATCGCTTCTGCCGAGATGGTGGCCCTTGGGCCAATCGAGGGCCCGAAGCTTGCCGCAGCGGAAGCACCTGCAGCAGCCGACGAAACGCCCGAGGCCCCGGAAGTGGTTGCCGCAGCCGAAGAACCAACTGCGCCACCAGCGCTTCTGTTGTCCCAAGACGGCGCGGTCGTACTGCAGGAGCCGGCGCCAGAAGCGCCCGCAACCCGTGCAAACGTCATGATCGACACGATTTCCTATACGCCCGAAGGCGAGGTCCAGATTGGCGGGCGCGGGCTGCCGGGGGCGGCCCTGCGCCTTTATCTCGACAACGCCGAAAAGCTGACCCTGCAGGTGCCCGAGACCGGACTTTGGGTGACGACGCTGCCCGACACCGCCCCCGGCATCTATTCGCTGCGGGTGGACCAGCTCGATGCCGAAGGCAAAGTGACATCGCGCTTTGAAACGCCGTTCAAGCGTGAAACGCTTGAGGCCCTGGCAGCGGTAGCTGGCACGGCTGCCGCGCCCGAACCGTCAGCGCCCGAACCGTCAACGGAAGAGGTGGCGGCTCTGGCTGAGGCTCCGGTCGCGGCAACCGCTCCGGACGTGTCCGCCGTCCCGGAACCTCCCGTCTCGGAAGAAGTGGCGGCTGACGAGCCCGGCAGCACTGAAGCCGTCCCCACACCGGAGGCCACGACCGAGGTCGCCGAGGCGCCCGAACCCGCCGAAGTGCCGGTCGAGCCCCAAGCCGATTCGGAGACCGTCGCTTCAGCGGCGGCGCCGGTCACGATCACGGTTCAGCCGGGCTTTACGCTTTGGGGCATCGCGCAGGAGGCGATGGGCGACGGGGTCATGTATGTGCAGGTCTTCGAGGCCAACCGCGACAAGATCAAGGACCCCGACCTGATCTATCCGGGTCAGGTGTTCTCGATGCCCGGAACCGCCTCACCCTGACTGACAGTGCAGGCCGCGCTTCGGCGACCGTGCGAGCACGCAGCCAGAACCTCGGGGTTCTCGCAACAGCAGTCGTTCAGGACATACGAGATCGTCTGGCCGATCCCGGACGGGTCGACGCTGTAAAAGACATTGCGCGCAACCTTGCGCGACCGTAGAAGCCCCGCCTGTTCCAGCGCCGAAAGGTGAAACGACAGCCGCGGTGCCGCAATGCCAAGCGTTTCCGCGATCTGGCCCGCGGGCATGCCTTTTGCACCCTGCGGGGTCAGCAGGCGGATCAGGTCCAGCCGCGTTTCATGCGCAAGCGCGGACAGGGCGGCGAGGGCTTTACTTCGTTCCATTGTTCAACTATTCAAGAAGCCTTGAATTGACACTACCCGAACCCAGGCCGCCGCGCAACCGCTCATGATCGGCCCCAGGAAAGACAATGCGACGCACCACCTTGACTGCCACCTCCGCTGACAAAGGCACCAGGCCCGCAGCACCCCTCACAACCCTGCGCCGCGTCGTGCCTTATCTCTGGCCGGAAGGGCAGCCCTGGGTGAAGCGCCGGGTTGTCATCGCGCTCGCGTTCCTGCTCATGGCGAAACTCGTCTCGGTCTCGACCCCCTGGCTTTACAAGTTTGCGGTCGACCACCTGGCAGGCGAGGCGCCCGATACGGGCATGCTCCTCGGTCTAGGGGCGGTGGGTCTTGTCGTGGCCTACGGACTGGCGCGCCTCGGCGCGATCGTCTTCGGCGAGCTGCGCGATGCGGTCTTCGTCCGTGTCGGCCAGCGCGCGATCCGGCGGCTGGCGATCGAGACGTTCACCCATATCCACCAGCTTTCGCTGCGCTACCACATCACTCGCAAAACCGGGGGCCTTTCCCGGATCATCGAACGCGGGGTGAAGGGCGTCGACTTCCTCCTCCGGTTCATGCTCTTTTCCATCGGCCCGCTGATCCTTGAACTGACCATGGTCGCGGGCATCTTCGCCTGGGTCTTTGGCTGGCAATATGCGGCCGTCGTCATCGTCACGATCACGCTTTACGTCCTCTTCACGTTCAAGGTCACCGAATGGCGCGTGAAGCTCCGGCGTGAGATGAATGACCAGGACACGGATGCGAACCAGAAGGCCATCGACAGCCTCCTGAATTTTGAAACCGTCAAGTATTTCAACGCCGAAGAACGCGAAGCTAACAGATACGACGGCGCCATGCAGCGCTATGAGACAGCGGCCGTGAAGACCGGCCTGTCGCTCAGCTTCCTGAACATCGGGCAGAGCTTCCTGATCACCTCGGGCCTCGTCATCGTCATGGCGATGAGCGCGCTTGGCGTTCAGGCGGGCACGCTGACCGTGGGCGATTTCGTCATGGTCAACGCCTACATGATCCAGATCACCATGCCGCTGAACTTCCTCGGCACCGTCTACCGCGAAATCCGCCAGGCGCTGGTCGACATGGGCGAGATGTTCGGCCTTCTCGGCCAACCCGCCGAAATCACCGATGCGCCCGACGCCAAACCGCTCGCCGTCCGCGGCGGCGAGATCACCTTCGACGAGGTCCACTTCGCCTACGAACGTGAACGCCAGATCCTGCACGGCATCAGCTTCCGCGTGGCCCCGGGTGAGAGGGTCGCACTGGTCGGCACCTCCGGCTCGGGCAAGTCGACCATCGGGCGGCTTCTGTTCCGCTTCTACGACATCCAGTCCGGCGCGATCCGGATCGACGGGCAGGACATTCGCGACGTCACGCAAACCTCACTGCATCAGGCCATCGGCGTCGTGCCGCAGGACACCGTCCTTTTCAACGACACGATCCTTTACAACATTGCCTATGGCCGCGCCGACGCCACCCGCGAGGATATCGAAGCCGCCGCCAAGGCCGCCAAGATCCATGACTTCGTGGCGGGCCTGCCGGACGGTTACGACACGACCGTCGGCGAGCGCGGGCTGAAGCTTTCGGGCGGCGAAAAGCAACGCGTCGGGATCGCCCGGACGCTTCTGAAGAACCCCCCGATCCTGATCCTGGACGAAGCCACCAGCGCTTTGGACACCCAGACCGAACGCTCGATCCAGGAGTCCTTGCGCGAAATGGGGCAAGGCAGAAGCGTCATCATGATCGCCCACCGCCTTTCCACCATCGCCGACGCCGACCAGATCATCGTCCTGGAAAAGGGCCATATCGTCGAACAGGGCCGCCATGAGGAACTTCTGGCCCGCAACGGCCGCTATGCCCAGATGTGGGAACGCCAGTCCGCCGAAGACGAGAGCGAACCCGAGGAAGAAGCCGCCTGAACCCGACCTCGCAACACCGTGAAGTCGCCAAGATGACAGGCTTTTTCCTTTGACCACCCGGTCAGGTTTCAGCATTCTTCCGCCCATTGCGAAGGAGTAGGCGATGCTGCGGCGTCTGGGTCTGGTTCTGATCCTCTGGTTTGGCGTGGCAACGGCCGCGCTGGCCGAAAAGCGCGTGGCCCTGATCATCGCCGCCGAGGACTATGACTTCATCCGCCCGCTCGCCAACCCCGCGAACGACGCGCGGGCGATGGAGGACATGCTTGAAAAGCTCGATTTCGAGGTCTTCGTCGAGACCAACCGCGACTTGAAACGCACCCGCCGCGCGCTCGAGGATTTCAAGGAAGATGCCAAAGGCGCCGACGTCGCGCTCCTTTTCTTCGCCGGTCACGGCGTGGCGATAGATGGCGTCAATTACCTCCTCCCGACCGACGCCGATGCCTCGTCCTCGGCCAAACTGGCCGAAACCTCGCTGCCCCTGTCCGAGGCGCAGGAGGTGATGCGCTCGGTCGCCCCCGCCGTGATCATCCTTCTCGATGCCTGCCGGGACAACCCCTTCACGGGCGGCGGGAAGGACGGCAGGGGCGCCGCAGCACTTGCAGACGATCCTCCAGAGGCCCCGAAGCCAACGCCCGGCCTTGGCCGTATGGGCAGTGCCGAGGGTGTGGTCTTTGCCTTTGCGACAGCGCCGAACGAAACCGCCTCGGACGGCGACGGCACCAACTCGCCCTTCACCGCGGCGCTTGTCCGGCACTTCCCGACCGCGGGCGTCGAAATTCGCACGGCCCTGACCCTGGTCCAGCAGGACGTCTACGACCGCAGCCGCGGCAAACAGCTCCCTTACGTCGAAAGCGGCCTGCCCGAGCAGGTCTTCATCACCGGCCAGGGCGCGCAGACCGAACGCGACCAGCTTCTGATGGCCATGGCCAACCTCACCCCCGACATCCGCTCCGAGGTCGAGACGCTGGCAACCGAGCGGAACCTGCCGCTTGCGCCCCTTTACGCAGCCCTCCTGTCCGCCGACCTTGAAAGCCAGACGCCGGAAGAGCGTGCGGCCATGCTGATCGAGGCGGCGCAGTCCTACGAACAGTTCCAGACCGAACTGCAGCGCTTCCAGTCCGACGATCCCCGTGTCGCCGACCTTCGCGCCCGCGCCGAGGAACAGCTGACCCTCGGTGCCTTCGACGCCGCCCGCTCGCTTCTGACCGAAGCGGCCGAGATCGACGCGACCGCCCGCACCACGATCCGCGAAACCTACCTTTCCCGCACGCTTTCCGAAGCGGCAACCCATGTGCTGAACGCCAACGCCGCACAGACCGATCTGCGCTACGATCTGGCGGTGTCGGACCTTCTGAAAGCCACCGCGCTTTATGCCGAGGTCGCGAACGACGATCTGGATCGTGAAACCCAGTTCGCCTACGTGGCCGCTCTGACCCAGCTGGGCGAGCTGCAGCTCGTCTCGGGCAATACGGAAGGTGCCTATCGCGTCTATGCGGAACGCAGCGCTTATGCCCAGGTCCAGTTCGAAGCCGACCCGACGGATGTAGAATGGGTCCGTGAGCTCGTGTGGTCGCTGAACGACCTTGGCAGCGTCCTGCAGCAGCAGGGCTACCTCGGCAAGGCCGAGGACGCCTACGCGAGCGCGCTTGAATTCACCGAATGGCAGGCTGACCAGCTGCCCGACGATGTCGATCTGATGCGGGACCGCCAGGTCGCGCAGAACCGGGTCGGCACGATGCGGCT
>NZ_JBOFBI010000410.1:0-46503 GCF_051645465.1 Tabrizicola sp. | reverse complement strand
CTCGCTAGCGCCACTCCCGACGAGTGCACGAAGTGCTCGAGGAGGCGTTGACGGGAAAACCCGTGAAGTGTCGTTGTCCGAGCCCGCCCTTGATCGCACTTGCCGGGATCGCCATCTATCGAATTGACATGGCTGAGCTACTTGAGTTCCTCACGCTGATGCTTGCCATGGCGATCTATGGCTCCGAGAAGCATCCCAGGCACCCTGCGATCAGGAACTCGATACGGATCATCGCGTTTGCAGGTTCAGCGGTTGCCCTGGCCATCATGCTGGGGCTGGTGGCCGACATCCGAGTCCCCCTCATAGTGACCGTTCTTTGGGGTTTGGCGGGCCTGATTGTTCTGATGGCAGAGCACGAGCTGGGCGACAAGCGCATTGCCGTTGCAGCCTGGCTGACCGGGGCGGCGCTGCTTGGGGTGGGACTCTGGCAGGGCTTCTAGAATCCAACCCCACCTTCACCCGCGACCCCTATTGTCGCCAGCAAGACAGACGCCCGGTCGGCCCACGGCGCATCTCTCGGGCATGGAACGCTCGCCCGCCCTGACCGGAATCCTCTTCGCCATTGGCGGCACGCTGATCTTTTCCGTCAACGACGTCGCGATCAAGTTCCTGTCGGGCGGCTATGCGCTGCATCAGGTGATCCTGATCCGCGCCTGCGTGGCGTTGACGGTCATCCTGAGTGTCATCGCCGTCTCCGGCACGGGGTTCCGCCAGCTGGTGACCAGTCGGCCCAGGACGCATCTTCTCCGTGTCGTCATCATCATGGTGTCGAACGTGACCTTCTTTCTTGGCCTTGCGGCGATGCCCTTGGCCGATGGCGTTGCGGTGGCTTTCGTCAGCCCGATCGCGGTGACCGTGCTGTCGGTGGTGTTCCTGCACGAGACCGTCGGGCCAAGGCGTTGGGCGGCCGTGATCATTGGGATGATCGGCGTGATCGTCATGCTGCGACCGGGTGCGGGGGTGATCCAGCCGGCGGCTCTGTTGGTGCTGATCTCGGCCATCCTTTATGCTGCCGGGAACCTGCTCTCGCGGCAGATGGGCGGGACAGAAAGCGCCATGACGCTGGGATTCTACGTGAATGTCGGGTTCGTCCTCGTCAGCAGCGTGATGGGGCTTTGGGCCGGCGACGGGCATCTGGCGACCGACGACCCGCTCTGGGGCTTTCTGTTCCGTCCGTGGATCTGGCCGCCGATGGCCGATTGGCCGATCTTCCTGGCCACCGGGCTTTCGGTCAGCATCGGCGGGATGATGATGACACAGGCCTACCGGACCATCGAGGCGGGGCTGGTGGCACCTTTCGAGTATATCGGCATGCCTGCCGCAATCTTCTGGGGGCTGGTCGTCTTCGGCACCTTTCCGGACGCGACAGCCTGGGTCGGGATTGCGCTTATCTGCGGGTCGGGCCTTTATGTGATCTGGCGCGAAACGGTTCGGAAGCGGGAAAGCGATGCAGCCTGAAGCAGTGATCTTCGACATCGGCAATGTGCTGACCCGCTGGCAGCCCGAAGCCTTCTATGACCGGGTGATCGGCGAGGACCGGCGCCGCCGGCTGTTCGCCGAGGTCGACCTGCACGGGATGAACCTGGAGGTCGATGCGGGTGCGCTTTTCCGCGAGACGATCTATGACTGGGCGGACCAGTATCCGCATTGGGCTGTTGAGATCAGGTGGTGGTACGACCGCTGGATCGAGCTTGCCTCACCCCGGATCGAAGGGTCCATCGCGCTGCTGCGGGCGTTGCGGGGCAAGGGTGTGCCGGTCTTCAGCCTGACCAACTTTGGCAGCTACTCCTACGAGGAAGCGCGCGACAAGCTGGACTTCCTGAGCGAGTTCGACCGGGAATATGTCTCGGGCCGGATGGGGGTGATCAAGCCCGACCCGCGCATCTATGCGATGCTCGAAGAGGATTGCGGGATCGCGGCGGATCGGTTGCTCTTCGCTGACGACAAAGCCGAGAACGTCACGGCGGCGGCCCGGCGGGGCTGGCGGACGCATCAGTTTGAAAGCTGGGAGGGCTGGGCCGCGCGCCTGGTTGCGGAAGGCTTGCTCACCAACCAAGAGGCCGGACTATGACCGTCGAGATGATCCCGTTCAGCGCCGAGGCGCATCTGACCTGGGAAGGCCTGACCCAGGCGCTGGAGGCCGGGCACCGCCTGCCGCGCGCGCAGATCGAGGATATCCTGTTCCGGCGCGGGCAGGATGCACTGCTCAGCCGGGTGGCCTGGATCGACGGGCTGGGATCGCTGGTCAAGACCGGGCTGGTAGCACCCGGCAATGCGGCCCTCGGCAAGCCCACGATCAACGGAGCGGTGACCCTGTTCGACGATGTGACGGGCGAGCTGACGGCGCTTCTCGACTTCCATCTGGTGACCAAGTGGAAGACCGCCGGGGACAGCCTTCTGTCGGCCAAGCGGCTGGCGCGGAAGGAGAGCCGGAACATCCTGCTGGTCGGGGCGGGCACAGTGGCGCGCAGCATGGTTCAGGCCTATTCCTCGGTCTTTCCGGGGGCTGAGTTCACGGTCTGGAGCCGGACCCGCGCTTCGGCCGAAGCGATGGGCCTGCCGGTGGCGGATGACCTTGAGGTGGCGGTGCGCAACGCCCACATCATCTGCACTGCGACCATGTCAACCGACCCGCTGATCAAGGGCGACTGGCTGCAGCCCGGCCAGCATCTGGACCTGATCGGGGCCTATGCCCCTGCAATGCACGAGGTCGACAGCAAGGCCATGGCTCGGGCGCGCATCTTCGTCGATGCCCGGGCGACGACGGTGCATCACATCGGCGACCTGATGACGCCGCTGGCCGAGGGCGTGATCACCGCGGCCGACATCATTGCCGATTTCTACGACGATCCAGCGGCGTTTGCGCGTCGGTCGGACGACGAGATCACCATCGCCAAGAATGGCGGCGGGGCGCATCTGGACCTGATGACAGCGACCTATATCTCCGGGGTCTGGGCGGGCCGACCCTAGCAGCCGCTGAGACCGTCCCTATTGAGGACAAGCGCTTCGTGGCGCTTCAGGATTCGGCGGGCAGCGGGGAAAGCGGTGTGGCGATGCAACGCCAACTCGGGGAAGAGGCGGAAAAGCTCCGCGCGCTGTTCTTCGCCGACTTGCGTGAGGGCGTGGTCGCCGGGCAGGAAGCTTTCCGCCCATGCGCCGTTCGCCCGCACGACCTCATGCCGCGAGCACATGAAGTGGATGTAGCTCACCGGCCGCGCCGCGCTTTGGGCGATCCCCGGAACCCCGGCAAGGTGCTTCGCGGCCACAAGGACCTCAGGCTCCTCGAAGTAAAGCTGAGCCCGCCGCGAGCCGACCAGCATCCGGTGGGCGGGGCTGACCAGGAGGTCGCTCTCGGGGAGATTGTCGCCCAGCGATCCGGCCCTGATGACGATGGGCCGGAGGCTCTCGTCCTTCCGCAGCTGCCGCGCCGTCAGGTCGCGCCGACCGATCCAAGCGATCTCTTGCCAGCCGTTGTCGCGGGTCAGCACCCGGTCGCCCTGGCGCAGTTCTTCGACGGGAACCGGACCCCTGACGGTCTCGATCAGCGTGCCTGGGGTGAAGCAGATGACACCCTCGATCTCGGTGAAGGTCAGCGTGCCGATGATGCTGTCAGGATTGGCGCTGTCGCGGAAGACGACCGTCCCGGCCAACGCACCCGGTGTGGTGTCGGAGTAGTTGACCGTGTAGTTGGAGGCCGCAGACAGGTCGAGAACATCATTGTCCGCACCCCCCGCCCCGCCGTCGATCGTCGCCGTGACCGGCCCGCTGACGATGAACGTGTCGCTGTCGTCGTTCCCGTTGATGGAGTCGCCATCCCCGACGAGGATCGTGTCGTTCCCGGCGCCGCCGAAGACGAGATCGGCGCCGTCTCCGCCAACCAGTGTGTCGTTCCCTGCACCGCCGTCGAGCGTGTCGCGTGAGGCACCGCCATCCAGGCTGTCGGCCCCTTCACCACCCGCGAGAACATTGCCGCCGATACCGCCGGTGAGCGTGTCGTCGCCAAGGCCGCCGGTCACGTTCTCGACGCTTATCAGCCTGTCGTTCAATGCATCGCCAAGCGTGCCGCGGTTTGTCGCCAGGCTGACGCTGACCGAACCGGTCGAGCCCGAGTAGTCGGCCGTGTCAATTCCGCCGTTGCCCTGCAGCAAGTCCGCCCCGGTGCCACCCACCAGCGTGTCGTTGCCAGCTCCACCTGTCAGGCTATCGTTGCCGCCGCCGCCCGCCAGCACGTTGTCAAGATCGTTGCCTGTAAGCGTATCGTTGGCCGAGCTGCCCGTCAGGTTTTCGATGCTGATCAGTTGGTCGAATGCAGCGTCTCCGCCACTCGCCGATCCTGTCTGAAGACTGACGGCTACGCCTTGGCTGGACGTCGAGTAGTCCGCGGTGTCGATGCCATTGCCGCCGTTGAGCCTGTCGCCTCCAGTGCCGCCAATCAGCGTGTCATTGCCTTCGCCGCCGACCAGGGAGTCGCCCGACGCCCCGCCGGACAAGCGATCATTCCCGTCGCCGCCCAATAGGGTGTCGGTCGAGGAACTGCCGGTGATCGTGTCGTTGAAGACCGAACCGATCACGACTTCCATTCCGGAGAGAACGTCGCCCTCGGCATCGTCGCCCACGCCTGGCGTCAGGCCGTCGACCGCGACCGAGATTCCGGCCGAAGAGGCGGAGTAGTCGGTGGTGTCAGACCCTGCCCCGCCAACCAGCGTATCCGCACCCGCACCGCCGATCAGCGTGTCGTTGCCGCCGCCGCCTGTCAGAACGTTGCCGAGATCGTCGCCGGTCAGCACATCGGCCACCGTCCCGCCGGTAAGGTTCTCGATGCTGCTGAGAGTGTCGCCCAGTGCATCGCCGCCTGTGGCCGTTCCCGTCGCGAGATTGACAGTCACGCCTTGCGTGTCGGTCGAATAATCGGCGGTATCGGTTCCGCTTCCGCCCCGAAGTTCGTCTGCTCCGGTGCCGCCGATCAGGGTGTCATTGCCCTCACCTCCAGCCAATGTGTCGTCCGATCCGGCGCCGGACAGACGATCATTCCCGTCGCCGCCAACCAGGGAGTCAGCCGAAGCGCTGCCGATGATCGTGTCATTGAAGGCCGAGCCGATCACGGTTTCAATCGCAGAGAGTATGTCGCCCTCTGCGTCGCCGCCCACGCCCGGCGTTAGACCATCCATCGAGATCGAGATTCCGGCCGAAGAAGCGGAATAGTCGGTAAGATCGAAATCGTCTCCGCCGAACAGCGTATCCGCGCCTTCTCCGCCGACCAGAGTGTCTGACCAGCTCCCGCCTTCAATGCTGTCGTTTCCGCCGCCACCGGACAAAAGATCATCGCCGGAAAGACCTATGAAGATGTTGTCAGCGACATCGCCGATGATCGTATCATTGCGGGAACTTCCGATAACGCCTTCAACGCCCGAGAGGGAATCTCCCTCCGCTTCTCCGCCGCTTTCGGCCACGCCATCAGAAAGATCGATATTGACCGCATCAGATTCAGCTTGGACAACATCAAATCCACCGTACTCGACCCAATCGATCCCAGCGCCGCCAACAAACGTGTCCGCTCCGATGCCACCGATCAGTGTATCGTCGCCCCCGGCACCGCTGACTAGGTTGTTGCCTTCACCAACGAAAAACAGATTGGCCGCATCATCGCCGGTCAACGTGTCATTGAAAGCACCGCCGATCAGATTTTCGACACCGCCAAGCGTGTCGCCCTCCGCATCTCCGCCGACGCCCATAGTGCCGTCGAGCGACACATCAACGGCCACTGTCGAACTGCTGTAGTCAGCAGTATCGATGCCGTCTCCTCCCGTCAGCGCATCCGCGCCCTGGCCACCGATCAGGGTGTCGTCGCCCCCGGCCCCTGAAATGCTGTCATCGCCGCCTGCCCCATCCAGCAGGTTGGCCTGCGCATCGCCAGTCAGCGTGTCGTTCTGCGACGAGCCGGTCAGATTTTCGATGCCGCTCAGTGCATCGCCCTCTGCGTCTCCGCCCGCCTCGGCCAGCCCGTCGCCCAGGTTGACATTCACAGCCAGGGCCGAGCCCGAGTAGTCGGCGGTGTCGGTGTCGCCACCGCCCGTCAGCAGGTCCGCCCCGCCGCCACCCTCTAGGACGTTCGCAAACCCGTCCCCCGTCAGCGTGTCGTTCTGCGCTGATCCGGTAAGGTTCTCGATGCCGCTGAGCGTGTCGCCCTCGGCATCGCCGCCCGTCTCGATCAGCCCGTCGGCAAGGTTAACATTCACCGCCAGGGCCGATCCAGAGTAATCGGCTGTGTCGTCGCCGAGATCGCCCACCAGAGTGTCGCTTCCGGCCCCGCCGATCAGAGTGTCGTTGCCCCAGCTTCCTGTCAGCGAGTCATTTCCGTTCCCGCCGTCCAGCGTATCGTTGCCCTGGCTGCCGGTGACTTCATCGCTTCGCAACGTGTCGTTGCCGCCACCCCCTGTGAGAAGGTTGTCACCCTGGTTGCCAGTCAGCCGGTCATTGAAGGACGTGCCAGTCAGGTTCTCGATGTCGCCGAAGTTCGACAAGGTGATGGCTAAAGCCGACGTAACCTGACTGTAGTCCGCCGTATCGATCCCGTCACCACCCGAAAGGAGATTGCCGCTGCTGGGCCGCAGTGTGTCGTTGCCCGCCCCGCCATAAAGCGTGTCCCCAAAGCCGAACGCGGTCAGGAGATCGTTGCCGCTGCCGCCATTCAGGACGTTGATATTGGAGTCTCCGGTCAGGGTGTCGCCGTGGGCACTGCCGATCACATTTTCGATGAACGTGAGCGTGTCGCCCGTGGCGTCACCGCCCGAGGCAGTACCGAGCCTGAGCGAGATATTCACACCAGCGGTCGAGGTGGAGTAGTCCGCAGTGTCTGATCCTTGGCTGCCTTCCAGAAAATCTGCACCGGCACCGCCAACCAGGACGTCGTTGTCGAAGCCACCAAGCAACCTGTTCGCGCCGGCATCGCCGGTAAGCGTATCGTTGAAGGCCGAGCCAGTGATGTTCTCGATCCCGACCAGTGAATCGCCTTGTGCGTGCCCTCCGCTGCCCACCGTTCCGTCAAGGGCAATGCCGACACCGTTGTTCGAAGTGCTGTAGTCCGCCGTGTCGATGCCGTCGCCGCCAACCAGCAGGTCCGCTCCGCCGTTGCCGGTCAGCACGTTGTTTCCTGCGTCCCCGGTGAGCGTATCGTTGAAGGCCGAGCCGACAAGGTTTTCGACGCCGGTCAGCGTGTCGCCTTCCGCACTGCCGCCGGTGTTGGTGCCGATGCCAAGAGTGACGTTAACGCCGCTTGAGGATGTGTTGTAAAAGGCGGTGTCAATGCCCGCCCCGCCGTCGAGGGCGTTTGCCGCGGTATCCCCGATCAGCGTATCGTTGAAGGCCGAGCCGGTGACGTTCTCGATACCGGAAAGAACATCGCCTGCGGCATGCCCGCCACTTTCGGCGGTCAGGTCGGACAGGTTGACGTTCACCGCAGCGTTCGAGGCGCTGTAGTCGGCAGTGTCGGCGCCACTCCCGCCGATCAGCGTGTCGCCCGAGGCCAGTCCCGCAAGCGTGTCATTGCCGTCCCCACCGTCAAGCGTATCCACGCCTGCGGTTCCAATGAGAAGATCGTTGAAGGACGATCCGGCCAGCCGCGTGATCCCCGTCACGATATCGCCTTCGGCATCGCCGCCGGTCTCGGCCAGGCCATCCGACAGGTTCACCTGCACCCCAGCCGATGATCCGCTGTAGTCGACGGCGATTGCGTTCTGCAACGTGTCGGCACCCGCGCCGCCCACTAACGTCCCGCCACCGCTCAGCAGGTCGTTTCCGGCCCCGCCATACAGCGTTGCGCTGGGACCAGTGGCCGTCAGCGTATCGCCGAACGACGTTCCGATGATCCGTTCGATCTGGGTCAGAACGTCGCCATTGGCCTCGCCGCCGGAGCCAAAGATGCTTGATCCGCCTATGACGAACGACACGGCGCTGTCGGCCCCGGAATAGTCAGCTGTGTCGGTTCCCGAACCACCGATGAGCGTGTCGGCCCCCGCTCCTCCGAACAAAGTGTCGTCGCTACCGGCGCCATCGAGGTAATCGGCGCCCTGCCCGCCCGTCAGCGAGTTGATTCCGGCGGTTCCGATCAACGTGTCGCCGAAGTCCGAGCCGACAAGATAAGCGACGCGGGTGAGTGTGTCCCCTTGAGCATCCCCACCACTCTCCGGCGCGCCGTCGCCAAGATTGACGTTCACTCCCGTGGGTGATGTGCTGTAATCGGCTGTTCCGAAATCGAAAATACCACCGTCCAGAACGTCCGCCCCGGCGCCACCGACCAGCTTGGCGCCCCATGCGCCGACCAGCGTGTCGTTGCCGCCGCCGCCGATCAGCAAGTCGCCGGATTGGCCTAAACCGCCGGTCCAGCCGGCTGCGATATAGTTGTCGCCTTCGTCGCCGATCAGGGTATCGCGGAAGTTTCCGCCAACCAGGCTTTCGAAGCCCGAGACCGTATCTCCTTGGGCATACCCGCCGCTTTCGGGCAATCCGTCGCCCAGGTTCACAGCGACGCCGCTCGTCGCGCCTTCGTAGGACAGCAGGTCATTGCCCGCTCCGCCGGTCAGCAGGTCAGCTCCGGTGCCACCGAAGATCGAATCGTTCCCGGCACCGCCATCGATGACGTCATCACCGGTGCCGCCGAACATCAGGTCGGACCCGACGTCGCCGATCATCAGGTCGGCCCCGGCGCCGCCGACAAAGGTATCCGCGCCAGAAGGGCTTGCGCCGCCTATGCCACCCACCAGAGTGTCGTCGCCGTCGCCGCCGGTCAGTGAGTTGGGCCCCCCGACAGAGGTTCCACCCGAGATGCCGACAATCGAATCGTTGAAAGCCGTCCCGATCACGTCGTCGATCTGAAGCAGCACATCGCCTTCGGCATCTCCGCCGGACTCGGGCAAAGCGTCGGACATGTTGATGAAAACTGCCGCGCCGGACTGGCCGTAATCAGCAGTCGCAGCGGACAAGGTCGTCGAGCCGTCCAGAGTATCCGCGCCGGCCCCTCCGACCAGCGTGTCGCGACCGCCGGTTGCGACCAGCGAGTCGTTCCCTTCCAGCCCGACAATGCTGTCATTCCCGCTTGTACCGACCAGCGTGTCGTTGCCCGCCGTACCAATTATCGTCGCCATAGACCTTCGCCATCCCAGCACGTCCACGCACAACCTTGCGTTGCGGGGAGAACGCTCACTCACATCCTAAAAGGACGTCTTATGGGCGAAATTATGGAACTGGAAGGCACCCGCCGGGCACATTGCCGGCCGCGGTGGAAATTTTTCTGCGAGTGCAAGAAATGCCACAGACGGGACTTTGGTCGGAGCGAGAGGATTCGAACCTCCGACCCCCTGCTCCCGAAGCAGGTGCGCTACCAGACTGCGCTACGCTCCGACCGATGCCGCGGGGGTTACCGCGTCCTCCGGGCTTTGGCAAGAGGCGTCACGCCTGATCGCCGGTCCTCTCGAACCGCTTCAGCCAGCTGGAAATCCGGGGCTGGGTGCCGGTATCCATGCGCGAGCGGCTTTCGAGAACCGGGCGGTTCTGGCTGACCGAGGGGGTGCCTTCGCGCAGCACGATGTAGATGCCGGACGCGATGATGACGGCAGAGCCGACTGCGGTGTAAAGGTCCACCGTTTCGTCGAAGAAGAGCCAGCCGTAAAGGGCGGCCCAGATGATCTGGCTGTACTGCATCGGCGCTACGATCACGGCGGGCGCAGTCCGGTAGGCGGCGATGATCCCCAGCGCGCCGAGCATGCCGAGGAAGGCCATGACCGCGGTCAGGCCCAGATGGGTGACCGACATGGGCTGGTAGACGAAGGGAAGGGTCGCGCCCATGGCGAAGAAGGTCAGGACCATGGGGTAGAGCATCAGGACGACCGAGCGTTCCTCGGACCCGATCTTGCGCACGATCACGCTGGTCAAGGCGCCCGTGAAGGCGGCGCCAAGGGCGGCGAGGTGGCCGATGGAGAACCCCTCGCCGCCGCCGGGACGAAGCACGATCATGACGCCGATCAGCCCGACGATGACGGCGATGCCGCGGCGCAGGCCCACCTTTTCGCCCAGCATCGGGATCGCCATCAGGGTGATCAGCAAAGGCATGGCGAAGAAGATTGCGTAGCATTGCGCCAGGGGCAGTTGCGAGAAGGCGAAGAACCCCATCACGCCCGTCGCTACCGCCGACACCGACCGCAGCGCCGACCACCAGGGATGGCGCGGGATCAGCGTCCCGTCGCGCCGGTCGCCCATCAAGAGCATCATGACCAGCGGAAAGCCCATGAGTCCGGAGAAGAACATGATCTGGAACGAGGTATAGGTCGCGCCCAGAAGCTTCACCACTACGTCATGGGTCGCGTAGAGGGCGAAAGCCGCGAGCGAGAAAAGAGCGCCGCGCAAGTTGGGGGACATGAGAGCCGGGTCCGTGAAGATGTGCGGCTACAGAGCCGCGGCTGATTGCGCTATCATCATCGCCCGGAATGGCCTTGGCCACAAGGGCGGCCAAGGTCGATCCGGCGCAGGAACCGTCAGGAATCCGCGCCCTTGCGGCGGAAGCGGTTGAACACCCAGCCCAGAGGCGCGAGCAGCAACACGAACCCGCCCTTTTTCAGGAAAGCCAGCGCCACAGCAATAAGCCCTGCCGCAGCGACTGGATTACCCGAGATCAGACCGCCGACGTCCATTGCGGCGACCTTGTCGGTGTCCGGGTTGAAATCCGCGTAGCGGTTGCCTTCGGTGAAGGTGATCATCTTCAGGATATCCGGCGCCGAGGCCTTCACATCGGCAAGCATCTGCATGTCAGCGATGAAGCTGACCACCAGCACACCCTTCCGGCCAAGCTCGCGGATGTCGTAGTTCAGCGTCTCACCCTCGGTCTGGGCGAACTTCAGCCGCTTGGCCCAGTAGAGCTCGTTCGTCGCGCTGTCGTAGTGCGGCGGCTCGGCCCAACCGAGAAGCGCAATGCTCTCGTAGCCGTTCTCCGCCCGCCATTTGTTTCCCTCGAGCGTGTCGGCTGTCATCTGCGTCAGCATCTCGTTGAAATCGTAGGAAGCGGCGTCCTCATCCGACACGTAGCCCATCGGGTCATAGGTGATCGTCGCGCCCCATGATCCGTTCCATGCCCAGCCGTCGCGAGGGAAGATCATCCCCTCGACGCTTTCGTCTGGCGGGTTGCCCCAAAGCTCCTCAAGCACGAAGCGGGCATCCGCGCTATCCAGGAAGTAGTAGCCATCTGGCACATCGATCGCCGCGATCCCGCCCGACAGGGTGATCTGGCCCTGCTTCAGATCGAACTGGCCAAAGATCGCCCGCTCTTCGTCGTTCATCTGACCGTATTCTTCCGGGAAGAACGTCTGGAACGGCTCGGCCGCGACCGGGCCTGTGAGGCAAAGTGCAAGGCAGACCGTCGCGGGAAGCGGAAGGGAATGAATGAAGCGCAAAACAACCTCCTGTAAGCAGCCGCACGATAGCCGAGGCAATTTGTTTTGCAACTTAAACGCTAGCGTCCAATGCCGCGACAATGGCATCGCCCATCTGGCCGGTCGTGACGGGCTTGCCGCCGTCGGGGCCCATCAGGTCGGCGGTGCGGACGCCATCGGCCAGCACCTTCTCGACCGCCTTTTCGACGCGGGTCGCCTCGTCCCCAAGGTCGAAGCTGTAGCGGAGCGCCATCGCGAAGCTCAGGATGCAGGCGATGGGGTTCGCCTTGCCCTGCCCCGCGATGTCTGGGGCCGAGCCGTGGACGGGCTCGTAAAGTGCCTTCGGGCGGCCGTTGGCCATCGGCACGCCAAGGCTCGCAGACGGCAGCATGCCAAGCGAGCCGGTCAGCATCGCCGCGATGTCCGAAAGAAGATCGCCGAAGAGGTTGTCGGTCACGATGACGTCGAACTGCTTTGGCCACCGGCACAGCTGCATCGCGCCTGCATCGGCGTACATATGCGACAGTTCCACATCCGGATAGTCGCGGTCACGGATCTCCTGCACCACTTCGCGCCAGAGGATGCCCGATTCCATCACATTGGCCTTCTCCATCGAGCAGACCTTCTTCGACCGCTTCCGGGCCAGCTCGAAGGCTGAGCGGGCCACGCGAGCGATCTCGGATTCGGTGTAGCGCTGGGTGTTGATCCCCACGCGTTCGTTGCCTTCCTTGAAGATGCCGCGCGGCTCGCCGAAGTAGACGCCGCTGGTCAGTTCCCGGACGATGACGATGTCCAGACCCGCGACAACCTCGCGCTTCAGCGACGAGAAATCCGCCAACGCGTCAAAGCACTGCGCGGGGCGGAGGTTCGAAAAGAGGTCCATTTCCTTGCGCAAACGCAGGAGACCACGCTCCGGTTTGACGGAAAAGTCCAACTTGTCGTATTTCGGCCCCCCCACGGCGCCCAGGAGAACGGCATCCGCGGCCTGCGCCTTCGCCATCGTATCGTCGTGCAGGGGCGTTCCGTGTTTGTCATAAGCACAGCCGCCGACGAGGTCTTCCGACACGTCGAAATGGACGCCGCGCCTGGCACCCATCCAGGCGATGATCTTCTTGACCTCGGCCATGACTTCCGGGCCGATGCCGTCGCCGGCGAGGATGAGGAGGGAGGGATTGGCCACGCGCGGTCTCCTGCAGGAATGACCCGGACCGCCTAGCCCCTTGGCCCCCGGTGGTCAAGCCGGGAAGCCGCCCGCCAGCGCATCCCACACCCGGCGCAGGCGGGGCGACTGGCGCAGATGCGGCGCGGCGGTCAGCCAGACGGGCAGGCTTGGCAGGTCGGGAATAAGGTCGATCCTCTCCAGCACGGGGTCGTCGTCGGCGATCCTTCTCAGGATGCCGCCGACCCCGCAGCCGGCGCGGATCAGCGAGACATAGACCAAGGGGTCGTCGCAGCGCACCGGAAAGAAGCTGCGGTTGACCGGAAAGCCCAACTTGGTCATGACCCGGATGATCTGGTCAGACCGGTCCTGCCCCACGAAATCGAGCTGGATGAGGTCTTCAAGGGTGGCGGGTCTTCCCCTTCGGTCAAGGTAGGACTTCGCCGCATAAAGGCCCAGGGACAGGTCGGCCACATGCCGGGCGACAAGGTCAGCTTGCGTGGGGCGGTACATCCGCAGCGCAATGTCCGCCTCGCCGAAGAGCAGGTTTTCCGAGGTGTCGGACGGGATCAAGTCGATCTCGATCCCCGGTTCTTCTGCCCGGAGGCGGGCGAGGATTGGCGGCAGGATGGTCAGCGACACGACCCGGCTGGCCGTGATCCTGACGGTGCCCTCGATCCCCTTGGCACGGCCCTTGGCGGTAAGCGCCAGGTCCGCCGCTGCCGCTTGCATCGCACGGGCCGCGGGCAGCAGCGCCTGTCCGGCATCGGTCAGGACCAGACCTTGCGCGATGCGGGTGAAAAGCGGCACCTCCAGCGCCGCCTCGGCCGCCTGGACATGGCGACCCAGGGTCGGCTGGCTGATCCCCGTGGCGCGGGCGGCAGCGGAAAGCGACCCCGCCTCGGCCACGGCAAGGAACGAACGGATGAGCGACCAGTCGAGCTTTTCCATTCAATAATGAATATCCGCTTCGCGCTTTCATGCAATTCCTTATTCGCCGTGCTTCACCGATATACGTCGGGAAGGAGTACCGGACATGGCACAGACAGCATTGGTTCTTGGCTCTTCAGGCGGGTTCGGAGGGCAGGCGGCGTTGGCGCTGCAGGCGGCGGGCTGGAGGGTCAGCCGTTACAAGCGTGGTACCGACATGGCGGCGGCGGCCAAGGGGGCGCAGCTGATCGTCAACGGGCTTAATCCGCCCGCCTACCACAACTGGGACAAGCTGATCCCCGAGATTACCGCCTCGGTCATCGCGGCGGGGCGGGCCAGCGGGGCCACTGTTCTGGTGCCGGGCAACGTCTATCCCTACGGTAAAGAGCCGGGGCCCTGGGGGCCGGACACGCCGCACCGCCCGGTCAGCCGCAAGGGTCGCATCAGGGCCGTGATGGAGGAAAGCTACCGCACGGCCGCAGAAAGCGGCGGGCCGCGCGTCATCCTGCTGCGGGGCGGAGACTTCCTCTTGCCGGAGGCGCCGCAGATGCCGATGAACCGGATGATCCTGGCGAAGGCCGCGAAGGGGCGGATTACGGCGTTGGGCGACCCCGACGCACTACACGCCTACGCCTACCTGCCCGACATGGCGCGGGCGGCGGTTGGCTTGGTAGAGCTTGGCGACAAGCTGCCCGCCTACGCCGACATCCCCTTTGCCGGGCATGCCTTTACGGTGAACGATCTTGCGGACCGGGTTGCGCGGCTGTCCGGTCGCCCGACGAAAGTGCGGCGCTTTCCCTTATGGTTCTTCGCCCTCGCCAGCCCGTTCTGGGAGCTTGCGCGCGAGCTGCGCGAGATGCTGTATCTCTCCAGCTATCCGCACCAGCTTGACCCCGCCCCGTTGCGCCGCTGGCTTCCGGACTACCGCGATACGGCCCTGGATGAGGTGATCATGCTCCACCTGCGGGCGCTTGGGATCAGGGCAGCGTGACGTCGACCCAGACCGGGAAATGGCGGGAGGCGGCGGCAAGGTCTGCGGAAAGCGGGGCGTTCTCGGCGGGCCAAAGCACGCCAGCCCCGGCGACGGCAAGCCCGGCCTGGGGCAGCACATAGTCCAGCCGGAGGCCGCCGATCTTGTCATAAAGCGCTGTGTCCAGGCCAGGCTTGCCGTGATGGGCGGGCTCGGTCCGGCCATGGGCGCCCTGGGGGGCGGGATCCTGCAGCGCGGGGTGGGTGAGGAGGGCAGCCATCCCCTCGCGCAGGCCGTCGCCGTCGGCGGGGTCAAGGTTGCCGTCGCCGAGAAGGACGAACGGACCCGCGGTCGGCTGCATGGGAAGGGAGCCGTCGAGGAAGAGGCGCCAGAAGGCAGCCTCGTCATGGTTGCGCTTGCCGTTCCGGTCCTCCGGCCCGTCGAAGACCGGCGGTGTCGCGTGCCAGGCCAGAAGGTGGAGCAGGCCACTATCGGTCACGACTGGTACATCCCAGAAGCCGGTCGTTGCCAGCCGTTGGACTTCCAGGAGCTTTGGTTCCATCCCCTCGGGCAGCATGGCGCCCGGCAGGTCCTCCCAAAGGAGATCCGAAAAGTCGCGCGAGGCCGCCTCATCAAGCGGAAGGCGCGACAGGACGGCCATCCCGCCCTGGCCCGAGAAAAGCCCGAAGCCCTGGGCATCGCGGGGGTCGCCGATCCGGCCATTCCCGTCGACATCGAAGCCGGTCTGCATCCCGGTGTTGGGGCGGAAGGCCAAGCGGTGGGGATAGTCGATCCCCGCCGCAGCCAGATCTTCCGCCAGCAGCCGCAGCGCCACCCCTCCCCGGTCATAGTCGACCGATGTCAGCAGGATCACATCCGCCTCAAGCGCCACCATGACCCGCACGATTGCCGCAACCTGCGGGTCCTCGCCCGAGGCCAGGTCCTTGACCAGAAGGCCCGGCCCGATCCGGTCGAGGCCCACATTCCAGGTCGCAATGCGCAGGGTTTCGGCCTGGGCCGGCGCGGCGGCAAGAAGCGCCAGAACGGGAAGGCGCAGCGGTGGGATCAGAGATCTTCGTCCTCGTCGTCGTCGCGGTCGAGCTTGCCGGGCTCGATCGCGCCCAGGACCGCAAGCTTGGCAGCCCGCTTGATCCGGATCATGTCGGCAATCCGCGCCATCGCGACCGCCCGCATGATCAGGGCCGCAGGCAGGTAGGCCCAAAGCGCCATGGTCCAGATCAGCGTCTGGGGCGAGGTCAGCGTCTCGGCCGGGATGCCCGTTGTCAGCACCGCGACAAGGGCGGGAATGACGAAGGGCAACAGGAACCCGACCGTCAGGTTGGCGTAGGAATCGCGGACCAGCCGGTCGACGACATCACCCCCGGCGGTCGGCTCGAAAGTGGGAAGGTTCACCCAGACGTTGAACGCGCTTTTCGTCGACGGCCAGCCGACCAGCTTCAGCACGATGACGAAAATCCCAAGCGAGAACAGCGAGATCAGATAGGCGGCCCCGGCAGCCACCTTGACCAGAACGATCTGGCTTGCCGTCGCCCCGTCCGCCAGCATGTAGCTGGCCAGACGGACCGGCGAGTAGGGGAAATCGAGCGCCGCGCCGATGACCAGCCCGATCGCGAAAAAGAGCCGTGAGACCGTGGTCGAAACCTCCTGATCGGCCGCGATGACCGACAGGAAGATGACGATCGTCAGCATCATCAGATAGCGGACCCGGTTGTAGGGCGCGCCGTCGCGGAATTCGATCAGGCTGGGGTAGACGGCGTTGTATTCGAAGAACACCAGCGCGCCCCCGAAAAGCGCGATAAGGGCGACGATCTGCTTGGTATCCGAGCCGATGCCGGGAAGGATGACCGAGGGCATCACGATCACGACCATCACAAGGAAGGCGCGCACACCAGCAGCGACCGCCCGCGAAAGCCACGTCCGCGCCCATCCGTCCGTCGAGATGACAGAGGTCAGCCGCAGCTTGCTGCGCAGCGCTTCGATCCATGCGGTGCCGTTTGCCACAATTCCGCCCAATTCCGCACCGTTCTTAGCCGAGTCGTGTCTACTGCCCTCAAATAGCCCAAGATTTGTGGCCATTTCAGGGTCAGTCTGGGCCCAATAGGCGGCGTCGTACAGATTATCCGCACAATCGGCTTAAACCCGCCGCCCCATCAGTTTTCGCGGAAGGCGAGGGCGAAGTAGTCGGTGAAGGGCTTGACCAGATAGGCGAGCGGCGTTCTCCGCCCGGTTTCCATGAAGACCTCGACCGGCATGCCAGGCAGAATCGCGCGCGCGCCAAGGCGGGCCTCTTCGCCCGCATCGAGCTCAAGTTCTGCCGTGAAATAGGTCGCACCCGTCTCTGAATCCGTCAGCGCATCGGCCGAAACCAGCGTGACATGCCCCTTCAGGTGCGGTGTGTCCCGCGCAGAGAAGGCCGAGAACACCAGTTCGGCCGGCTGCCCCGGCGCGACCTCGTCGATGTGGATCGGCGCGATGCGGGCGGTCACCACCAGCGGCCGGTCCTGCGGGATCACGAACAGCACCGGATCGGCCGGGCGGAGCACCGCCTGCGGCGTCGTCACCTGCAGCCCAAGCACGATGCCCGAAACCGGGGCGCGGATCTCCAGCCGGTCAATCCGTTCGGTCAGGGCCCGGCGGCGCTCGGCCAGCTCAAGGATCATGGGGCCGATCTGGCGAAGCTCGGTCGCGGCCTCTTCACGGCGCTGGGTGACAAGGCTCGATATCTCGATCTCGATCTCGGTGATCTGTCCTTGGGTCCTGGCAAGCTCGGCGGCAAGCTCTCCCAGTTGCCCCTCAAGCCGGGCCTCTTCGCGCTGCAGCGCTAGAACCGTCCCGGCCTGCGTCAGGCCCTTGTCACGCAGGCTTTGCTGGGCCCGAAGCTCTTCCCTGATCAGCTCCAGCTGCCTTGCAAGCGCAGTGCTTTGCGCCGAGATGCCGCCCGCCTGCGAGGTGATCTGGTCGATGCGCCGGGACAGAAGCTCCCGCTTCTCGGCCAAAGTGGCACGGCGGGCATCGAAAAGGCGCCGCTGGCCTTCCAGCTGCGCCTCCACGTCCGGCGAGGTCCGGGCAAGCGCCAGTATCTCATCCGGGAAGGTCAGTTCGGTGGCTTCGTCCCGTTCGGCCACCAGCCGGGCAGAGCGGCCCGTCAGCTCGGACAGCTGTCCTTCGACGATTGTCAGTTCCGAACGCAGCGCCGCGCCGTCAAGCCGGATCAGCGGATCGCCCGCCGAGACACGCGCGCCCTCGGCGACCAGGATAGCCTCGACCACGCCACCGTCCGGATGCTGGACGATCTGGCGGTCCCTCTCGACCTCGACCTGGCCTTGCGCCACGACCGCGCCCGAGATCTTCGTCAGCGTGGCCCAAAGGCCAAACCCCAGCACCAGCGCCAGGATCGCGATGAAGCCCAAAGCCACGGGCCGCCGCACGGAAAGCGAGGCCCCGGTCATGCCACACCTGCGGGCGAGGAGGAACGGGCAATGTCACCGGCATTCCTGATGGTTTGCCGCAGCACAGTATCGCGCGGGCCGAAGGCCGAGACAGCGCCATTCTGCAGGACCAGCAGCAGATCGCATTCCTGAATGGCCGCCGGGCGGTGGGCCATGATCAGGACCGCAGCCTCCCGCTCTTTCGCGGCGCGGATGGCCTGGTTCAGCGCAGTCGATCCGTCGTTGTCGAGGTTCGAGTTTGGCTCATCCAGGATCAGAAGAACCGGATCGCCATAAAGCGCCCGTGCGAGGCCGATGCGCTGGATTTGCCCGCCCGAGAGGCGGCTGCCCAGGGTCGAGACCCTGGTGTCGTAGCCGTCGGGCAGCTTCAGGATCATGTCATGCGCCGCGGCACTGCGGGCGGCAGCGACAATCCTTGCCGGATCGGCGCCGGTCTGCAGGCGGGCGATGTTCTCGGCAATCGTGCCGTCGAACAGCGTCACCCGCTGGGGCAGATAGCCGATGTAGCTCCCAAGCGTGTCCGGGTCATACTGGTCCAGCGTCGCGCCATCCAGCCTGACCTGCCCGGTCGAGGGGCGCCAGACCCCCGTCAATGCCCGGGCGAGCGAGGACTTGCCCGAGCCCGACGTCCCGATCACGCCGATCGCCTGGCCCGGTGACAAGCGAAAGCTGACATCGCGCAGGACCGGCGCCGTCCCGCCGGGCGGCACGACCGACAGGCTCCGCACCTCCAGAAGCGCCTTCGGGCGGGGAAGTTCGGTCCTTGGCGGCAAGGGCGGACTCCCGGCCAGAAGCTCTGCCAGCCGGGCCTTCGCCTGACGGGCGCGTGTTACCACGGGCCACTGGCCCACGGCCTGTTCGACGGGCTGCAGGGCACGTCCCATCAGGATCGACGCGGCGATCATCGCACCCGCCGACAGTTCCTGCCGCAGGACCAGCCAGGCCGCGAGCCCAAGCATCGCCGACTGGAGAAAGAGCCGCAGAGTCTTGATCGTTACCGAGTAGCCCCCGTTCGTGTCCGCCGCCACAAGCCCCAGGCCAAGCGCCCTGTCGCGGTAGACCCGCAGACGGGCAAAGGCGCCCGCGCCCATCCCCAGTGCCTCGACAAGCTCGGCCTCGGATTTCAGGTTCTCGGCCTGCCGCTCCGCTGTCAGCGACGCTGCATGGGCCGCCTTGATCGGGTCCTCGGTGCGCCGCTGGTTCATCCAGCTCAAGCCCACGATGATCACGCCGCCGCCGAGGGCAAGGCAGCCAAGCCAGGGGTGGAAGATGAAGATCGCCGCCAGGAAGACCGGCGTCCAGGGCGCATCGAAGATCGCAAGCAGGACGGGCGAGGCCCAGAACCGGGCGATCGCATCAAGATCCTGCTGGGCGGCCAGGGCCACGGGGTCTTGCGGGGCGACGGTCAGGCGGCGGAAGGCCGCAGACAGGACACGCTGGTCAAGCGTCTGCTGCAGCCGGGCACCCACCCTGGCCATGATCCGGCCGCGGGCATGGTCGAGAACCCCCATGATCACGAAGAGAAACGCGATGAGGATCGTCAGCGCCAGAAGCGTCGCCTCCGACCGGGACACCAGAACGCGGTCATAGACCTGCAGCATGTAAAGCGGCGCGCTCAGCATCAGAAGATTGACGAAGGACGAAAAGACAAACGCCGCAAGCAATGCCCGGCGTGAGAGGGCGCGTGCCGCCGCAAGCTCGGAAAAGCCGCCACTCAGGTCAGTCGACTGTTTCACCTGGTCCGCCATCGTTCCTTCCTTGGCGTGTTCCTGCCATCTGCCACATGTTGACAACTATTGGCCGTTGTCTCGGGCAAGTGAGGGTCTTATGCCTTGCCAACGGCCACTTAGGGCTATCCTTTGTCAAGCCGTGACCGGACACTAGGGATATGGTTCTGAAAATTCGGTGTATATCGGGGCGAGTCTTGCGCTTTTCGGCCCCCCTTCTGGCCGCGGGGCTGCTGTCGGCCTGTGCCGGCGGTCCCGCCCCCAGCGGAATCAATGACCCGTTCGAACCCACGAACCGCCAGATCCACGCCTTCAACAAGGGTGTCGACCGGGCGCTTGTCGGACCGGCCTCGAAGGGCTTCGGCGTGGTCCCCGAGCCTGCGAAGCGCGTGGTCGGCAATCTGGCCGACACGCTCGACCTGCCGGGCGATATCGCGAACAACCTTCTCCAGTTCCGGCTGGCCGACGCCGGACAGAACACGCTGCGCCTTGGCGTGAACCTGACCTTCGGGGTCGGGGGCCTCTTCGATTTCTCCTCGGCTCTCGGGCTTGAAGGCCAGCCCACCGACTTTGGCGAGACGCTGCATGTCTGGGGCGTCGGCGAAGGCCCGTATCTGGAGCTGCCGCTGGTCGGGTCATCGACCACGCGCGACGCTGTGGGCATGGTTGTCGATGTGGCGCTGGACCCGGTCCGCAACATCCTCCCCGACGACGAGGCCACCGCCGCGACGGTCATCCGCATCCTCTCACGCCTTGGTGATCGCGACCGCTTCTCGGACACGGTAGACTCCATCCTATATGAAAGCGCAGACAGCTATGCCCAGGCGCGGCTTCTCTACCTGCAGAACCGGCGCTTCGAGCTCGGTCAGGAGGCCGGAGCGACCGACGGGGCTGGCGCAAGCGACGACGATTTCATCGACCCCTACGAGGACCCCTATGCCGAGTGACATCACCCTTTCGCGCCGCGGCTTTGCGGCTGGACTCGCTGCCGGGGTTGCCCTGGCCGCCCTGCCGAACGCCGCAGCTGCCCTGACGGCCGACGCGGCAAAGGCGCTGGTCGACAAGACCGTCGCGGACATCAACGGGATCATCAGTTCCGGCGCGTCGGAAAAGGCGATGCTGCGCGATTTCGAGAAGCTCTTCGTCCGCTACGCCGATGTGCCGACCATCGCCCGCTCGGTGCTTGGCCCGGCGGCACGCGAGGCGTCAAACGGCCAGCTTTCCAGCTATACCAAGGCCTTCCAGGGCTACATCGCCCGCAAATACGGCCGCCGCTTCCGCGAATTCATCGGCGGTCGGATCGAGGTGGCCGAAGCCCGCGCGGTGAAAAGCTACTACGAGGTGATCTCCACCGCGATCCTGCAGGGCGAGGCGCCGTTCGAAGTGCGCTGGCACGTCTCGGACAAGTCGGGCAAGAGCCTCTTCTTCAACATCATCATCGAAGGCGTGAACATGCTGGCCTCCGAGCGCACCGAAATGGGCGCTTTGCTGGACCAGCGCGGGGGCGACCTCGACCAGCTGATCGCCGATCTGAAGACGCTCTGACGCAAGGGCGGGCACGACGACCACGCCTCCTCGTGCACTTCGTGTTCTCGTCGGCTTGCGCCAGGCGAGGAGTGCACGAAGTGCATCGACGAGCGGTCCCGAACGCGCCTGATCCAGAACTATAGCCCGATGAGCCGGGGCAAGTCCTCCATCCGGTGAAAGAGCGGCACGCCCAGCGCCGTCAGCTGCCGCGCCGTCGGCGTCTCAGGCCCATGCGCCGCGAAGCCGAGGCATGGAATCCCCGCCGCAAGCGCCGCCCTCGCGCCCGAGGCGCTGTCCTCCACCACTACGCAAGCCGCAGGCTCCACCCCGCAAGCCGCCGCTGCCGCAAGGTAGACGTCCGGCGCAGGCTTCGGCCTACCGATCGCCTGCCCCGACAGCACCGCCCGGAACCGGCCCTTCAGCCCATGCTGGCCGAGCGTGATCTCCATCTTCTCCAGCGACCCGTTCGACCCCATCGCATAGGGAATCCCTTCCCGGTCCAGCCGGTCCAGCACCTCGACCGCCCCTTCCACCAAAGGCACCCCGGCGGCCAGCATCGCGTACATGCGCTGATAAAAATCGCCGACCCAGGTCTCCGGCAACGTCGCCCCTGCCGCCCTTGCCCGGACCGCCACGGTTTCGACCGTGCTGCCGATGAACTCCGCCTCAAGCCGTTCCAGCGTCATCGGCAACCCATGCGCCGCGAACTCCTCGAGGAACAGCGCATAGGTCGGCCCCTCGCTGTCGACGATCACCCCGTCGCAGTCGAACAGAACGGCGGCGGGGCGGGTCATTTGGCGACCCTCAACAGGGTCACAAAGGTATCTCCATACTTTCGCTGATCCACCTGCTCAAACCCCTCCGGCACTCTAGGCGCTGCCCCCTCCTCCCACACAACCATCGCCCCCGGGGCCAGCCAGCCGCCTTGAAGCGCCGCCGTCAAAGCCGCCTCACCCAACCCCTTCGCATAGGGCGGGTCAAGGAAGGCCAGCGTAAAGGGAGCGCCCCCATTCATCCCCAGCCGAGTTGCGTTTTGACGAATAATCAGGGTCTCACCCTCCGCCCGCATCTTCGCGATGTTCGATTTCATCAAGGCCAGCGCCTTCCCACCGTCATCGACGAAGCACACCTCCGCCGCCCCCCGGCTCAAAGCCTCCAGCCCCAGCGCCCCGGTCCCCGCGAAAAGATCCAGCACCCGGGCGCCAGCAACCGGATTGCCATGGCCCCCGTTGATCAGCAGGTTGAAGATCGCCTCGCGCACCCGGTCCGACGTCGGCCGCAGATGCGCCGCCACATCCCCCTCGCCCACCTCCGCCAGCTTCAGGCCCCTCCGGCTACCGCCAATGATCCGCATTCCGTGCTCCGCGACTCCCCTCTCCTCTTGGGGGAGAGGGGTTGGGGGTGAGGGGGCCTAGCCCTTGAGAAGCGCCTTCAGGTCAGGGGCCGAGGCGATCACCTCCGCCGCGGGGCTCTTGCCCATCTCGATGAGCCGCTTGCCGACCATATAGGCCCGGGGGTCGTTCATCGCGTCGACCGCCAGCAGAGCATCCCCCCGGTAGTACCAGAAGCTCACCGCCTCACCCTCGCCCTTCCGGGTGACGATATGGTCGTACCCCGAGTTCAGCCCGGCAATCTGCAGCTTCAGGTCGAACTGGTCCGACCAGAACCAGGGCTTCGCCTGATAGGGCTCCCCCGCGCCCAGGATGTTCGCCGCCACCGCTTCGGCCTGGTCGATGGCATTGCCGACCGACTCCAGCCGGATACGCCCGCCAACCCAAGGGAAGGACGCACAGTCCCCCGCCGACCAGATCGCAGGATCGGAGGTCCGCCCCATCTCGTCCGTCGCAATCCCGTTGTCCAAGGCCAGCCCCGCCGCCTCAGCCAACGCCGTATTGGGCGTGATCCCCACCCCCACGATCACGAAGTCAGCCGGAAGTTCGCGCCCGTCCTTCAGCACCGCGCCCGTCACGCGGTCCTCTCCCACCAGCCGGTCAAGGCCGGTGGACTCCAGCACCGCCACCCCATGCACCTGATGCAAGGCACGCACATAGTCCGACGTTTCGGGCGAGGCCACCCGCTGCAGGATACGCGGCGCCATTTCCACAACCGTCACCGCAAGCCCCAGCTTCGACGCCACCGCCGCCGCCTCCAGCCCGATGTAACCGCCGCCCACGATGATCACCCTGCGACCCGGCCGGAACTCCCCCCGCATCGCGTCGACATCGGCCAGCGTCCGCACCGTGTAGACCCCCGGCAAGGCGCCCCCGATGGCCGCAGGCAGACGGCGGGGCGAAGACCCGGTGGTCAGCGCCAGATGGTCATACGCCAGCACCTCGCCCCCCACCGTCACGGTCCTGCCCGCCGGATCGATCGCCGTTACCGGCTGGCCCAACCTCAACTCAACCCTCTGCTCCACCCAGAAATCGGGCGAGCGGAGCCAGAGCCGGTCCTCCTCCATCTCTCCCAGCAGATAGGCCTTCGACAAAGGTGGCCGCTGGTAGGGCGGCGCAGGCTCGTCCCCCAGCATCACGATCTCGCCCGTGTGCCCAAGCGCCCGCAGCTTCGCGGCCAGCGCCGCCCCCGCCTGCCCGGCCCCGACAATCACCACGCGCATCGCGCTTCCCCCTCTGGCATGTTCCGCGCCGGACCCTATAACCCATGCTGAATAGGCGCAACGCGCAGGAAAAAGGGATCACCAGAATGACGATTGCAGTAGGGACGAAACTGCCCGAGGCCAGCCTTCTGAAGATGGGCGAAAACGGCGCGGAGGCCGTGTCGCTGTCAGACAAGCTCAAAGGCCGCAAAGTGGTGATCTTCGGCCTGCCAGGCGCCTACACCGGCACCTGCTCGACCGCACACGTGCCCAGCTTCATCCGCACTGCGGGCAAATTCGCCGACAAGGGCGTGGACGAGATCATCTGCGTGGCCGTCAACGACCCCTTCGTGATGAAGGCCTGGGGCGAGGCGACGGGAGCCACCGCCGCCGGGATCACCATGCTCGGCGACTCTGACTCCGCCTTCTCCAAATCCATCGGCATGACCTTCGACGTGCCGCAGCTGGGCTTCTTCGCCCGCTCCAAGCGCTACTCGCTTCTGGCCGAGGACGGCGTCGTGACCCAGTTCAACCCCGAAACCGGCACAGGCTGCGAAATCTCGGCCGGAGAGCATCTGCTGTCACAGCTTTAAGCAACCAACGACCGCTCGTCGTTCACTTCGTGTCCTCCTCGCAGGGGCGATCCTTCCGACGAGGAGACGAAGTCGAACGAGGAGGGGTCGCCTCAGCCCCCCGTCTCCGCGCAGTGCCGCCGGAAGGCCCGCTTCAGAAGCTCCAGCTCGGCCCGCAACAGGCTCAGCTCCGCCCGGATATCCTCGTCCAGCGGCTGGCCTGCGACCAGGGTGAACTGGGCCAGCACATCCCCGCCCGACCGCACCAGAAAGGTCTGCACCCCCCCATTGACCGCCCAGGCCGGGATCGGCACCCGTACCGCGAACCGCCCGGCCTTACCCGGCACCGGAGTGACCTCGACCCCCTCGATCGCCCGGTCGCCATGCAACGCCTCGATGACAGGCGCGGCACCATTGACCCCGCTCAGCGTGCCTTCCCAGACCCCGCCCGCGATCCGTGTCTCCGCCAGAGTAATCCCCGTCTTTTCAGCCATCTGACCCTCTAGAGCTCGGCGCGCGGACGGCGGCTAAGCACCACGTCGCGGATGTGGATGCGCGCCATCGAGACGTCGTTCAGGATCAGGTCCAGCCAGGCCCGCTCGATCCGCTTGTCGTTGATGTCGGCATAGGCCAGGTCGAACTCCGCCACCTTCACCCGCCCCTCGACCGGCAGATTGCTGACCGGCTGCGACAGGTTCGGCCCGTGCTTGATGTTCAGTCGGGCAAAGGCGCGGACCGGGCGGTCGCTGTCGATCACCAGCTCCGCCCGCACCAGATGCCGGGACCTAAGGCCGGCGACCGCGTCATCGGGCAGGTTCAGGGCCAGTGACAGAAACGAGCCCTTGAAGCCGAAGACGTCGATGGCCAGCCCAAAGGGCGCGCGGTCGCTCTCATCGCCGTTCCGCACCTGCCGCATGACCACCTCGCCCAGCGGGCAGTCATGGTAAAGCGCGAGGTTCTCGCCAATGGCCGTGCGCTGCCCCGCGGCGACCGCACCGGAGTCCGGCAAGGCCCCGCGCCAGCCCTCGGGACGCCAGGACCAGTCGGTGCCAAGCGGCATCTGCGGCAGGCCCCCGCCCAGGGCAGGCAGCGCCAGGCGGGTGTCGGCCGCCTGCAGCACCCGGTCAAGCCGACGCCGCATGCCCCGCGCCTCGGCGCGCAAGGCGCGCAGCTCAAAGCTCTCCAGCCCCGGTGCGGCATCGGCGACCCGCGCCCAGCGCTCGTCGGCCCGCCGCTGGTGCCAGCGATCCAGAAACTGCGCGATGCGGCCCATCGTGCCTTACTGGTCCATGTAGACGTGGCTTTCGCCCTTCGCGCCCGGATGCGTCACCGCCCCCCAGCGCGCGCCGCCGACCAGCCGCGCGAACTTGTGCACCGCGCCCGAGGTATAAGCCGTCTTGCGCGGTCCCTTCCACTCGGCCTTGCGTTTGGCAAGCTCTGCATCCGACAGGTCGACCGACAGTTCCCCGGTAAGGGCGTTCAGCGAAATGATGTCGCCGTTCTTGAGGAGAGCAATCGGCCCGCCATGCGCCGCTTCCGGCCCCACGTGGCCCACGCAGAACCCCCGCGTCGCGCCCGAGAACCGGCCATCGGTGATCAGCGCCACCTTCTTGCCCATGCCCTGACCGCTAAGAGCCGCCGTCGTCGCCAGCATCTCGCGCATCCCAGGGCCCCCAGCGGGGCCTTCGTTGCGGATGACGATGACCTCGCCTTCCTTGTATTCCCGAGCCTTAACGGCGGCGAAGGCGTCTTCCTCGCATTCAAAGACCCGCGCGGGGCCGCTGAAGACCTGCTCGGCATCGGTCATGCCTGCGACCTTCACGATCGCCCCGTCAGGTGCCACGTTGCCCTTCAGGCTGACCACGCCCCCCGTCTTGGTGATGGGAGAGCCGATGTGATAGATCACCCGGCCGTCCGCCTCGCCCTTGATCTCATCCAGGCTTTCGCCCAGCGTCTTGCCCGAAGCAGTCATGCAGTCGAGGTGGAGAAGGCCTTCCTTCGCCAGCTCCTTCATCACTACGGCCACACCGCCCACTTCATGCAGGTCCTTGGCCACGTACTTTCCACCCGGCCGCAGGTCGACGAAATAGGGCGTGTCCTTCATGCAGGCCGCCACGTCGAAGAGGTCGAAGTCGATCCCCGCCTCGTTCGCCAAAGCCGGCAGGTGCAGCGCCGCATTGGTCGACCCGCCCGTGCAGCCCACCACCCGCGCCGCGTTCTCCAGCGACTTCAGCGTCACGATGTCCCGCGCACGGATGTTCCGCTCGATCAGCGTCATCACCGCAACGCCCGAAGCCTCGCCATACTGGTCGCGTGACTCGTAGGGCGCGGGCGCGCTGGAAGAGTTCAGCAGCGCCAGGCCAATAGCTTCGGACACACAGGCCATCGTATTCGCCGTATACTGCGCCCCGCAGGCCCCGGAGGACGGGCAGGCCACCCGCTCCATGATCTCAAGTTCAGCCTCGGACATGGCGCCCGCCTGCACCTTGCCCACCGCTTCGAACATGTCCTGCACAGTGATGTCGCGGCCCTGATAGCGGCCCGGCAGGATCGACCCGCCATAGATGAAGACCGACGGCACGTTCAGCCGCACCATCGCCATCATCATCCCCGGCAGGGACTTGTCGCAGCCCGCAAGGCCCACGATCGCGTCATAGCAATGCCCGCGCATCGTCAGCTCGACCGTGTCAGCAATCGCATCCCGGGACGCCAAAGACGATCGCATCCCCTCATGCCCCATGGCGATACCATCGGTCACGGTGATCGTGGTGAACTCACGCGGAGTGCCGCCGCCCTTCTTCACACCCTGCTTCACGATCTGCGCCTGACGGTTCAGCGCGATGTTGCAGGGGGCCGCCTCGTTCCAGCACGTCGCAACCCCGACCCAGGGCTGGTGGATCTCTTCCTCGGTGATCCCCATCGCATAGAAATAGCTGCGGTGAGGCGCACGCGCCGGACCTTCGGTCACATGGCGGCTGGGAAGTTTCGACTTGTCGAAACGCTGGCTGGTCATGGCGGCTCCTTGCGGGACGTGGCTTGGCCCGCAGGGATAATGGCCCGCCCGGCAAGGGGCAAGCCGAATTGGCAGGGTCTCAGCCGTCCGTGCCGCCGATTGCGACAGTCGCGCTTTGCATCAGCCCGTCAACCTGCAGGCGCAGGCCGTTGATGAAGCTGACATAGCTTTCCAGCGGGCCAGCAAGCGCCGGGATCATCCTCGCCAGCATGTCGGCGCTGCCATAGACCGCAGCACCCAGGATGGCGATGGTCAACACCAGAAGGAAGCCGCTCCGGAAGCTGCTCCGCCCCTCTGCGGCAACGGGCACGGCCTCTGCACCCTGCTCCTCGGTCTGTTCGGCGGGCCGGAGGGTCGAGTTGATCTCTTCTACGTCAGGCAAAAGCGTGCGACGCGCCGAGGGCTTGGTGTCGGAGTCGTCCGAGCTGACGACTTCAAACTTCTTGGCCGGGGCGGCGGCTTTCTTGCCCGCGGGAACAGCAGCATCCAGCCCAAGGTCGGTCTGCGTTTCCAAGGGCTTGCCGTCGGCCTTGCGGGCGTGGGCCTCACGTTCGGCCTCCTCGCGCAGGATCGCGAGTACGGACTCGTCAACCGCATAGGCGGCAGGTTCCTTGGCTGCAGCAGCCGCGGCTGCCGCAGCCACAGCTGCTGCGGCCACTGGCGCTGCCACCAAAGGCGCATCATCCGCGTCGTCGTCCAGATCGGGCAGAACCGTCTCGGCCGCATCCGCCGCCGCCGCTGCAACGGTCTCGGCTGGCGGCTCCTCGGCAACCGGCTCCTCTGAGGCAGTCTCGGCGGCCGCGGGCGTATCCGACGCCGGCTCTGCCGAAATCGTCGTCTCGGCCACGGTTTCTGCCGCCACCGTTTCCTCGGCCACGGTTTCTGCCGCCACCGTTTCCTCGGCTACCGGTTCAGCGGGCGCCTCGGCGACAGCCTCGGGTTCCTGGACATCCGCAACGGGTTCTGTCGGCGCTTCGGCGGCACTCTCATCAGGCTCGGCCACCTCAGCTTCGGCCTTCACCACCTCATCATCCTTGGCACCAGTCTCGGCGACGGGCTCCGGAGCAGGTGGCTCAGGCTCAGCCGCAACGGGCTCTGGCGCCGGGGCCACAACTTCCGCAGCAGCAGGCGCAACCGCCGCGGCTTCGGTCGATTGCTCGGCCGAGACAGAACGCTGCCGCATCTGAAACCACGCATGCCCGCAGTTCGCGCACTGGACATCGCGCCCGGTCTCGGGAATCGCGTCCTCGGGCACCTCGTACTTGGCCTCGCAGTTTGGGCAAACCAACCGCATTGTTGTCCCTCAGCCTATTCTGGTCACCTCGTCAGGTTGTAATCCCTAATTCCTGTTGTTCCAAGGCCTTGTCGCGCACCCTTTTACAATCGTTCAACCCTGTGCGATGGAAAGCGCAGTGTCGGCGGAATGCCTTCGCCCCAGACGCCCCGAACCGGACCGCAGAGGACAGCCGTGATCACCTTCGAGAACGTGGCCTACAGCTATGGCGGGGGTGAGCTTCTGTCGGATGTCTCACTGCGCCTTGCCCCCGGTTCCTTCCACTTTCTGACCGGCCCGTCAGGCGCCGGAAAGTCCACTTTCCTGAAGCTCGCCTACGCCGAGCTTCTGCCCACCTCTGGCCGCGTCACCCTCTTTGACCGCGACGTGACCTCGCTTTCGCGCGACGATGTAGCCCGCACCCGCCGCCGGATCGGGATCGTGCATCAGGACTGCAAGTTCCTTGACCACATGTCGCTTGCCGCCAACATGGCGCTGCCGTTCACCGTCTCGGACCGCGAAAGCGACCGGCAGGACATGGATGACCTTCTGGGCTGGGTCGGTCTCAAGCACCTTGCCGACGCCCTGCCCCCGCAGCTTTCGGGCGGCGAACGTCAGCGCGCAGCCCTCGCCCGCGCCGTGATCGTCGACCCGGACGTGATCCTGGCCGACGAACCCACCGGCAACGTCGACTGGGAAATGTCGCTTCGCATCCTGACGCTCCTGGTCGAGCTGAACCGCATGGGCAAGACAATCCTCGTCGCCACCCACGACCTGAACCTGATCCGCCAGGCCAAGGCGCAGATCCAGGCCCGCGTCCTGCGCATCTCGAAACACCGCATCCAGCTGGCGGGGGCCGACCTGTGAGGTTCCCGAAAGCCAAACCGGCAAGCCCCGTTACCCGCGCGCTTCAGGTGGTGCCGCCGTCAGGCCCGACAGCCTGGCTTACGACCTTTACCGCAGGCGCAATGACCTTCCTCTGCGTCTTCGCCCTTGCCCTGTCGCTCGCCTCCGGTCGCCTCGCCGACCGCTGGTCCGAAGCGCTGGCCCGCACCGCCACGATCCGCCTGTCCGCCCCCGCCGAACAGGTACAGATCCAGACCGACGCCATCCTCTCTGTCCTCGCCGCCACGCCCGGCGTCGCCAGCTTCCGCGCCATCGACGACGCCGAGACGCGCGACCTTCTGGAACCCTGGTTCGGCCCGGACCTCCCCATCGAGGCCCTGCCCATCCCCCGCCTCTTCGAAGTCGTGGAAGCCGAACCGCCTTACGATTCCGAAGGCCTCCGCCTCCGCCTTGCCGCCGAAGCTCCCGGCGCGGTCCTCGACGATCACACCCGCTGGCGCCGCCCCCTGGCCGAGGCCGCCGAGCGTCTCCGTTTCCTTGGCGTCCTCTCCATTGCCCTGATCGGCGCCGCCATGGCCGCCATGATCACACTCGCCGCCCGCGCCGCCCTTGCCACCAATGCCGAGGTGATCCGCGTCCTCCGCCTTGTGGGCGCCAAGGACAGCTACATCGCCCGCGCCTTCGTCCGCCGCTTCACGCTCCGCACCTTTGCGGGCGCAGCGGTCGGTGCCGCCGCAGGCCTCGCCGGTGTCGCCGCCCTCCCCGCCGCCGACGCCGCCGGGGGCTTCCTGACCGGCCTCGGCTTCACCGGCACGGGCTGGCTTTGGCCCTTCGTCCTGCCACCCTGCGCTGCTATCGTCGCCTTCATCGCCACCCGCCGCGCCGCCTTCCAGAAACTGCGAGAGCTTACATGACCCCGATCCGCTGGCTTCTCTCGCTCCTCTTCATCGTCCAGATGTATCTCGCGATGGCCGTCATCGGTCTCGTCTTCCTGCCCTGGGCGCTCGTCTCACCGAAAGGAGCACGCGCCGCCTGCAAAACCTACTGCCGCTGGGTGATCTTCACCCTCCGCCTCATGTGCGGTCTGCGCTGCGAGGTCCGCGGCCTGCCCCCCGACGTCGAAGCCGTTGTCGCCGCCAAGCATCAAAGCTTCCTCGACATCATCCTGATCTTCAATGCCGTCCCGGCAGGCAAGTTCATCATGAAGCGGCAGCTCATGTTCGCGCCCATCATCGGACAATACGGGCTTCGGATCGGCTGCGTCCCGGTCAACCGGGGCAAGCGAGGCGCGGCGATCGCCAAGATGAAGGCCGACGTGGCCAAGGGCGCCGCCGAACCCGGCCAGTTGATCATCTACCCCCAAGGCACCCGCGTCGCCCCCGGTGCAGTCAAACCCTACAAGGTCGGCACCGGCGTTCTCTATGAACAGCTCGGCCAGCCCTGCTACCCCGTAGCCGCCAACGTCGGCGTCTTCTGGCCCAAACGCGGGATCCTGCGGAAACCCGGCCTCGCCGTCGTCGAATTCCTGCCCCCGATCCCGCCAGGCCTGCCCGTCGCAGATTTCATGACCCGGCTCGAGGAAGAGGTCGAAACCCACTCCAACCGCCTGATGGCCGAGGCAGGGTTCAAGGCCTGACAGCGCGCGATGAACGACCCTCCCGCCAAACCGCTCGTCTGTCGATGGCTTCCCTTGAACCGCGACATTCGGAACCGTAGTGCCGCTCCGCAAAGCGCCGCGACTGCAGAGCACCTGATCGCCAGCCGACCCGACCAGCCTTAGCCCCGAAGCTGCCATCGCGCCCGTTCGCCCAATGCCCGATCGAACGGCTGCTTCTCGGCCCTTGTCCCGCAAAAACAACTTTGCAAGCTTGCCGCCATGCGACAGACTGCCATGGGAGTTGCGAGGCACTTGGGTAGGATAATCCATGGCGTTTCAATACGATTGGTTCTCGCATAACATCCGGCGATTTGAGGCGCAGCTTATGCATCTCGCTGGAACGCCCTGCCGCGTTCTTGAAATCGGCTGCCATGAAGGCCAAGCGACCTGCTGGATGCTCAGAAAGATAGCGACCCATCAGGACTCTTCAATCGACTGCATTGATATTAGAACGAACGAGAATTTCTGGCCAAATGTTTCGGAGACAGGTGGACTGAATAGAGTCACCCTGTATCGCGGCTGTTCATTCGAAATGATGTTCAGGTTGCCGCTATTGCACTACGACTTCGTCTATGTTGATGCGTCACATTGGACACAGAACGTACTGGAAGACGGTGTTCTGGGGTTCAGGTTGCTCAAGGTAGGGGGCATCATGGCTTTTGATGATTATAATTGGGATGATGAACGCTTCAATCATTATGGGCGTCCCAAGCCATCCATCGATTTCTTCCTGCAAGCATATGCCGATTTGATTGAAATCAAGGAAAGAAGCTCTCAAGTATGGATCAGGAAGCTTTTGTCCGTTCACCCTACACCCGTTTACAAGACGATATCTTGACTGGTGCTGAGCTTCCTCTGCCGCCACTGCCTTTGCATCAGAGCCCAAGGTTGGTCGGCCCATTCCCGCATGCGCAGTTCCTGAGCATGGTCGATCTCCAAAGAAGCATCAAGGCGCCAAGCTCTATTGTGGGTGACCGGCAATCCTTCGGCAAACACCGGTAGGCCCCGAACGTCGTAGCCGTTCCGCTGGGCGGGGTCGGTCGATCACGCCGATCCGCTGCCCGGCAATGACACCCCCTGTTGCTCAGGCCTCTGCCCTCTGCCAAAGTCGCGCGAAGCCAAACGACAGGTCCGACCCATGGGAACCACGGCCGACACCATCGACCGCCTCCTCGACACGCTTGCACCCCTGCCGCTCACCTCCCGCAAGATGTTCGGCGAGTACGCGCTTTACCTTGACGGCAAGGTCGTGGCGCTGGTCTGCGACGATCTGCTCTACCTCAAGCCCACCCCCGGCGCGACCGCGGCCCTTCCCGACTGCCCCACCGGCTACCCCTATCCCGGCGCAAAGCTTCATCTCCTCGTCACCGACGCGCTTGATGATCCTGACCGGGTGATCTCGGCGTTGAAAGCCGTTGCCGCCGATCTTCCGGCACCAAAACCCAAGAAGCCCAAAACTTGATTCAAATTGTCTTTCTCTTCTCCAAATATCCCACGGGGGGTCCGGGGGGTGTGAAACCCCCCGGGGCCAGCCAAGAAGCGGAGCGCCCATGACCTGGATCACCACCCTCGAAGACCTCCACGCCCATTACGGGACACCCGGCGAGGCCGCGACCGTCAAGGTCACCGACTACCTCACCCCCGCCTACCGCGCCTACCTCGACCGCGCCCGCTTCTGTATCCTGACGACTGTCGGGCCCGAGGGCACCGATGGCTCGCCAAGGGGCGACGAAGGCCCCGTTGTCTCCATCCTCGACCCCCGCACCCTCGCGCTGCCCGACTGGCACGGCAACAACCGCATCGACAGCTTGCGCAACATCGTCCGCGACGGGCGGGTCAGCCTCATATTCCTGATCCCCGGCTCGAACACCGCGATCCGCATCAACGGCACCGCAAGGCTCACCACCGACGACCCCCTCCGCGCCCGGTTTGAACGTAACGGCAAACACCCCCGCAGCGTGATCGTCATCCAGATCGGCGAGGTCTACTCCCAATGCGCCCGCGCCCTCATCCGCTCCGCCCTCTGGACCAGCGGCGACCAGTCGGCGGGCCTGCCGACCGTCGGCGACATGCTCCGCGAGATCACCGAAGGCGGGATCGACGGCAAGGCTTACGACGCGGAATGGCCCGGCCGCGCCGCAAAGACGATGTGGTGACCGGGTGGCCCGCCTGCGACTTCGTCACTCCTCGCAGTCCGTTCCGACGAGGAGACGAAGTCGAACGAGGAGGGGGGCCTCAACTCAGCGGACAGTCCGCCACCTCAAGGTCCAGCGCCAGCTTGGCTTCCGGCCCATACCCCAGCCCCGAGACGTTGATGTAAAGCGCTCCGGTCTCGGCCCAGATCTCGGTCACCTTCATCGTCGTTCCGGCGGGATCGATCGCGACCTTCTCGAACAAGGCGCACTCCGTCTCGAACTTCAGCACATAACCGTTGAACTTCGCCTCATAGAACCGCCCGATCCCGCTGCGGGGATAGCTCAGCTCGATCCGGGTCGGCCCGATCTCGACCGTCACCGGCACGATGTCCAACCCACCGGTCAGCCCCTCCGGCTCCAGCCCGAACTCGACGCCCTGACCGACCATCACCGTCCGCCCCCGCGCCTGCACAAAGGGCTGCTCGCGGATATCCCAGGTCTCGACCGTGAAGGTCACCAGCCGACCTTCCAGCGTCCCGGCCGAAACCGGCAGGGCCATGAGGCTGCAAAGGATCGCCGCCCGCATCATGCGAATTTCAGCGCCGCAATGCCGGCGATGATCAGCCCGATTCCCGCCACTCGCATCGCACTTACCGGCTCGCCGAACAGATAGACCGCGGCGATCGCCGTCCCAACCGCCCCGATGCCCACCCAGACCGCGTAGGCTGTGCCCACCGGGATGTCCTTCATCGCGATGCTGAGAAGATAGAAGCTCGCCAGCGCCCCGATCACCGTCAGGACCGACGGGATCGGCTTCGAGAACCCATCGGAGTACTTCAGCCCCAGCGCCCAGCCCGTCTCCATCAGTCCTGCGATCAGGATGACCAGCCAAGGGTTCACGCCGCCAGACCCTTCGACCCCATCTCGATGAACTTCTGCCGCCGGTCGCGGATCAGCGCCTCCGGCTTCTTCGACACAAGCTCGGCCAGCATCGCCTCGATCGCCTTGCCCACCGCGTCGATCGCCTCCTTCGGCTCCCGCTGCGCGCCGCCCAGCGGTTCCTTCACGATCCGGTCGATGATCCCAAGCTTCTGCAGATCCTGCGCCGTCAGCCGCAACGCCTCGGCCGCCTCACGCATCTTCTCGGCATCCTTCCACAGGATCGAAGCGCAGCCTTCGGGCGAGATCACCGAATAGATCGAATGCTCCAGCATCGCCACCCGGTTCGCCGTCGCAAAGGCCACCGCCCCGCCCGAGCCGCCCTCGCCGATGACGACGCTGATCAAGGGCACGCCAATCGTCAGGCACTTCTCGGTCGACCGCGCAATCGCCTCGGCCTGGCCCCGCTCCTCGGCACCCTTGCCGGGATAGGCCCCCGCCGTGTCGATCAGCGTGATCACCGGCAGCCGGAACCGGTCTGCAAGGTCCATCAGGCGGATCGCCTTGCGGTACCCCTCGGGCCGGGCCATGCCGAAATTGCGCTGTATCCGGCTTTTGGTGTCGTTGCCCTTTTCATGCCCGATCAGCACCACCGGCTGGTCCTTGAACCGCGCAAGACCCCCGATCACCGCATGGTCGTCGGCAAAAGCCCGGTCGCCTGCCAGCGCGGTGAATTCGGTGAACAGCGCCTCGACATAGTCCTGGCAATGCGGCCGGTCGGGGTGCCGCGCAACCTGGCACTTCTGCCACGCGGTCAGGTTCTTGTAGAGATCGCGCAGCGCCACTTCGGCCTTCCGGTCCAGCGCCTCGGCCTCTTTCGCCACATCCATCCCCGGGTTGGTTTTCCCCATCGCGCGCAGCTCTTCGGCCTTGCCTTCGATGTCGGCGAGCGGCTTTTCAAACTCAAGGTACTGCATGCGAGGCTCCCGGAAGCGTTGCCTCTATATGACCAGCCGTGATGCGAAGTGCAACTCGCGCGGGCGGCCGCGAAGACAGGCCGTCAGCTTTCCGCCGCCCCGCCATCCAGCGCGATCAGATGCGCCACACCGTCCCGCCCGCATGAGAGCTTGCCCGCCACCTTGCTGTCAGGGCTCACCACCCGCCAGAACGGCACCACCTCGTCCAGCCGCTTGCCTTCGTCCAGATCGCGCAAGGCCACCTCGGACACGACCTTGAGGTAAATCGCCGTCGTCACCGGACACATCGCCAGCGCCCCCGCCTTCCGCGCAAGCTCATTGCGAAGCCGGTCGATCGTCCGCGTCTCGCCCGGCGGGATCTTCGCGATATAGGCCGCGATGTCGCCGGGAGACGAGATCAGCATCGTATTCCCAGCCTTCACCCCGGCGAAATCCGTGTGCAGCGTCACCACATGCGGCGGCTTGGCCGCGTTGAAGCGCTTCCGCCAGTCCGTCGGCTTCTTCTTCGCCTCAGCCATGCCTCACCCCTCCACCCGCGCCTTCAGGGCCGCAAGATAGGTGGCGGCAAATTCCTCCGGATCAAACATCAACCGCGAGATGACCCGTCCGAAAGCCGAAGGCACCGTCGCCCGCTCCACCACGGCAATCCTTGTGCCACCCTCGACGGGCTCCAGCACCGCCTCCCACTCGCCGCTGTAACCCCATCTCGAGATGAAGCGGAACCGGACACGCTCAAGGGTCATTTCCTCGACGAAAAGGCTGATCCGCTCGCCCGAGGTCGTCACCTCGATCCACCCATCCCCACTGCGCTGGACGCTCTCGATCTCCGGGCGCCATTCCGCCTGCGCCTCGACGTCCTGCAACACCGCCAGCACCGCCTCGGGCGGGGCCGCGATCACCAGCTCGGCCCGGCCCTCGCGGGTGGCAGGCATCATCCAGCCCGCCAGAAAGACCAACGCGGCCAGACCCACCAGGGCGCCCGCAATCCAGATCAGAACCCGCATCTCGTCCTCCCGTTCAAGGCATGCATCAATATAGCAACTGGCCCCTCCCGCCGGGAGTATGTCAGAAAAACACACGCAAAATGAATGCCTTGAATGAAATTCCTGCCCAATCAGCCGATTCTGCAGACACCCGCCCCCCAACTCGGCAAGATTTGTGCAGCCCCGCTATGCAACGATTTCCGCGGAAGAGCAGAAAGACCAACCCGAATGACCAACGCGAATGAAAAGCGGCTCCTGCGCGTCCTGGACCACATCCACGACAACCCCGCCGGGGACCTGTCGCTCGATGCGCTCTCGGATATCGCGGCGATGAGCCGGTTTCACTGGCACCGCGTGTTCCGTGCAATGACTGGGGAAACCATGGCTCAGGCCGTGCGCCGCATCCGGATGCACCGCGCCTCGTACTATTTGGTGATGACCGACCGTCCGATTGCGACCATCGCCACCGAAATCGGCATGCCGAACCTTGCCAGCTTCAATCGCACCTTCACCGATCACTTCGCCATGTCTCCTTCTGCCTTCCGCAAGCGGGGCGAGCTGCGCCCTTATGTCCGCAACCAGATACAGGAGATCACGCTCATGCACCCCGTCACCATCCGCACCGAACCCCCGCTGCACCTGGCCGCCGTGCCGCACAAAGGCCCCTACTTCGAGATATCGCGTGCCTTTCAGAAGCTTTCTGCGGTCATGGCCAGCCGCGACCTCTTCAGAAAGTCGGGGCGCATGGTCGGCGTCTTCTACGACGATCCGCAGTCCGTCCCGGCGCCCGAGTTGCGCAGCCACGCCGCGTTCGAGCTGACCGGAAAGGCCGATCTCTCCGACCCGCTAGAGGCCGTCTCGCTTCCCGGAGGGCGGCACGCTGTCCTCACCTACAAAGGTCCCTACGCCGGGCTTCCCGCCGCCTACGACCAGCTCTACGGCGCCTGGCTGCCCGGCTCAGGCGAAGAACCGGCCGAGACCCCGTCCTTCGAGGTCTACCTGAACTCACCCATGGACACCGCGCCCGAGGATCTGGTGACCGAACTCCACCTGCCCCTGAAATGACCGCTGCTCCCCCGCCAACCCCCGAGGTCGCCGCCGTCTTCGCGGCGGCCTCGCCCGAAGCCAGAGAGGGCCTTCTGGCCCTCCGCAGCCTCATCTTCACCGTCGCAAGCCAAACCCCCAGCGTCGGCCCCCTGACCGAGGCGCTGCGCTGGGGCCAACCCGCTTACCTCACGCTGGAAAGCGGCTCCGGCTGCAGCCTGAGGATCGGGCCTGCACCACAGGGCTTCGGACTTTTCGTCCATTGCCAGACCTCGCTCATCGAGGACTTCCGCGCCGGCCCCGGTGCTGCGTTCCACACGTCCGGCACCCGCGCCGTCCTGTTCCAAAGCGCGGACGAAGTCGATCAAGGCGCAATCGCCCCTTTGATCTCCCGCGCGCTTACCTGGCACAAAAGGGCGCGCTGAAGCGCGACCTAGACGTCGGCTCGCTTGCCGACGCCGGTCTCCGCATCGCCGCAGTCAGTCGACCACGATCCTGGCGGGATCCGCCTCATCGAGCTGAACCTCGATTAGCCGGTCGATGGCCTGGCCAAGCAGGGTCTTCATCATCTCGTCCAGATGCAGATAGCCGGGCGCGTTCAGATGATAGGGCGGAAACCACGGGCACCCTTCCCGGTCTACCCCCAGCTTCGCTTGGGCCACCGCTCCTCCGTTCAGCGTTACGGGGTCCTGAAATTCCGGCCCCCGCAGAAAGAAGACCTGCGAGATCCCTCTTCCTGACAGCGCCCATCGGACCGGTCCACCAGTATTGTGCAGATAAAGGACAAGCGGGCCATCCCCGGCCACCTCCACGGCAATCTCCCTCGACGACTTCCCCGAATACCGCTGTGGGCCATTTTCCGTGACGTTCACGACCACGATCTCGGCCCCGTCGGGCAGTTCCATCTGCCGACAGTCGACGCCCCGCTCCACATTGTCCGCCCGCTGGGCCGACAGGAACAGCTCTCCATCCGGTTCTGGCATGCCTAGGCTTTGGTCCCTGCAATACGGGCCCTCAAGGCTCTCTGGCCCGGCAGGCTCTCCCGCTCGGTCCAACTCCAGAAAGCAGGTCCTGTAATCATCGTTCCCATTCATCTCGGGCAGCGGCGCGCCAGCACCCAGAAGATACGTGCTCGACGGGCTGTCCGCGGGCAGCCTGAACGCCCGAGTCACCACATAGTCAACTTGCGGCACGAACAGGAAATCCGGTGTGAACCGTGTCCGGTAGCGCGCGCTGAACGCCTCGGCGTAGGCATTTACGGCCTCCGCAAAGCCGGGGTCTCCGGGTGCCAGCAGCGCGCCCGAGGCGACTAAAGCGTTCAGCCCGGCCTGCCCCGTCGGCTGATCATATGTTTCCGCCGCTCGCAGCGAGACTACGCTGGTCGGATCGACGGAGACCGGCTGGTCGGAGTATTCCGGCGTCACAACGCCAACTGGCCAAGCCGGCGTCGACTCTTGTCCAGGGAGTGGCTCAAACGAGAAGGCTGATGGCTCGACAAATGCATCAGCTTCCAGCCGTCCCTGTTCCGGCTCAGGATGAAATGTCACCTGGTCCGACGGCCCTGACCCAAACCACTGCGATGCTGTGCAGGAATACGCCATCCGCGTGCAGGATGTTTGTTGAACCACATCCAATGCCGAAAGGTCGGGATCGGTGAAGAAGACTCGATCCTCTGGAATGCCGATCACCCCCGCCGCCCACGGCCCAAGCGAGGTCGCCCCCAACACAATGACCCGAGACACGCTGTCCGTGTCCCCCTCGATGTTCCAGATGATCTGGCGCCAGGATTCCAGCACCAGATAGTGCTGCTGGTCGCTCGGTTCGATCCTGACCGTGGCAAAGACCGTGGCCTCGGTCGGCGCGCCCACATGAACCGAGGCGCTTGGCAGCCAACCGTTTGCCGAAACCACGGTGACGGACTCCGAAGCCTCTGGTATCGGGATCGTACAGCTGGGAAAGTGATGGTCCTCTAAGCTTGGCCCCAAGCACGCAGCCGCCTGCTGGGGAAAGGTGGCGCATAGGGCAACCAAACCGAACGCGCCTGCGATCTTGAAACATCTGAACACAATGGCTCCTCTTCCAAGATATCGCCGTCCGGCCTCCTCATCGCCCATGCATTCACGTGGCGCAAGCGCGGCAATGGTTAACAAAGTGCCGAATGTCTGATTGGAATCAAAACTGATCAATCTTTTCAAACGGTTACGAAGCTGTCCCACCGTGGGACGCTGAGAAGACCCTACCGGCTCGCCTCATGCTCCAGCCGCTGCCGGGCGATCGACTCGTGTTTCTCGGCCTTCATCTGGTCATGGAAGGCCTGCTCGACATAGGCCAGATGCGCCACAACCGCCCCCCGGGCCGCCTCCGGGTCGCGCGCCTGGATTGCCGTGTTCATCCCCCTGTGCTGGTCCAGAAGCTGATCCCGCGTCATGCGGTTCCGGAACAGCAGCTGCCGGTTGTAGAACACCCCCTGCCGCAGGAGGTCGAACATCGACCGCAGCATGTGCAGCATGATCACGTTGTGGCTCGCCTCGATGATCGCCATGTGGAACTCGGCATCCAGCTGCGCCTCGTCCGTCGGGTCGCGCTTCTGGTGCGCGGCCTCCATCTTGCGAAAGATCGTGTCGATCACCTTCAGATCGGTCTCAGATCCCAGCTCCGCCGCCCGCCCGGCCGCCAGCGCCTCCATGTCGCGCCGGAACGCGATGTAGTCGAAGACCGCCTCGTCATGCGTGGAGAAAAGCTGCGTCAAAGCGGGCGAAAAGGCCGAGCCCAGAACATCGGCGACAAAGATGCCCGACCCGGCCCGGCTGACCAGAAGGCCCCGCTCCGCCAGCTCGGCGATCGCATCGCGCAAGGAAGGCCGCGACACGCCAAGCTTCTCGGCCATGTCGCGCTCGGAAGGCAGCCGCTCCCCCGGATGCAGAATGCCGCGCAGGATCAGCTGTTCGATCTGACGAACGACGGATTGTGAGAGCTTTTCGGACGTGACTTTCTGGAATGGCATGGCGGACCCCGATGATTGGTCCGAAATTATTACCGATTTGCCGGAATCACAATGAAAAAGGGGCCAGAGAAGCTCTGGCCCCTTCGCAATCTCGCGCCCGGATCAGTTGGTCGGGCGGATGATGATCTCGACCCGGCGGTTCTGCGCGCGGCCATCCGGGGTCAGGTTCGACGCGATGGGCGAGTCCTCGCCCCGTCCGAAAGCCGCGATCCGGTTGCCCGGCACGCCACTGTCGCGCAGGATGCCCGCGACCGAGACCGCCCGGCGCTGCGAAAGATCCTGGTTGTAGGCGGCGCTGCCCGTGTTGTCGGTATGGCCGATCACCTCGATCCGGCTGTTCGGATACCGCAGAAGGCTTGCGGCCACCGTGCGGATATCGCCGGCCAGGTCGGGCCGGACCGACGCGCTGTCGGTTGCGAACAGCAGGTCCTGCGGCATGTTCACGATCAGGTATTCGCCCGTATTCGTGACCGAAATGTTCGAGCTCAGCGAGCCGCGCAGTTCGGCCGCCTGGCGGTCAAGGTCCGCGCCGATCAGCGCGCCCGTGCCTGCGCCCAGGGCACCACCGACAAGCGCCCCTTTCAGTTCGTCTCCGTCGCCCGAAACTGCAACACCCGTCGCCGCCCCGATCAGACCGCCGATCACCGCGCCGCTCTTGGTGCGCGCGTTCGGGTCATTGGGGTAGGCATTGGGATCGACACAAGCGGTCAGAAACAGCGTACCGGCCGCAGCCAGGATCAGGGGGGTCTTCATCATCATTGCTCTCGCCTCGTGAGTGTGGCCCGTTCGGGGCTCGTGCGACCTTATACCAACGCGCGGGGAAGACTTACAGCCCCGACCCCGGCCCCCGTCGGGTCGGCAGGCTTCCGCCAATCACATGCCCGTCCGCGCCGCCTCCCAGGCCAGCATCGCCCGCTTCCGCGGCAGCCCCCAGTGATAGCCGCCAAGCCCCCCGTCCCGCCGAAGCGCGCGGTGGCAGGGGATCAGAAACGAGATCGGATTCCGCCCCACCGCCGTCCCAACCGCCCGGTGCGCCGTAGGGTGGCCGATGGCGCCGGCGATATCCGCATAGGTCGTGACATGCCCCGTCGGGATCGAAAGCAACGCCTCCCAGACCTTGATCTGGAACGGCGCCCCGATCAGGTGGAGCGCCGCCGGAGACCCCCCGAAAGCCGCATCGACCATGGGCCGGATCGCCACCGGATCCTCGACGAACGCAGCCTTCGGCCAGCGGCCCACCAGATCCTCCATCGCGGCCTCGGCCCCGGTCTCATCGGCAAAACCCATGCCGCAGATGCCCTTTTCGGTCGCCATCACCAGCGCCGGGCCGAACGGGCTTTCAAACCAGCCCCAGCGAATCTCCAGCCCCTCGCCGCCCCGCGCGTAATCGCCGGGCGACATCGCCTCCCAGGTCAGGAACAGATCATGCAATCGCCCCCCACCCGACAGCCCCGTCTCATGCGCCGCCGCCAGAACCGTGTGGCGTTCCGAAAGCAGCCGCCGCGCGTGGCCCAGAGTCAGATACTGCTGATAGCGCTTGGGGCTGACACCCACCCACTGGCTGAACACCCGCTGAAAATGCGCCGGGCTCATCCGCATCTTCGCCGCCAGGTCTTCCAGCGTCAGCGCAGGTCCTTCGTCGTCGATCACCCCCAGCGCGCGGGCGATCACCTGATAGTGGTAGGCAGGGGAAAGGTCGGTCATGGGCGTATCTCCTTCCCGCCGAACATAGGGGCCACGGCCAGCCCCCGCGACCCGGATAATGCGCATCCGGTTTCCAGACTTGAGCGGCACTCGCCGCCATGCTTCAACCGTCTGGCACCGGACGGAGGCCACGCATGCGACTGAAGACCCTGACCCTGATCGCCTCACTCGCCACCCCGACCTTCGCAACCGCTGAAACCCGCTGCGGCTGGTACGACAACCCCACGCCGGGGAACGTCTTCTTCGATGACGCCGATGGCTCCTGGACGATTTCAACGCAGGGCGGGCCCGAGGCGCTCGGCTTCGGTGACGCCTACACAACCAACTTCGACGACCGCGAGCGCGTCGTCACCAACGCCGGAAGCTATGGCTACAGCTGCGCCTGCGTCCACGGCAAGTTTGGCCCGGTCGGCTCCGGTGAGGTGCTGAAGGTCACCCGCCTCGAAGGCCTGCCACTGTCGCAATGCGTAAACGACCCCAAGCTTCCCCCGCCGCCCGGCTAGTAAGGTTGCCACACCACCACCCGCCAACATGTCCGAAGTGCAGTACTAAGCCATCAGGTATCATGAAGACCCAAGCCCTCACTCTGATCGCCGTCCTGATCACCCCTCCAGCGCTTGCCGAAACCGAAACCCGCTGCGGCTGGTATGCCGACTATCTGTCGTCAAACATCACCCTGTACGACGCGGACAGCTTCTGGACGATTTCGACCTATGAAAGCACACCCACGCCGGGTTTCGAGGAGGCTTACACGAAGCAATTCCACGACCGGGAGATTGTCGTGACCGATGCTGGCTCGCGCTCCGGATACAGCTGCGCCTGTGTCGTTGGTGAGTTCGGTCCGCCCGGATCAAGGAAGGTGTATGCCATCTCCCGCCTGAAAGGCCTGCCGCTTTCGCAATGCAAGAACGACCCGAAACTGCCCCCAGACCCCAGTTTTGCGGGCTAGCCAGCGGTTGCTGCCGCGCTGGCCGGAAAGGCGCTGTTCCAGCCGCACCAGGCCAAAGCCGTGCCTGCAGAGCGGACACTTCGCATCGGGTCTCACGTACTTGAGCGCCACCAGCCCGCATGTTCTAACCCCCCAACCCTGATCGGAGTTCGGAATGCAGCGCAAAATCCTCACCCTGATCGCCACGCTGATCACCACCCCCGCGCTCGCCACCGCGGAAACCCGCTGCGGCTGGTACTTCGACTACCTGTCGGCGGGGGTGATCTTGTTGGTCGACGCGGACGCCCACTGGTTGATTATGCCGAATGGCGGCGAGCCTCCACCGGGGTTCGAAACAGCCTACACGCTCGCATTCGACAATCGCGAGGAGCAGTTCGAAAGCATAAGCTACGACAACATCAACTTCTTAGTATACCGATACAGTTGCGCCTGCATCGACGGTGAGTTTGGCCCGATCACGTCAGAAGACGTGATTGCCATCACCCGCATGAAAGGCTTGCCGCTTTCGCAGTGTTTCAACGACCAGAACTTACCCATGCCACAACTTGAAGGCTAGCCAACGGTTGCCACACCACTACCGCGCTGGCATGAAGGACGTATGGCCAGACAGCTCCCCTATTCCACCCTGAAGCACATCTTCGCCCGGTTCGCCGAGGCCGAGCCGCATCCGAAGGGTGAGCTTCACCACACCAACGCCTTCACCCTTGTCGTGGCCGTCGCGCTTTCCGCCCAAGCCACCGACGCGGGCGTCAACAAGGCCACCGCCAAGCTCTTCCAGATCGCCGACACGCCGGAAAAGATGCTGACCCTCGGCGAAGACGGCCTTATCGAACACATCAAGACCATCGGCCTTTTCCGCAACAAGGCCAAGAACGTCATCAAGCTCTGCCGCATCCTGATCGACGACTACGACGGTCAGGTCCCCTCCTCCCGCGCGGCACTGCAATCGCTGCCCGGCGTGGGCCGGAAGACGGCAAACGTCGTCCTCAACATGTGGTTCCACCACCCCGCCCAGGCCGTCGACACCCATATCTTCCGCGTCGGCAACCGCACCGGAATCGCCCCCGGCAAGGACGAAGTTGCCGTCGAACGCGCCATCGAAGACAACGTCCCCGCCGAATACCAGCAGCACGCGCACCACTGGCTTATCCTGCACGGGCGCTATATCTGCGTCGCGCGCAAACCGAAATGCGGCATCTGCCCGATCGAGGCCTGGTGCCAATACGAGGAAAAGACCGCATGAAATCCTATCAGGTCGTCGGCATCGGCAACGCCATCGTCGATGTCATCTCATCTGCGGATGACAGTTTCCTCGATCTCATGGGGATCCAGAAGGGCATCATGCAACTGGTCGAGCGTGAACGGGGCGAGATGCTCTATGCCGCGATGACCAACCGCAAGCAGGCCCCCGGCGGGTCCGTCGCCAACACCCTCGCCGGGCTTGGCAACCTCGGCCTTTCCACCGCTTTCATCGGCCGCGTCCACGACGACGCGCTTGGCCGCTTCTACGCCCGCACGATGGCCGACGAAGGCACCGACTTCGTGAACGCTCCCGTGCCAAGCGGAGAGCTTCCGACCTCCCGCTCGATGATCTTCGTCTCGCCCGATGGCGAGCGTTCGATGAACACCTACCTCGGCATCTCCTCGGAACTCGGCCCCGACGACGTGTCCGACTCTGTGGCTGGCAGCGCCGAGATCCTCTTCCTCGAAGGCTATCTCTACGACAAGCCCAAGGGCAAACAGGCCTTCGAACGCGCCGTCGACCTCTGCCACAAGGCCGGAGGCAAAGCCGGCATCGCCCTCTCCGATCCCTTCTGCGTCGACCGCCACCGCGACGACTTCCGCCGCCTGGTCAAGTCGCTCGACTATGTGATCGGCAACCAGCACGAATGGGCCTCGCTCTACCAGACCGACCTCTCCGCCGCACTTGAACAGGCCGCGAGCGACGCAGGCCTCGTCGTCTGCACCCGCTCCGGCCATGACGTGATCGTGGTGCGCGGCGACGAACAAGCCGTCGTCCCGGTGAAACGCGTCGTCCCCGTCGATGCCACCGGAGCAGGCGACCAGTTCGCCGCCGGCTTCCTCTACGGCTACGCCACCGGCCAGTCGCTCGCCACCTCCGGCCGCATGGGCTGCGTCGCGGCAGCCGAGGTGATCAGCCACTTCGGCGCCAGGCCCGAGACCGACCTGAAACAGCTCTTCCGCAAGGAAGGCCTGATCTGAGCCGGGCGGCCCCCCTGTCATCTCCGCGAAGGCGGAGACCCAGCGAGCCGTAGGGTGGGTGCCAACCCACCAGGGTTCGGTCAGATTCGCGGCGGCTTGTTATGTAAATTCAATTGGTTATGAAGGATGTGGTGGGTTGGCGCCCGCCCTACGGCTCGCTGAGAACATCATTATTAATTCCTTCCGGAATGCCGTGCAAACCCTCAAGGCCAGTGGCTTTGCTTCCCATGATCAAACCTCCTTCAGCCGGACGAGACGGCGAACTTTCAGCCCCGCTCGCTTGATTTCGCCAATCAGTTGATCCGAGAAGTACATGTCGATCCCATGGAACTTCCTCGTCTCACACCAGAGATGAGCTTTGCCAAAAATAGCCTTCGAGAATGCGAGACCGGCGAAGCACTTCGGGTCCGCTAAGCACCGTGATGAGAACCTCCCATCGCTGGTTCTCTCCCAACTCTTTTCACTGCTTTGTTCAGGACAGAAGCTGTGAATGTATTGGCCCGGAATAAATGTGTAATAGGTTCCAGAATAGGGTTCGTCATTGGGGCCGGTGATGCGAAGCGGCCGAAAGTGATGAACCCCGGGTTCCAGCCGCTCGATGATGTCCTTCATCGGCTGATCGACGCTGTATGGTCCTTCGTTCATGAACAAAGAGTTCAGAGCAGAGTATTGGCGTTCTGTTTGATAGGCAGTGGGCCATTCGTGATCGGCGGGCAGATCGATCTCGGGAAGATCGGGAAGAAGCCTTTTTCCAGGCTCTTCGTGGAATTTCAGAGAAACAAAAAGTGTGTATAAAGCGCTGCGATTGCCATATTTCGCCTTTTCCTCGGGCGGCAGTTGGTCGAAGTGCGCGACCAGCCTCTCTTTGTAACCCGGGCTCGAACTCATGGGGCGGTGGCTACCAAAGCTCCCACTTCTTATCGTCAGTCCCCAAACCATCTCATCTCTCCTTTATCGCCGCCGCCCGTCGCGCGATCTTGCCTGCACCACGGGTCAGTCGCACGCGTCAATCCCTAACAAAGACCTAACGCGCGTAACCAATTGAATTTCCTTAGATCAAACCCGTGACCAACCGTGGGTCACGCTTGGCCCGCACTCGCCCCGCGCGACCCGCCCATCTTCTCTATCAGCTCCTTCTCCACAAGCCCCCCGATCTGCGGATGCAGCCGCAGCTCGCCTTCCTTCACTACCTGGGCAAAGTTGGCGATCGCCCGGCCCGCCGTCTTCCGGTCTGCTGCTATCACGTCCAGAAGCCAGTTGATGGACCCGCTCTGCCAGCCAGTGCAGGGTGGGTGCCAACCCACAAATCCAACCGCAGCCATCGGATTTCTCATAACAAATTTCGATCCGCGAACGTGGTGCGGCCCTGACCCACCACCCCCCGCCCATAACGCCCCACCCAACCCAACCCCCTAACAACTCCCTAACGCCCCCATAACCCCTTGAAATCC
>NZ_JBOFBI010000409.1:0-2617 GCF_051645465.1 Tabrizicola sp. | reverse complement strand
TGCCGAAGAACTCGACCTTACTGGCCTCTGGGGGTTCCAGTACGCCCTGACCTGCTCCCGGTCGCGCCTCGATGCCTTCGGTGGCGGCGCGCATGTCATCGATCTCGGTGCGCGCAAATCCATAGGCTGGACCAGCAGCCAGGAATGGCTTGCCACTGCTCTGAACGGGGAGGACGTCGATGCCTGAGGTCATCTGCACCACGGTCTATCAGTTCCCCGAGCTTTCGGATGCGGCCAAGGAAAAGGCGCGCAGCTGGTATCGCGAGCTTGGCCCCCATGACGATTGGTGGGACGCGGTCTACGAGGACTTCGAGCGGGTCTGCGAAATCCTCGGCATCCGCCTGAAAACCACTCCCGTGCGGCTGATGGGCGGCGGGACGCGGGCCAAGCCCTGCATCTGGTTCTCCGGCTTCTGGAGCCAGGGTGACGGGGCCTGCTTTGAGGGCTACTGGTCCCACGCCAAGGGTGCGGCCGCGCGCATCCGGGACTACGCGCCCACGGACGCGACGCTGCATGGTATCGCTCACCGGTTGCAGGCCATCCAGCGGCGGAACTTCTACCAGCTCGCCGCCGAGGTCAGCCATCGCGGGCGCTACTACCACGAATACACTATGGCGGTGGATGTCACGCGCGACAGCCCGACCTGGCAACCGCCGACTGAAGACGCGGAGGAGATCGTGACCGAGGCTCTGCGTGATCTGGCCCGCTGGCTCTACCGTCAGCTTGAGGCCGAATACGACCACCTTGCCTCGGACGAGGCCATCGAGGAGGGGATCATCGTGAACGAGTATACGTTCACGGAAGCTGGGCGCCGGTTCGGGTGAGCGCGCACACAGTTCATTTGATCTTTACAATTAGGCCATATGAACTATGTTGAGAGCGATGGAGGACGACATGCAAGTCGCAGAGCAAATCCGGGAACCTGCTGAGATCAACTCAGTCGCGTTGAAAGCCTATGCCCGCGTGGCCGACGCTTGGGGTCTCAGCCTCAAGGAAGCGGCTGGCCTTGCCGACATGTCGGAGAGCACATGGAAGCGCGCCAAGAAGCCCGACTTTGCGGGGGAACTGACCAAGGATCAACTGCTGCGGCTCAGTGCGGTGATCGGCATTTACAAGTCGCTCGAGCTCTATTTCTCTGAGCCGCTCGCGCGAAGCTGGTTCACCCGACCGAACACTGGGCCGCTGTTTGGGAGTAGCCGTCCGGTTGACACCGCCATCGACGGGGGTTTGCCGCAGATCCTGGCGGTGCGGACCTATCTCGATGCGTTGCGTGGTGGGGCATGAAGCAGACCGAGATTTCCGATCGCGGTCTCGTTCGCCTCCTGCCCGCCACCTACCACAAGCCGCCATCCCTGCGTGGTCTCGTCGACAGTGATGACGAGATGGAGATCCTCGCAGAGATCGAGGGTCTGACCAGCGGCCGCCTTCTGGCCGAACGTGGCCGCAATCCCCATCTGGACCCGCGCGAGCTCGCTTGGCAACGACGGAGCCGCGATCTGCGCCTCTATGGCGCCAGTCATGTCAACGCCGCCTTCATCTACACCCGCACCGGCGGAAACCGTTTCAACACTGAGGAGCGCGGTGCCTGGTATTGCGCATGGGATGTGATGGTGTCCGTCAGCGAAGTGGCCTGGCACCGAACACGCGAACTCGGCTTCACCGGCAGCTTCTATGACTGCGCTCGCTATGTGGAACTTCTGGCGGATTTCATCGGTGTCTTCGACGACATGACCGACGAGCCGGGTCATCCGGCTCTGCATCCCGCTCCGGCTGTCGGATATCCCGAGGGCCAAAGCCTCGCCCAGCATCTGCGCCGGGCTGGATCGCGGGGCCTGATCTACCCCTCAGTTCGGGCTCCCGCTCCGGGCGGAAATTGCCTCGTCTGCTTCGAGCCCCACGCCATCCAGAACGTCCGGCCGGGCGCGTCCTGGGATCTTGTTTGGAATGGCACACCGCACTACTCGGTTACGGCTGTCGGCTGACGAGTTACAGCGCATGCTTATTGGGGGGTCCGAAGACATGAAACCGGCAAACGACAACAGCGCGGACGTCACGACCTTGAAGCCATGCGACCATCAGGCATTCTTCGAGGCTTTGGACTCTCCGCCCTCACCGACGGAAGCGCTACGAGCAGCATTTCGTAGGCGGAGGGAGTTCCTTGCTGATATGGGCGCCACCGCCCTGAAGGTTGGCTGACGGGCGTCTTCCTTCGCACTGAATCGCTACGCCAGTAGCGCCTCTTCAGGCAGTCCCCAATCCGAAAAACTGCGCAGTTCGTTCAGTTCGGGAGCCGACCGCAACACTAAGCAGAAATCGGCGCCCCTAAGGGTGCACTTATGCAAACTCTCCACCGCCTGCGGCGCTTCCGAGATCTGCGTGCTGTCTCCCCGGGGGCAAGGCCCCCCGCCGACGGCGTCCCCAGTCCGGCGCTTGTTGCGCCGGATCAGGAAGGGCGTCCCGCCTTCCCGAACCCATCCTGGGGTCTGATGCCGGAAGGGGCAGAATCCTACGCTAAGGGGTAGTTTGGGCCGAATTTCGCTGCAGAGTTCTATAGACGGTCGGCCTTGAGACGGAGAATAGTTCAGCGAGATCACTGATGGAGTAGTCGCCGGAGGCG
>NZ_JBOFBI010000408.1:0-6602 GCF_051645465.1 Tabrizicola sp. | reverse complement strand
GTCAGATCAAGGGCAAACAGGCGCAGAAGATCGCGGAACTTGCGCTCCGAGATTCTCCCCCGAAACAGATACCGGTTTTTCCAAGCCATGAGAGCACCTTAGCACGCTCCCAGAACCCCTCAGCTAGGGTAGACCCTTTGCAAATTCCTTCGAAGGAATTTGGCTCACCTGCGCCAGCGGCAATCTCCGACACAGACCTCATGCCCTGCCCGGATCGCCGCCGCGATGATCGCCGGCACGCGCGAATCCAGCCCCACCGGCGGCAGGATGCGCCCCTGAAACCCTGCCCCGACCAACGCCCGCGGAATATCGTCGCTCACATGCCCGCCCTCGGCGGCGAAGAACGGCAGACACACCGAGCCCGCGCCAAACCCGGTCAGCGTGGCAAGCTGCGGGTCCTGATCGATGAACCTCGCCGCTACCCGCGCCCCGGTCTCGGCCGCGATCCCGGCCGCAACATGCTGCGCGATATCTGACGGCACCGAAGACTTGAACGACCCATGCGCGGCAAGGATCACCTCACGGGCGCCGGCCTCGCGCACCAGCGTCACGCAAAGATCATGCACCGTCGGGTCGCAGCCGAAGGGCTCCAGCACCCGCCAACCAATCGCTCCCGCCTCACCCAGTCTAGCCGGGATCTGGACCTTGGCGAACCACCCCCCGGCCATGAACATCGGAAAGACCACCCCGTCCGCTATCCCTGCCGCCGCGCGGCCAATCGCGCCCGGTTCGGCCAGAGTTGCGGCGCGGACGTCCCAGCCCGGCAGCAGCGGCCCGACCTGCCCTGCCAGCGTCTCCAGCGCGCGGGCGGCAGGTTCGGGATCAGAGGGCTGGCCATGGGCCACGATGAGCGCGGTTTGGGTCATGGTACATAGGTGCCGCGCGGCAGGGTGTGGTCAAGGGGCCCAAAGGCCGGGGCAGCCAAATTCCTTACTCAAGGAATTTGCCAAGGATTTTCCTTAAAATCCTTGCCCTTACGGCATCTGCCCCGCGATGTATCGGGCGAAGTCATAGTTCGGCCGCTCCAGGTGGCTAAGCGACCCTGGCGACGACAGCCCCGCGCAAAGCCCGCGGTAGACCCGCTCGACACAACCCTTGTCCTCGACATTCACATCGTCCAGCAGCGACTTCAGCGCCGCGAAATGCGCCCCGGCCTCCGGGTCCGCGGACCAATCGGCCGCCAGACCGCCGCCGAACAGCACCTGCACTTGCCCCGGTCCTTTCGGCGTCAGGCTCAGGTACCAGAAATACCCCGGAGTCAGCGTGATCATCAGCGAAGGGTAGATCGACAAAAGCCAGGTGATCCGCCGCTGATCCCCCACCAGCCGCGTGTTCGACGGATGCGCCAGCGTCAACGGCAACGAGTCGTTCTTCATGATCCAGTGATAGTTGAAGGCAGGCAGGCCCTCAGGACAGGTCATCTGCATCAGATCGACCGTGCCGCCGATCGTACCTTCATGGCAGACCGGCAGGTGGTAGCTCTCCATGAAGTTCTCGGCCAGCACCTTCCAGTTGGTGTCCCAGGTGAACTGCTCGCGGAACGCCTCGACATAAGACCCCATGTCCAGGTAACCCACCAGCGCCTCGACATCAGCCAGCGCCTCGCGCGGCGGCGGAGCCTCGGGGTTCAGCGTCACCAGGATCCAGCCGAGCCAATCCTCGACCCGCACACCCGGAAGCTTCACATCCTCCTTGCAGAAACCTTCGTTCAGCCCCATCGCCGGGGCACCCCTCAGCGAGCCGTCCAGGTTGTAGGTCCACGCATGATAGGGGCAGACGATCGACCGCACATTGCCCCGGCCTTCCAGAAGCGTGCTCATCCGGTGGCGGCAGACGTTCGACATGCCGCGCAGCCCGCCTTCACGGTCGCGCAGGATGATGACAGGCTCGCCCGCGATCTCCATCGTCAGATAGTCGCCGGGGTTCGGCAGCGCATCGGCCCGACCCGCGCAAAGCCAGTCCTTCGCAAAGATGTGGCGCTCTTCGGCCTCGGCGAAGTCGGGCGAGGTATAGACCGATTTCGGCATCGCCCGCGCCCGCTCGAACGGCAGGGCGACATTGGCCCGCAGTTCAGCAAGCGCCGACTGGGCGAGCGAGGTCAGGCTTGGGTCGTGTCGGGTCATCGGCGGGCCTTTCTCGGCTGGCCCGCCAGAGCATGCGACAAAGCCTGCGACCGTCAAAGCGAAATTCCGGGACCTAGGGAAAGTGCTGCCGGATCGCGGCCGCAAAAGCCTCGGCCAGCACCGGGTTCGCCTCGGCATCGTAGTGGATACCGTCGATGGGAGAGACCTTGACCAGAGTTCCCGCATCCAGGAACGGAACCTTCAGCCGCGCTGCAACCGCCGCTATCTCAGCCCCCAGCGTCCGCGACTTCGCCGCCCCGCCCGCAAAGATGGCACCCAGGCTTTCCACCTCTTCAATCGGCGGCGGTGCCACCAGCAGGACGCCCGGCGCCCCGCCCTTCGGCCCGGCACCCGAAGCCTGGATCACCCGCACCAGGCGCTCCAGCGATAGCGCTATGTCGACCGCGTTGACCGAAAACCGCTCCTTCAGGTCGTTCGTCCCGAGCATCAGCAGCACCACATCCACCGGCCGGTGGCTCTCCAGCAGGGAAGGCAGAACCGTCAACCCGTTCCGGTGCGCCCCTTCGATGGGGTCGTCGTGCAGCGTCGTCCGGCCCGGATGCCCCTCGGCGATCACCTCCCAGTCGGGCAGGAGCCGCGCCAGTCGTCCCGCCCAACGCTCTTCCCGGCTGAAGCGGCCGACTGCACCAAGATCGGGCATCGGCATCGTGCCATGGGTATTGCTGTCACCGAACAGAAGCAGCGTCCTCATTCCGTCCTCCCCTTGTTTCGGCGAAAGATGCACCGTTTGCGCGCCCGATTTGAAGCGGTTTCCGCAATCGGCCTCCGATGCGCCTCAGAAATCCTGATTGACGTACCTCAGCCGCCAACCGATAGTCGGCGCGCAAAGGCATGGAGCGGTCCCGTGCGGCCAACCGTCAACGATATTGCACGCGAGGCAGGCGTCAGCCTCGCCACCGTGGACAGGGTTCTGAATGCCCGGCCAGGGGTCCGCGACAAGACCGTTCGTGCCGTCAACGATGCAATCGACCGGCTTGGTTATGTGCGCAACGTCGCCGCGGCCAACCTGGCCCGGCAACGCCGCTACCGGTTCCTGTTCATCCTGCCCGCCGTACAAAGCCAGTTCGTTCAAGCACTTAGCGACGCGATCATCGAGTCCGCGCGCGGCCCCCTGGCCGAGGCCAGCGAGGTCATCATCGCCACTGTTCCGCAACGCGACCCCCATGCCATCGTGACGGTGCTTGACGACCAGGGCGACCAGCCGATCGACGGCTGCGCGATCATGGCGCACGAAACACCCGAGGTGCGCGACCTGATCATCCGCCTCAAGGAACAGGGCACCGCCGTCGTATCCCTGATCACCGATCAGCCACAGGCCCCGCGCGACCACTTCGTGGGGATCGACAACCATGCCGCAGGGCGGACCGCAGGCATCCTGCTCGGCAGGTTCGTCGGACCAACCCCTGGAAAAGTGGCCGTGGTCGTAAGCTCCATGCTCGCGCGGGACATGGTCGACCGTCGCCTTGGCTTCGACGAAGTGCTGGCCGAGCGCTTCCCCCATCTGCAGGCCCTGCCCTCTCTCGAGGGCCACGATGACCGCGACCTGACCGCGCAGATCACCGCAGCCTGCCTTGCGTCCCATGAAAACGTCGTGGCGGTCTACGTGGCCGGGGCAGGCACGCGCGGGGTGAATGAGGCGCTGCGCAAGGCCGGGCTTAGCGGCAAGACAGTCGTTGTGGCGCATGAACTTACGGCCCATACCCGCGCCGGGCTTGAAGACGGCAGCATCGATGCCGTGATCTCGCAGGACGTCGGACATCTGGCGCGCTCGGCCCTCAGGGTGCTGCGCGCAAACGCCGACCGGCTGCCGATCGACGAAGGGCAAGAGCAGATTCGCATCACGATCCTCTTGCGCGAGAACCTGCCCGCCACCTCCGATTCGGCCCGGCTCGCTGCCGGAGATCCAGGCGAAGCCGCCGCCTGAGCCCGCTCCAAATCGCTTTGAAAAAGGTCCTGTGGTTGATCTGAGGTACGTTCCTCAAAAACGCTTTACAGCCCCCCTTCGCAGTGCCTATGGTCTGAGCAATCCAAAGAAGGCCCGGCATTCTGCACGGGTCCCCATCATCCACATCGGGAGGACTGCATGACAAGGAAGACACTTGCCGCATCCGCGGCGCTGGCGCTGGTCTGGGGCACCCAGGCGAACGCACAGTCAAACGAACTGACCCTCTGCTGGGCCGCCTGGGACCCGGCGAACGCGCTGGTTGAACTCAGCAAGGACTTCGAGGCGCAGACCGGCACCAAGATGAACTTCGAGTTCGTGCCATGGCCCAATTTCGCCGACCGCATCCTGAACGAACTGAACTCGGGCGGCCAGCTTTGCGACCTTCTGATCGGCGACAGCCAGTGGATCGGGGGCGCGGCTGAAAACGGCTGGTACGTCAAGCTGAACGACTTCTTCGCCGCCGAAGGCATCAGCATGGACGACTTCGCCCCCGCGACCGTCTACGCCTATTCGACCTGGCCCAAGGGCACGCCGAATTACTATGCGCTCCCTGCCATGGGCGACGCGAATGGCTGGTTCTACCGCAAGGACTGGTTCGCCCGTCCGGAAATCCAGGCCGCCTTCAAGGAGAAGCACGGCCGCGATCTGGCAGAGCCGAAGACCCAGAAGGAACTCCTTGAAATCGCCCAGTTCTTCCAGGGGATGGAGATCGACGGCAAGACCGTCTACGGCGCCTCGATCTTCACCGAGCGCGGGTCGGAAGGCATCACCATGGGTGCTACCGGCGCGCTTTATGCCTGGGGCTTCAAGTACGAAAACACCCCCGGCAAGTATGACATGGAAGGTGCTGTAAACTCGGCCGCCGCAGTCGAAGCCCTTGAATTCTACAAGGAGCTCTACAAGACCGCGACCCCTCCGGGCTATGACAACGCCTACATGGAGCAGTCGCTTGACGCCTTCAAATCCGGTCAGGTCGCCATGGCGATGAACTGGTTCGCCTTCTTCCCGGGCCTCTATGCCGACCCCGCGACCGGCGGTGACAAGATCGACTTCTTCGTGAACCCAGGCCAGAACGTCGCGGCCTCGACCCTTGGCGGCCAGGGCATCTCGGTCGTCGCGAACACCGACAACATGGACGGGGCGCTGGCCTACATCAAATGGTTCGCCCAGCCCGACGTGCAGAAGAAGTGGTGGGCCGCTGGCGGCTATTCCTGCCACAAGGCGGTGCTTGAGGACCCAGGCTTCGCGGCCTCGGCCCCCTTCGCCGGTGACTTCCTCGAAGCCATGGGCGGCGTCCAGGACTTCTGGCAGGAGCCGGCCTATGCCTCGCTGCTGCAGGCGATGCAGGAACGGCTCCACAACTTCATCGTGGCCGACCAGGGCACCGCGCAGGAAGCACTCGACGGCCTGATCGCCGACTGGACCGAAGTCTTCGAGGACGAAGGCAAGCTCTGACATCCTTCCGGGTGCGCCGGGCAACACCGGCGCACCCTCTTCCAAGGACCCTCCGACATGGCAAATCCCCCCATTGACCGACTTGCGCGGGCCACTCCGCCATCTCTAGCGCGCAGGGTCCGCGGCCTGTCGGACCGCACCATCGCCTGGATCTTCGTGGCCCCCACGATCTTCCTCCTCCTCGCGATCAACATCTTCCCGCTGATCTGGACCGTGCGCCTCTCGTTCACCAACTACCGCGCCAACCGCCCGAACGCCGAGGTGGAATGGGTCGGCCTTCGGAACTACGAGCGTATCCTGACCGATGACGGCATCTGGGCCAACATGCTGACGACCGCCCATTTCCTGATCTGGACCATCGTTCTGCAGGTCATCATCGGCTTCACCCTCGCCTGGCTGATCAACCGCAAGTTCAAGGGCAACGACCTGGTCACCACGCTCATCGTGCTGCCGATGATGCTGTCGCCCGCCGTGGTCGGCAACTTCTGGACCTTCCTCTACCAGCCGCAGATCGGCCTCGTGAACTACATGGTGGAGCTTGTGACCGGCACCCCCGCCTCCAGCTTCTCGATGCTCGGCCCCGGCGGGCTTGCCCCCTGGTCGATCATCATCGTCGACACCTGGATGTGGACGCCCTTCGTGATGCTGATCTGCCTTGCCGGGCTGCGAAGCATCCCCGACTACATCTATGAGGCCGCCGAGGTCGACCGCGCCTCGAAATGGCGCCAGTTCTGGACGATCACCGTGCCGATGGTGCTGCCGTTCCTGATGCTCGCCGTCCTTTTCCGCGGCATCGAGAACTTCAAGATGTTCGACATGGTCAACCTCCTGACCGGCGGCGGACCGGGCAACGAAACGCTGCTCACCTCGATCGACCTCAAGCGCGAAGCCTTCGAGAAGTGGCGGACGGGCTACTCCTCAGCCTACGCGATCATCCTCTTCGTCACCGTCTTCGGCCTCGCCTCGATCTACGTGAAGGCGCTGAACAAGGTGAAGGAGCGGTGATGATCCTCTCGTCAGCCCCCCACCCCCATCCCCTCCCCACCAGGGGGAGGGGA
>NZ_JBOFBI010000407.1:0-13133 GCF_051645465.1 Tabrizicola sp. | reverse complement strand
CCGTCATCGTCGAGGCGATCCTTTCCTTCGTGAACCTCTCGATCTCGACCGACGATCCGACCTGGGGCGGCATGATCTCCGAAGGCCGTTCCTCGATCCATCAGGCCTGGTGGGTGCTGGTCTTCCCGCTGGTCGCGCTTTTCCTTACGGTCCTTGCTTTCAGCCAGCTCGGCGAGGGGCTGAAGGACCGCTACGATCCGGTGCTGCGATGAGCTTCCTGGTCGTCGAGAACCTGTCGGCACGGCTGAAGGGCAACAGCTACCCGATCCTCCGCAGTGTCTCGCTTTCTGTCGCAGCGGGCCAGGTCCACGGGCTGGTGGGCGAAAGCGGGGCGGGCAAGTCGATGATCGGCAAGGCGGTGCTAGGCATCCTTCCGACGTCGGTCGAAATCACCAGCGGGCGGATCATGTTGGATGGCACCGACCTCCTCTCCCTGCCGCCCAAGGACCGCCGCCGCCGGATCGGTGCCACCGCCGCGCTCATCCCGCAGGACCCGCTGACAGCACTCAACCCCTCGCGGCGGATCGCGCCGCAGATCACCGACAGGCTGGTCGACATCCTGGGCTGGACCCGCGCCCGCGCCAATGCCCGCGGGCTGGAGCTTCTGCACGAAGTCCATATTCCTGACCCCGAGCGCGTTCTTCGCAGCTATCCGCATGAGCTTTCGGGCGGCATGCGCCAGCGCATCCTGATCGCCTCGGCTTTCGCGGCGGAACCGAAGCTGATCATCGCGGATGAGCCCACCACGGCGCTGGATGTGACGGTCCAGAAGCAGATCCTGAAGCTTATCGCCGAGATGCAGGCCCGCCACGGCACAGCGCTGCTTTTCGTCACGCATGACCTTGGCGTGGTGTCGAAGGTCTGCCAGTCGCTCTCGGTCCTCTATGGCGGCATGGTGGTTGAGGACACATCCGTCCGCGATTTCTTCCAGGCGCCCAGGCACGTCTACTCCCGCGCATTGCTGGCGGCGACGCCGAAGTACACCGACCCAGAGGCAAGCCTGACCCCGGTGCCCGAAGCGGTCATAACCGCAGTCCAGGCCGAACTGGACGCCTTCGACCGGGGGCAGGGCCATGGCTGACCTTTACACCGTCGAAGACCTCCACCTCTCGCTGCCCGACATGACGCGGAAGCCGATCCTTGGCGCCGCACCACGGACCCCGATCCTGAAGGGGCTCAGCTTCACGCTGCCCAAGGGCGAAATCCTTGGCATCGTTGGCGGTTCCGGCTCGGGCAAATCGACGCTCGGTCGGGCGATGGTCAGGCTACTTGAACCGACCGGGGGCCGGATCACCTTTGACGGGCGGGACATCACCCATCTGGATGAGGCCGGTTTGCGTCCCCTCCGCCACCGGTTCCAGATGATCTTCCAGGACCCGATGTCCAGCCTCAACCCCCGCCACCGCGTGGGCCGGATCATCGCGGCACCCCTTTCTTTGCACGGCATCTCCGGGATTGCCGGCAGGGTCGCCGAGGCGCTTGACCACGTCGGCCTTGCCCGCCATTTCGCGGCCCGCTACCCCCATGAGCTGTCGGGCGGCCAGCGCCAGCGCGTCGGTATCGCGCGTGCCATCGCGCTTCGCCCGGAGTTCATCCTGGCAGATGAGATCGTCTCGGGCCTCGACGTCTCGTCGCAAGCGCAGGTCCTGAACCTTCTCGAACGGCTGGTGGCCGATCTTGGCCTGACGATGGCGTTCATCAGCCATGACCTTTCGGTGATCCGCAGGCTCTGCTCGCGGGTGCTGGTCCTGCACGGCGGCGAAATCGTCGAGAACGCCCCGACGGCTGAGGTCTTCGCCAACCCGCAGGCCCCCTATACCGCCGAGCTTCTGTCCGCGATCCCCTTGCCCGACCCGGATCAGCGCTGGCTCTGACGGCCCGCGTTTACCGCTTCAGGCGCCTGCGGAGGGTTCCCCGCACCTCCGGGACGGCCAGCATGATGCCGGGCAGGAAGACCAGCGCGAAGCCAAGACCCAGCACCAGAACCTGCAAGAGGTCCGACCTCAGTTGCAGCTGGTTCAGCGCAAGGCCAGCCGCCGCAACCGAAGCGGCAAGCAGTATAGCGGGCACAAGCGCTGTCAGCGTCTGCCAGAGGCCAACGCCGATGATGCGGCGCAGGATCAGCCAGTTCGGCAGGAAATAGATCAGGGAAAGCCCGATCTGGGATGCCGCAATCGCCGCGATGCCATAGGGTGCGACGAGGACGAGAGTGACCACGAAGATGGGCAGCTTCAGGATCGAGGTCCACAGCAGGAACTCGGTCCGGTTCATCGCCTTGTAGATGATGCCGGGCACGAAATCGACGGTCAGAAGCGCCAGCGAGATCGAGAGGTACCCCATCGGGACAATCATCCCGTACCATTCCGGAGTGTAGAGAAGGTGGACGATCGGTTCCGATGCCACCGAAAGTGCCGCCCCCGCCGGAAAGGTGATCAGCGCCACATGGCGGAGGCTGGAGAGATAGAGCTCGGCCATTGCTTCCTTCGCGGCTCCACGTGAGGAAATGACCGGATGCAGCACCGTCCCGGCCACCTGGTTGAAGCTTCGGATCAGAAGATCGGGCAGGCGGAAGGCTAGGCTGTAAAGCCCAAGTGCCGTGGTTCCAAGCAGTTTGCCGACCAGCAGCGCATCGAGGTTGCGCTGGGCGGCGTTGATGACCTCGGCCAGCAGCAGGTGTCGCCCGAAGCGGAAGGCCTCACCCACCACCTCGGCGCGCGGTCGGACGGTGGGACGCCAGGGCGCGACCAGAAAGGCCGCGACCGCCGCCGCAAGGGTTCCCACCACGTGACCCCAGACGAGCGACCAAAGCCCGAAGCCCATGATGGCCAGCAGGATCGAGGCGGCGGCTTTGACGAGGCTCCGCGCCAGGTCCGGAACGGCCTTCAGCCGGAACTGGAGCCGTTTTGACAGACGCGTCACCGGCACCACGGCAATCGCGTCGATCATCAGCGCAAGTGCTATCACCCGAAGCGGCCAGGTCAGGGACGGTTCCTGGAAGACACCTGCAAGGTACGGCGCTGCGATCCATGCCAGCAGCACCATGGCCGCGGAGGTGACCAGCGACATCAGCGCCACGGCCGTCTCCATCTCGGCCTGATGCTCCTGGGCCGAGACGAGCGCCGCCCCCAGCCCGAACCTCGCGACGATCTCGAAATAGGCGATCACGACCATGCAGATCGCCATCATCCCGAAGGTCTCGGGTCCCAGAAGCCGCGCCAGGACGATCAGCGAGACAAGGCTGATGCCCTTGGTCCCGAGGAACGTGAGGTAGGTCCAGAACACGCCCTTTGCGGCGCTTTCGGCAAAGCCGGTCATGCCCTTGCCCGCTGCAGTTTGGTGTAAAGGTCCAGAAGCCGCCGGACGGTTGCGGTCAGGGCGAAGGTCTCCTCCATCCGCGCCCGGGCCGCTTTGCCAAGGCGCTGCCCCAGCGCGGGGTCGTCGGCCAGCCGCGCCATAGTGGCGACAAGATCATCCTCGGACCCGGCCGAGAAAAGAAGACCGGTCGAGCCGTCTTGCACGATCTCGGCATTGCCACCAATCCGGGCCGAGACGGTCGGCAGGCCCGCGGCACAAGCCTCGAGAAGCGCGTTTGACAGGCCTTCGCGGGAGGAGGGCAGAACGAAAGCATCGACGGCCGTCAGGAAGCCCGGCATGTCGTCGACCTGCCCCAGAAGATGAACCCGCGGCTGCGATAACAGCGCGGGTTCGATGCCGGAGGTGTCCTGGTCGTCGACACTGGCCCCGCCACCCGCCACCCGGTTGGCGCTGGCAATCGCCAGATGCAGATCGGGCCTTTCGGCCGCAAGCCTGCGGAAGGCCTGCAGCAGAAGCGGCACCATCTTCTGGGCCGCCAACCGACCGGCAAAGCCGAAGATGTAGCCGTCAGAGGGCAGACCAAGGCGACGCCGTGCTTCGGCCTTCGCGGTCGCATCGCTGACCGGGGAGAACCGTTGAAGATCGACTCCGTTCGGAATGTCCGCAATCCGTGCCGGATCGAAGCCCAGCCCCACCAGCTCGTCGCGGATTTCGCCGCTTATCGCGATCACAGCCGCAAGCCGCGACCGGCAAAACGCCATGCGCAGGCGACCGAAGGGCTTTGCCGCAATCCCAAGCGCCTCGCCGCCGCACATCGGCTTGGCCAGGACCGGAACGCCCGTGCCAAGCCCGCCGACAATCCCGGCAAGAACCGGCGTAAAGAGCGAATGGCAATGGATCACATCCGGCCTGCTGCCCCGCACGGCCCGCGCCGCGCCGACGATGAAGCGCAGCGCCCGGAGCGGTTTTGGACCGGAGGTCCTGATCCGCAGCACGTCGACCCCGTCGACCAGCTCGCGTTCCGGAAGGCCCGCATGGTGGCGCGTCACGACCGTCAGCTGGTGGCCGTCCGCCTGCATCAGCCGCGCCACCTGCGCCAGCTGACGTTCGGCCCCGCCGACGATCGGATGGTATGAGGTGATGACCATCGTCACCCGCATCACCGCCCCTTCCTCCCCGCAAGCCCGACAAGCGTCGCTTGCCATTCGGCCATCATCCGCCCGACAGTAAAGTCACGCCGCACCCGTTCGACCGCCGCCTTCGACATCCGGGCCAGCCCTTCGCTGTCGGACAGCGTCTCGATCAGCGCTGCCGCAAGTGCCGCCGCGTCGTCCGGGGGCACGAGCCTGCCGCTTCGGCGGTCCTCGATGACTTCCGCACAGCCATCGACGGCGGTCGAGACGGGTACCGCTCCGATGGCCATCGCCTCAAGCAGCACCAGCGGCAGGCCCTCCCAGCGTGAGGACAGGCACAGAACGTCAGCCGCTTCCATCAGCCTCGCAGGGTCGGGCTGCCAGGGTAGCAGTCGGATGCGCCCGCGATAGGGGCTGGCCTCCACCTTCGCCTCGACCGCAGCCTGCTTTGACCCTTCGCCGACGATGATCACTTGCGCCTGCGGCAGCCGGGCGCAAAGGACCTCGACCGCGTCAAGGAAAACCTCGGGCGCCTTCTGCGCCTCGAAGCGCCCCATCCAAAGAACGACCTGCGCGGCCTGATCAAGCCCGAGAGCCTGCCGAACCTCGGCCCGCCGGCCCTGCGACGCATACCTCTTCGCGTCGATCCCGCTGCGGATGACCGAAATCCGGTCTGGCGTGGCGATGCCATGCTGCAGGCTCAGGGCACGGGCGCCCTCGGTCAGCGCGACGATATGGCTCCCGAAGAGGCGGGCGCTGCGTTCGATCATCCGGTAGACCCCGGCCTCGCGGCCCTGAACCCTGGGCAGGAACGGCAGCGACGCCTGGCAGTACACGACCGGAATCCCCAGCATCCAGCCCACGGCCCGCCCGATCATGCCCGGCTTCGACCCGTGGCACAGGATCACCCGCGCCCCACGCGCCCTGGCCACCCGCGCCGCCAGCCAGGCGACCCGGACATCCCCCCAAAGGTCCACCCGGTACCGCGCCATCGGGACGGCCTCGGCCGTGTGGCCCAGACGCTCCAATTCGGCCGCAAAGCTGGCGGCATTGTCCGAAAGGCAGAGCGTGTGGATCGAAAAGAGGTCGGGCGACAGGCCCGCGACAAGCGTGCGGTGATAGATGGCAAGCCCGCCGGTCGATTTGGTCAGCGCCAGCACCGGAATGGGTGCCGAAAGCTCGGGGACCGGCACCGATGCGGCGGCCTCTGCCTCATCTGCTTCAGAACTGTCATCCAGCAATGAATCCTGCGAAGCGGCCCTGGACGTCACCGTTGCACGCGCCAATCTGATTCCGGATCACTATAGCCTTATAGGATCACAGGCCTTGCCCGCTGCCAAGCCAAAGGGCCTGCCTTCGCTTCGGCAAAGGCCGGATGCAATTCACGGCTGTGCGTTCCTGGCCAAAATCAATCTGGCCGGGCAGCAGGCGCCCGGCTTTGACGATTTTCTCATCGCCTGGCTTTCGCGCCGGTTGCGCATTGTCGAAAAAGGGCCAAGCTCAGGGCAAATGCGCTTGGCAGCGGCGCTTTGCGCGGGATACCAATTGGAAGGATGCGCCTTGCGGGCATCCATATCGGTTTGATCGGTAGGGCACATTTGACGATGACCGACGCCAGTTCCGGGCAGGAGTCCAACGCGGGAAGCGGGTCAGAGCAAAGCATGCGCAACGGTTCCCGGCTGGCGGATATCGTCGAGATCGCTCTGGTCCATTTCTGGAAGGCGCTGCTGGTCGCTCTGGTTGTTGCAGGCGCCGCGTACTTGGCCCTGATGTCCCTGGTTCCGGTCCACGAGGCCCGCAGTGTTCTTCTCGTCCAGCTTGGCCGCGACTACGCCTATGTTCCCGACGCTCCGGTGTCTGGCCTGCGGACGCCCGATCCCGGTGACCTTGACACCTATGTCAACGCCGAGATGCAGCTTCTGAACTCCAGCCGCGTCCGCGAAGCGGCGTTGGAGCTGTTGCTGGCCAATGGCACCTTCAAGACCGGACCGGGCGCCGAACGGGCCGATCTTCTGGCGAAGATGGAAGACGCGATAGCGATCAACCTGATCACCGGCTCGCACCTCATAGACCTCCGCGTCCGCCTTCCGGATGAGGCCGAGGCCAAGGCGATCGCCACCGCGCTGGTCGACGGATATCTCGACGTCCGCAGCAGCATCATCGGCGTCGATCCGCCCGAGTTTCTTCAGACCGAGGTCGACGGGGCGACGAGGCGGCTTCGGGAAATCGACGAAGCCCTGGTCAAGCTGACCGGATCGGCCTCGTTCGAGGTTCTCGACAGGCGGGTTGCCGTTCTGACCGAACAGGCGCTTGCGAAGAAACAGGAACTGGCGGAAACCGAAGCCGACATCAGGGGGCTTACCGCCCGGCGGGATACGCTCAGGACCCTGCAGACTGCAGCAACGGCGGGACCGGAGGCCGCCCAGAACGACCGCGCGATGCTGCTTCTCGTCGATACCGAAGCTGATCTCTCGGCTGCCATGGCGCGGGGCGAGACGCTGAAGGCCGCTGGTGCCGCCCTTGCCGACGAACTCGCACGGCTGGAAGCGGCGGGCCTCGACGTCGCCGCCTTGCGGGTAGATCGTGAGGCGACCCTTTCTGCAATCACGCAGCTGCAGAGCCAGCTCTCGGCCAGCGAAACCTCTGTCGCGCGAAATGCCGCTGGCCTCGGCATGGTGCGGGTGATCGAGAAGGGTTTGGCCGGCACCGCTCCAGTCGGTCTTCCGGACCGGATCAAGATGATTGCGGCGGCCCTTCTGGGCGTGTTCGCAGGGCTTCTGGCCATTCTTCTCTTCGAGGCAAGGGCACCACGCGCGCACAGCGCCGGGATCGTTGCTGCCCGTTTCGGCGTTCCGGTGCTGGGCGAGATCGAGCGCCGCAAAGCCGCACGCCGCCGCAGGAGGACTTGAGCATGGCGGATGATTGGTCGACGCTAAGCCCACCGATCCATCGCAACGAGGTATTCCCGGCGCTGCAGGCCATCCTGCGGCTTTACCAGCAGCATGATCACCGGGTGACCGTGCAGATCGCAGGCGTCGAGCGGGGCGAGCTTGCCCACAACGTCGCGCGCGCGCTGGCCGAGTTTGCCCAAGGTCTGGACAAATCCGGAGTGTGCCTCTTGATCTGCGACAACGAGGGCGCGGCGGACGACGACGATGAGGATGACGACGAGGAGCCCGAGGTCATTCCTCCGCCTCCCCCGCGTCGCCGGGGGGCGAAGGGCCAGACGGAAGTTGTGCCAGCCCCAGCGCCGCCCCCACCTGCGCGATTGGGCAACGCGGCCATCCTGGACGGCGGTTTGCCTGACCTTGAAGGCGATCCCAACGCGGGCCTTGTCATCCTGGACACGCCACCCATCCTGACCTCGCTGACGTCGTCAGCCATTGCCGGACGGGCCGACGGGGTCATTCTGGTGGTGTCCGCGGCCGACAAGCTGCACGACATCTCGAAGGCGGTCGATGCGATCCGCGCGTCGGGCGGACGGCTGCTTGGCGTGATCCTGACGGGCAGACGCTACAGGTTGCCGCGTTGGCTGGCCCGGCTCTTCGGCTTGCCGCGGTCGCGCATCCGCAGCTGGACCAGGAATTCGCCGCAGTTCAGCGCGACCGAGGCAGGCTGAACCCACGACCTCAGCTGGCCCCAGCGGTCTCAGGCCCGCGACGGGTTGGCAGGACAAGAGATGAAGATACTCTACATCATTGACGGCACGGGCGTCGGAGGGGCAGAAACCCTGCTCCTCGACATCCTTCGGGTAGCCAGGGACCGCAACCACGAGGCGCATCTGGCGTACTTTACCCCCGGTCCGCTTGGCCCGGAGATGGAGGCCCTTGCGGCCAGCACGACCCGGCTCAGCAAGCGCGGGCTGAAAGACCCGCTGGCGCTTTGGCGCGCGCTCCGGCTGATCCGGAGGCTCCGGCCCGATGTCGTTCACACGCACCTGACGAAAAGCGACCTCGTCGGCCAGGTCGCGGCCCGGCTGGCGGGCGTACCGAGGCGCATCGTCACGCTGCACAACACCGACCGCTGGCGGCAGAAGGCGGTCCTCGCGGCGCTTTACCGGCGGGCGACAGCCGGGGCGCATCGCCTTGTGGCGGTCTCCGAGACGGTTGCTGACTATGTGCGCCAGACAGGCAGCGGCATCGGCGACCGGCTTGTGGTGATCCCGAACGGTGTCGACCTTGCACGCTTCCGCACCGTCCCGCCGTTGACCCCGAAACCCGACGGAGCCCCCGTCACCTTCGCCATCATCGGTCGCCTGCAGCCGCAGAAGGATCACCGGACCTTCCTGAAGGCGGCCGCCATCCTTGCCCCGCGATGGCCGAACGCCAAGTTTCTGGTGATCGGCGATGGGCCCTTGCGGGCCGAGCTTGAGGCGGAAGCACAGGCGCTTGGGCTGGGATCGCGGCTTCAGTTCACCGGCAACCGATCTGACATGGTGGCAACCCTGACGGATATCGACGCGCTGGTCCTTTCATCGGCCTGGGAAGGCCTGCCGATGGTGCTTCTGGAAGCCATGGCCGCGGCCCGGCCCGTGGTTGCCACCGCAGTGGGCGAAATCCCCCAGGTCCTGCGCCACGGCGTTGACGGGCTGGTGGTCCCGCCCTCGCAGCCCGAACGCCTGGCCGAAGCGATGGAAACCCTCCTGCGGTTCCCCAACCGCGGGTCCGCCATGGGCATCTCCGGCCGCGAACGGGTGACCGAGCGGCATGACGCCGCCACCATGCACGACCGCATCTTCGCGATCTACGCGGGGACGTAAAGCCGATCAGCGCTCGAAAAGACCGTTCGCGTAAAGCTCGATATAGGCGTAGCCAGTGACCGGATCGATCCGTTCGGAATCTGCCACTTCGGGGTCGGTCCCAAGGCGCGCTTCCTCATCGTCCGGGAGCCCGTCGCGGTCCCCGTCCCGGCTCTTCGGCCATTTCGCCTCGGGTGGCCGCCACTTCCGGCCGTGCCATGACCCGTCGAACGTCCGGCCCGTGTTCTCGGACAGGCTGTCCAGAATCCGCTGATCGGCCCGGTCGAGAGCCGGCACCCGCGCGCCCGCCTCGGCCAGGACATGGCTTTTGACCATGTGCGACGGCAGGACCGGCGTCCCGCTTTCGGGGGCGACAAGGGGGCTTGCGGCCAGAAACGCCACACCATCCCCCGAGGCCACGTCGATCCCGAGCGGCGTCAGGTTGTCCTTCAGGAAATAGGCCGCGCCGGGGCTTGCGTCTTCAAGCGATATGGCGGGCCGGGTGTCGACGTCGGGCGTATTAGGTCCAGCCACCATCACATTCCCGATCACGTCAACCCGGCTTGGCCCTTTCGATATCTGGATGCCACCCGGCCCGTAGTTGTAGATCAGGTTGTTGATCACCTCGGCGGCAGCGGTCTCCTCGATCTGCGGGTTGCGCCAGTAGTTCGAGAAGAAGGCGTTGCGAAGGATCGAGATGCGATTGGTCTTCTGGCCGATCAGCATGCCCATCGAATGCCGCCCGTCCGCATGGCCCGCGTTCAGAAGACCCTCGGCAATGATGTTGTTGGAATAGGTGACGTCCTCGACCGTGTACCAGGTCGAGGCGTTCTCGTCCGTGGCCCACATGATCGAGTTGCGGTCAACGATCACCCGGCGCACGGTCTGGCCCTTTGAGCCGATCGAAATGCCGTCGCGGGCGGTCCGGTCCTGACCTTTGCCCGTACCAGGGCGAAAGTGGATCCCCCGGATGATGACGTCGTCGCCGACCACGACAAGCCGGCCGCCTTCTATCGTGATGCCCTCGCCCGGTGCGGTCTGGCCCAGCACGGTCACCTCGCCATTCACCCGGATTTCATCGCGAAGCTTGATGATCCCGCCTACCTCGAACACCACGATCCGGGGGCCGCTCAGGCTGGACAAGGCCCAGGCGAGCGAGCCCTTGCCACCCCGCTCAAGGTTCGTCACGCGGATCACCGGCCCCCCGCGCCCGCCCGCCGTGACTGCACCAAAGCCCATGGCTCCGGGAAAGGCTGGCGGCGTAGGTATCTCGGCTTTTGCGGGGGCGGCCGCGGCCAGAAGGATCATCAGGACGGCGGTTGCAAATCGGGGGATACGCCGCACCACGGGCTCGCTTTTCTTCTCCGGTCCCCGTACCCTTGGCCGCAGAGTTGCTTGGGCAAATGCGGCCGGAGAGCCCGTAGTGAATACGTCCATTCTAAACCTCATGCGCCCTCGGCAGCCAGGCGGGTTGATGCCCGCTCTGGCTGCGGTGGGCCTAGTCGCTTTCTTCTATGGTATTTGGATTGCGGGCGTAAACCCGGCTGTCGCGATCCTGATAGGCCTCATGCCGCTGGCGCTGGGGCTTTCGATCAAACATCCGGCACTTCCGCTTTCCGCCCTGACGATAATGGTCGCGGCCGGGCTTTCGGAGAACCTGACAGACCGGTTCGGGCTGCCCTCGGTGACCGAACCTGCGGCGGCAGGGGCGGCACTGGTTCTCGGCCTCAGATACGTTCTCTTGCGCGAACGTCCGCTTCTATCGGGCAGGGCGGTGGTGGCATTCGGAAGCCTCCTTCTGTGGAGCGCGCTCAGCATCCTTCACGCCCGTGACTGGCCAGTTGCGGCAGACACGTCCTTCGGCCTCGCCAAGGACCTGATCCTTGTGTTTCTGCTTCTGGCGTTCATCGACAGTCCCCGGATGCTGCGCGTCTGCCTCACCACGCTCATCCTGACCTTCGCCGTCATCGCAGCACTTGGGCTTTACCGGTATGTCACCGGATCGCCGAACGACTTCTTCGGCTTCGTCGGCTTCAGGTTCGCCGAGTGGCGCTTCGCCGGTCCCAACCCCGACGCCAATTTCTTCGCCTCTTTCCTGGTCTTCCTGATCCCCGTCTGCCTTGGCCGCATGCTGACGGGTGGCCCGCGGTCAAACGTGCTTTTCGCACTTGTCGGGCTTGTCCTGCTGACGGTCGCGCTGTTCCTTACAGGTTCGCGCGGGGGGCTTCTGGCAATGGTTCTCAGCCTGCCGGTCTTTCTTCTCTTCCTCAGCAACAGGGCGCGGCTCTGGACCATCGGGCTTGCCATCGGATGCGCCGCCGTGATTGCCCTTCTGCTGTCTGACCAGATCCTCGCCCGCTTCGAGGTCTTGTTCGACCCGTCCCTCGCCTCGCTGACGGCGGACCGGGCGGTCGAGGGCCGGCTGGCAAGCTGGGAGGTGGCGCGGCAGCTTTTCTACGATAACCCGCTGCTTGGTGTCGGGATGGGCAACTACAACGGCTACTTCCAGGACACCGCGCTTGACCTCGGCCTCGTCTTCCGGGGTGAGGGGCGGTCGGCCCACAGTCTCTACCTCGAGACGCTGGCCGAACTTGGGCTTGTCGGTCTGGCCCTGCTTCTAGTGGTCCTGACCCTGGCGCTGATCACGCCCTTCCGCGCCGCTGCGCGCCTTGCAGCAAGCGGGGCAGGGGCAGAGGCGATGGAATTGCGGGGCTTCGTGATCGGGCTTCTTGCCATGCTCCTTGCACGCATCTTCCTGCATGACGCGCACCCGACGCTCCTATGGCTTGCGGTGGCCATCGGCCTCGCGGCAGACCGGATCTTTCAGCCGTCCCTTTCGCCAAGAACCGACCGGTAGATGGCAAGCGTTCCCGCAAGCCAGGCATCGACATCCAGATAGGGCGCGACGATCCGGGCCGATCTCGCCGCGTAGTCTGCCCTAAGCGTTGCATCGACAGCCAGCGCCTCCATCCCCGCCGCAAGCCGCTCAGGGTCTCCTGGCGGGACCAGAATGCCGCCCTCCTCACCCAGGATCGAGGGCAGATCGCCCACCGCCGTCGCCACCACGGGAAGGCCCGCGGCCATCCCTTCCAGAAGGCCAAGCGGCAAGCCTTCCCAGGCCGAGCTCATCAGGAAGACATCCGCCGCCGCAAGGAACATCGGCACATCCGCCTGCGTCCCCAGAAAGCGGCACGCAGCCCCAAGCTGCAGCGCTTCCGCCCGTGCCAAGAGCCGGTCCCGCTCATGCCCTTCGCCCAAGGCCCATAGCACGACGCGATGGCCCGACTGCCGCAGACGCGCAAAGGCTGCCAGCATCGTCATGTGGTCCTTCTGGGGGTGCAGCCGCCCGGTAGAGACGAAGACGACCTCCCCCTCGCCAACCCCCGCGGCCTTGCGGAACTCGGCCCGCGCTTCCGGCGAAATCGCGGGGGGCGACATGATGACATTCGGCAGGATGGTCTGCGGCACGCCGTCAAGCCGCGCCTGGTTGGCTTTTGCCACCCGGTCGCCGACAAGAATGGCGTGATCGGTGAAATGCCGCAGCGCGAACCCCTCCAGCATCCGCTTCAGCCGGGCGCTGGGGGTTCCGGGGGGAACGGTCAGTGTGTTGTGCACCGTCACCACCACTTTCCGCCGCATCAACCGGGCAAGCGGCGCCCCCATGATCACGGAATCGGTCAGGTGCAAATGCACCAGCCCCGACGGCAGGCGCCGCAAGGCCCGCCAAAGCCGCCACCAGTCAACCGGGTTCAGCGACCGCTTGATCCCCCCGCTCTCGATCCGCACGCCGCGACGCGCAATCTCGTCCGCCATGGCCGAGGAATGGCCGCGCAGGTCCAGGACGACCGGGCAGGCCGTCTCGGCGGCAGTGGCCAGGATGGTCAATAACCTCTGGGCGCCTCCAACGCTGAGCGTGTCGATCACATGAACAACTGGATACATCTAAG
>NZ_JBOFBI010000406.1:0-29016 GCF_051645465.1 Tabrizicola sp. | reverse complement strand
GATCAGCGATCTGCAGGCGGTGGAACGCGACTTTGCCTTCGTCGTCGACGCAAAGGTCGAGGCGCTGACCGCCGTGAATGCCGCGCAGGGAGCCGACAAGGCGCTGATCGAAAGCGTCCGCGTCTTCGACCAGTTCGCGGGCGAGAAGGCCGAGGCGCAGATGGGGGCGGGCAGGAAGTCCATCGCGCTGACCGTACGGCTGCAGCCTACCGCCACGACCTTGACTGAGGCCGAGATCGAAGCGGTTTCCGCGAAGATCATCGAGAAGGTGACGAAAGCGACCGGCGGCAGCTTACGGGCCTGACCGGCCGCTCATCGCGTGTCTTCGACGCTCTTCGCTGGGGCAGCGCCAGCGAGGAGTGCACGAAGTGCATCGACGAGCGGCCCCTTGCCTAAGCGGCCCGGTTGACGTTCTGCGGGAAGAGGGCGCGCTGGGCTTCCTCGTCGAAATCCTGCTTGAAGCTGTGCTTTTCGCGCAGCTTCTGGACGGCAGCAGCAGCAGGACGGGCCGATATCTCGTCGAAGAGCCGCTTCGCGTTCGGGAACCCCGCCAGCCCGTCGTCAAAGATGTAGCCCGCAAAGTTCATCCACCCCCAGGCGCCGATGTCGGCGATGGAATAGGTGTCGCCGCCCAGGTATTTCGTAACACCCAGCCTGTCGTTGATCACCGTGTAGTGCCGCGTGACTTCCTTGAGGTAACGGTTCTTGGCATAGGGCAGATCCTCGGGCGCCATCTTCAGGAAGTGAACCGCCTGGCCCGAGAACGGCGACAGCCCGGTCGCGACAAAGAAGTGCCAGCTGAGCACGCTCGCCCGTGCCACGCGGTCCTTCGGCAGGAAGGCGTCATGCTGCTCGGCAAGGTAAAGCAGGATCGCGTTGGAATCGAAGATCGTCGCGCCGTCATCTTCCAGCACCGGCAGCTTGCCGTTGGGGTTCCTGGAAAGGAAACCGGGCTGGTGCTGTTCGCCCTTGAAGGTGTCGATGGGCGTGACCTCATAGGGGGCCTTCACCTCTTCCAGCATCAGCGCGACTTTCAGCGGGTTCGGCGACGGGTGAAAGTAGAAGGTGCGCATGTGATCTTTCCTTTCATGGATGGCGGGGGGAAGTCGTCCTTTGCTTGAAGGCCGACTTATGTAGTGGTATAGACATTAATGAGGTAATGGTGCAAGGCTTAATGTAGTGACCACTACAGAAAATGCGGTCGGCCGCGGACGACCACGGAAGTTCGATCTGGAAACGGGGCTGTCGACCGCGCTGAAGCTCTTCTCGCGGCATGGCTACGATGCCGTCGGCATCAGCGAGATCTGCGCGGCCCTGGGGATCACCCCGACCAGTCTCTATGCGGCCTATGCCAGCAAATTCAACCTCTTCCAGCGCACGATCGACCGTTACGCCAACAGTTCGGGGCGCTTCGTCGGCAAGGCTCTGGCCGAAGCCGCTGACCCGGACGACCTCTGGCACCGCCTTCTGCATGCCGCCGCCGTGCAGTATGCATCCGGCCCCGACAAGGGCTGCCCGGTGCTGGACGGCCTTATCGGCTCACGCGACCCGGAGGTGATCGCCTTCATCGGAGAGCGCATCGAGGCGACACGCCTGGCCATCCGCAACCGCCTGGCCGAGCTTGGCGATCCCGAAGCAGACACCAACGCCCTCGCGATCCTTGTCGTCATGCGCGGCCTCTCAGCCTCCGCCCGCGCGGGGGCCAGCGTCCAGGACTTGACGAAGGTCGTGGACAATCTGGCGCAGACCCGCCGTCCGCCAAAGAGCTAGGGACCGGCGCCAACCCCCCGCTGCCGCAGTTTCCTCGCCAGACCAGAGAGTTACACCCCGGGGCCGCAAGGCGATCCGGACGCTCTCATCCCCCACCGCCGTCACCAAAGTCTGGTCCGCCACCTACAACCCCTTCGGCGGCGTCCACACCTCCACCGGCACCCTCCCCACCGCCCGCTTCCCCGGACAGTGGTTCCAAAGCGAGAACGGCCTTCACCAGAATTGGATGCGAGATTACGACCCGACGACCGGAGCTACCTCCAGGCAGACCCCCTCGGGCTGATCGACGGGGCCTCCTGTGTGGGTATGTGAAGCAGAATCCGGGGAGGTTCACGGACCCGACCGGTCTATGGGTGCCGGGTCCGCAGTCAGATAGCTTGCCGCACGACAATCCGTACGCAGATGACTTGGTCCAGTGTCAGGATGGTTGGGAAAGCTGTCATCAAATGTGGGAGGAAGAGAAAAAAATCCCGCAGTGGGTTCAAATGGATGAGCATCTCCCAACAGGCCGCATGTAAGGAGCGCGCTGATCATCGACACAATTTGTGCAAGAACGAAGTGCCTGAAGCCTTGTGGCCACCCAAGTGGAGCGATGCAGACGAAGACGTACCGGGGCCAACAGGCAACAACATGAAGATGCCACTTGTCCAAATGCCTGATGCCGTGGAGCTAGGCTTTTGGAGCACGCTGGGACTGGTGTTTGGTTACTTGTTTTTTAGTACAATACGATGATCTACTTATGGAGTCAGTACCAGATCTATCTTCAACTCAGTAAATCGAGGAACAGAAACGAGAGGCGTCTAAATGCAAGCTCTTATCTCGAAGCGAAACGATATTTGCATGGTATCTATCGATGAAAGTGGTGTTTCTGCCGACTTCATCTCTGCCGCCGCGGGCCTTGTAACAGTGCTCCGCAACCAACTTCTCGAAAGCAAGAAATTGGTCACAGATTTTGAAGTTGCGGTTTCTGCACTTGGCTTCTTTTCAGTCATTGGAGACAAAGCAGCGTTTCTGGATTTTTTGCCCTTGTCGCTCGATCTTTGCGATACCGACGGTGTCAGGCTGTATAGAGTCGCATCTCATTTTCATACCTTTTGGCTTTTGCTGAAGTACTCTTCTACGCCACTAGAGAAGGATGTGCTCATTTTGGAGCTTACCAAGAGATTTGGTGACGAATATGTTTCCGCTCTTATGGCCAAAATGGCGGCGCGAAACATGGCCTGGGTCAGCGAGCTGTAGGGTGGGTGCCAACCCACCACTCTTTGTTGGCGGGGTTCCGCCAATCATCGTCTCACCGATCACCTGATCCGACCTCAACAAGGGGTGACCCACTCGGGCTGGGTTAGGGCGCCACTATGGCAGGTGTGAACCCACTACTCCCCTTCATCCCTCAATCCCTAACAACTCCCTAACGGCCCCATAACCCATTGAAATCGCGTGGATCAAGCTCTTGTCCCACCGTGGGTCAAGAGCCGGCCGGATGTCGGAGTTCGAGACCACCGGCGCGCTCATCCGCGAATACGTCTTGAACTGCCGATCAGTTGGCCGCCAACACTTCCATGCTGGTTGTTCGGCTCACTCCTGGGCAAGACCTACTTCTTCGCCCGCCAGGTGTTCACCCAAGCCCCGATCCGCCCGAAGAACCCGCGCGCTTCCTTCTTCGCGGCCTCCACCCTTGCGCCCGCCGCGTCAAACGTATCGCCCACATCGGCCAGCGCGGGGTCGACCATCCTCTCACGGAACTGCAGCCACATCTTGCGGATCATGAAGACCGCGAAGGCGAGGAAGCCCAGGATGATGATGTTCAGCCAGGGGATCAGCGTGACGTTCGGCCCTTCGACCGGCGTAAGGCTGACCGCATTCGGGAAGATCGAGAAGATCGGCAGCCGCCAGCCGTAGTGCGTGATCGCGACCCACTCACCGCTCTGGCGCGAGGCATTGGTCGCCTCGGCCTGCAGGGTCGAGCTGTCCCACTTGAAATACGGCGGCCAGAACCAGCCGGTGTCTTCGTTGCGGTAGGTGATCGTGCCACCACCGTCGAAGACCCCGTCGATGAACCGGATATCGCGTGACGTCGTCTCGGTTTCGACCCCGGTCCCCGTGTCCTCGATCGAGTAGAACATCCAGTTCCCGCCGATCTGCGTCACCCGGTTGTAGGTGTTGATCACCTGCACCACGTCGCGCTGCGGCAGGGTGTAGTGCAGGAACAACCCGAGGATCAGGACCAGAAGGATCCGGATGCCCCATTTGATCTTGGTCCACATGGCGGTTCCTCTCAGGCCCAGTTCACGAAGTAGATCGTCGCCAGAAAGCCGATGGTCGGCAGGATGTAGATAAGCCAAAGGAGCCGCTTTTTCAGCCCCTTGTCATATTGGGCAATGCCCGCGTCGATGAAGGCTGTCCGTTCCGCCTCCGGCACACCCTCTTTCGACGGGTCCGTATCCCATTCTTTCTCAAGCTTCTCGCGCCGGACGGACCTCGAATAGATCGAGGTGACGAAATAGATGATCGTCAGCGCCACATACATGAAGAACGCAAGCCGCAGCCAACCCATCTACCGTCTCCCTCCCCATGGCCCCGCTATCGGACCCCGCGTCGGCTTTGGCCCCGAAACCATCTCCGGCCGCTGCAATTCGTCCATCCCCGGCTCCGGGCCAAAGAGGGCCGTCCGCGCGCCTTCCCGGTCCACCTGATACTCCCGCGCGAGGAAATCGGCCACATAGGTCTTCTTCCGGTCGCTCCACCCGGCATACTGGGCGTAGAACAGCTCCTTGTGGGTGATGTACATCTGCCGCACGTCCATGGGCGCCAGCTCGGACAGGAGCATGTTCACCAGGTCCCGGTCGCGCCCCGCCTTCCCCCGCAGAGTATAGAAATACGCCGGATGCTCCGAGGTGATCTTCGGCCAGGGCCCCCCAGCCTCCACCCAGCGGAGGAGGTCGGCCAGCCCCAGGAACTCCTCCGGCAAAGCCGAGCCCAGCTTGTAGGCGATCTTCCGCAGCTCTGTCCGGCGTGCGTCGCCCAGCTCCAGCCCCAGCCGGTCCGCCGCGTCGACGAGGATGAAATCCATCTTCTGCCGCAGCACCGCCGCCGAATCCATGCCCCGAGCCTGCACGATCGGCTCGGTCAGGTTGTTCCGCTCCAGCCAGTCGGCGATCTGGTTCCTGTGCGTGAGGTCCATGACCTGCGGCACCGGCACCTCGCCCAGAGACTTCCAGTCCAGCGTCGAGATCGCCCCCGGAAACCGTACGTCGCGGAAGATGTAGACCCCGCCGAAATGGCTGGTCCAGAAATTCGCCTGCTCGAAGGTCATCGCAGGAAGGCTGATCGGCACCCGCGTCACGTCGCCGGTTTTCTTCGCCAGCCCGATCATCTCGGCCACCAGCACATCGTCGCGCCAGCCGTCGGGTTCCGTCCGGAAGCGGTCGATCATCTTCGCCAGCTTCGCCGCGTCCGCCACATGCCCGCCGATCGTATCCGCCTCCACCGTCACCTGCCGGATGTCGAAAAGCTTGGCCGGGGTGTCGACCGCGTAGACCGAGTTCTGCAACTCCCCCGCCACCGCATCCCTTGCGGTCAGCGCAAAGAGCTGCGCCTCGTTCTTCTCGATGAACTGCGTCAGGATCCCCCGGCTGGTGGAGAACCTGATGTTCAGCAGAGGCGCATCCTTCTGGGCTGTCGACAGCAGAATGAACTGCCGGTTCGCCCCGTTGGGGTTGAGGTAGTGGTCGTCATCCAGCTCATCCCCGATCTCGGGCGAATAGCCGGAGAGGTCGATGTGGAAATCGTCGAGCTTGGTGACCTTCCCCGTCAAATGCTTGAGCGCCCGGTTGTAGCGTTCGATGAGGGCCGGAGAGGACACCTCGATCAGGTTCCCGAACATCAGGCCGTGGGTGATGAGGCGTTTCATTCTTGTTCCCGCGTTGCGCCTGACCCGCTTAGCTTGCCGAAGCCCATGGCAACTGCAGCTAGAACGAGGCCCCCTGCAAGCAGGATCACAGCATTCACAATGAGAAACCTCAATCCAGGCCATATCCCAGCATTGGGATCATTCAGGTTCAGTCCCTCTGGCGACCACGGTAGCCACTCGAGCGAGACCATCAAGACGCCCGCACTCAGGGCAGTTGCAACAGCGATAAATGCCCCAAATGCAAACGCCGCCCGCTTCCGCCCCTCCCGCGAAAGGCGCCAAAGCAGCCAATGACCTGCCGCCAGCACAAACATCACCGGCGGAACCGCAAGCCATATCCATGAATCACTGCCGGGGTTGCCCATCATACCTTCCCCCTTTCCCCATCCGTCATCTTCAACCCGATCCGCCGGTTCAGCTCCTGCGCCTTCACCAGCCAGACGAACCCGAGGAGCGGCCCCCAGAGCATCGCGAACAGCGCCGAGCGGCTGAGGAAGAAGTTCGCCCGCTCAACGGGGTCCCGGACGAACTGCTCATAGGCCCCCTCATTGATCGCCGCATAAAGCCCGGCCATCACCACGGCGCCCACCGCATAGGTCACGACCGCCGTCTTGAACGCCGCCCAGCCCAGCGCCCGATGTGACTCGTTCCCCTTTCCGGAGAACCATCCGGGCAACAGCACCACGAGGCCGCAAAGCAAGACCAGCGGCAGGATGGAATTCCAGAGATTGAGCGTAAAGGCCTCACTCACCCCTTCTCCTCCAGATACCGCTGCATCTCCATCAAACTGTCCCCTCAATCCGTCGCCAAAAGCGCAGCGCCGCAGTTCCGGTTACGCCCAGCCAGACCATAGCCGACACGCCAGCGGCAACCAGAACCCCGTAAAGATGCTCAAACCCGGCCCCGACCTGCGCAAGGATGTGGGCAGGCACCAGGATGAGATCACCCACAGCAGACCCCGTATCAGGCGGCGCAATCACATCGCGCGGATCAAGGAGGACAAACGCCCGGTCCGCCCCCCACATGGCCCCAAAGGACACAACCGCAGCCCCCGCCAGGATCAAGACGCCAACGACCCATCCTGCTCCGTATCGCCCGATCACCCGGCGAGAAAATGCCACTGCCGCCAGCGCTGTCAGGGCGCAAAACACCGCAACAACACCTGCTTCAAGAACAAACTGCGACAGCGTGTAAGTCATCCCGGGCTGCTCACCCCTTCCCCTCCAGATACCGCCGCTTCGCCTCTTCCGTCCGGCCGAAGTCCCTTACCATCGTGGCAATCGCCACCTCATCCGACTTGTCGGCATAGCGGAACTCAGAATCGGCGTAGCGGTTGACCTCCTGGATCACCATCTCGACCGTGATCGGGGTCATCAGGCCGCGGATCATCGTCAGCTTCTCGTCGTAGGGCTTGAAGAGGAAGAGATCGGGGTTCTCCATCCACTCGTCCGGCAGCTCGAAGTCCATCGCGCGGACCTTCACCGCATCGGTGATGTTCTTGACCGCGCGGCCGGTGAACCGTTCATCCGCCTGCTGGATGGCCTTGAGGTACATGCCCATCTTGGCCAGCGTATCCAGCGGCCCGATGTCCTTGGCCACCTGATCCCAGACCTTCAGCAACCCCTCTTCATGCGGCTTCGAGTGCCCCTCGAACGAAGCCGCCACCGCCTTCTTGATCTCCTGCGCCGCGAAAAGCTCATGGTCCCCAACAGGGATCGCATGGTTCTTCCCCAGCAAAAGCGAGAGGATGTCGATGTAATCCTCCTTCGACTGCGGCCCGTCGACCAGGAACCGCGCCCCGGCCCTTTGCCGCAAAGCGTCGTCCACGTTCTCCGGGTAGTTCGAGAACATCCCGAAGGTGCAGTTCCCCCGCACCACCGTCCCCGCGCCCGCGAAGGCCCCCATGAAGACCGCCGTCACCTCCTGCTGACCCGCGCTGGACTGCCGGTCCCCCCGCTTGCCCGCCACCTGGTCGATGTCATCGATTGTGCCGAAGCCGATGACCGAAGGGTCCACCACCGCGTCGATGAAGGCCTTGGCGTTCTGCCCCGACTTGCCCTGATAGCTGTCGATCTGGTCGATGGCGAAGTTCTGGTAGCGGAACGGATAGCCCGCCGCCTTGCAGTAGTCGTTGAGCAACCCCGCCATCATCTGGATCAGCGTGGTCTTACCGGTGCCGGGCTTCCCATCCCCCATGAAGGTAAAGATGAACCCGCCAAGCTCGGCAAACGGATTCAGGCGGCGTTCGAAGTCATAGGCCATCAGCATCTTCGACAGCCGTAGCGACTGGTACTTGGCGATGTGGTTCCCCACCACCTCATGCGGCTTCTTGAAGGCCATGGTGATCTGGCCACCCTTCGCCGCCTTCGCAGGCTTGAACCCCGCGATGGTCAGCCCATCCGCCTCGACCTTCCACGACCCGCCAGTAAACACAGACACCCGAGCCCCATTCTCCGCCCGGATCTGCACCTTCTTCATCAGTGCCTCGGCAAAAGCCGACACGACCGCCACCAGCTTCACTTCATCGGTCGCCAAAGCGCCGATATCCTGATCCAGCTCCCACAAAGCCCCCTGCAGCGCCAGCGGAGCATTGTCCGTCAGAACCTCCTCAACCTCCCCCAGCTCGACAGTCGTCGACCCCACATGCGGCGCGATGAGGTAAGCCAAAGCATTGGCAAAGGTGAACAAAACCACCAGCGCCTCACCCTGCAGAAGCTCGCCGAACTCCCCCCGCTTCGCCTCCGGCACCCGGCCTTCAAGGTTCGCCTTCTTCAGCTCAGCGAGCCCCGACTGCGCCGAAAACGTCTCTCCCATCGCCAGCGCAATCGCCAGCGACCGCCGCAACGCGTTGAGACAAGCCGCCTGCACCGGCGTCACCAACCCATCGCCGAGCCCCTCGATCCGCTCCGCCAGCCGCACCCCGCCCGGCCGCGCCGTTGACCGCGTCGCCATCCCCGGCACGGTCGACCGGAACGTCGGCCGCGTTCCCACCCCCGGAGACCGCTCCACCGCCACAGCCTGCACCAAAGGCTTAGCCAGCCGAGGCGCGTGATCAAAGCCGAAGACCATCCCCAGGGCCGCCTCATACTGCGCCTTGATCGTCTCTTCCTTCAGCTCCATCGTGTCACGCGTGCTCATCGGCCAAACCCTTTCATTCTTTGTCCACAAATATCCCGGGGGTCCGGGGGCTGGCCCCCGGGGGTTTCCACAAGTCACAACGTCGGGATCAGCCGCCCCCCCGCCCCAACCACAAACTTCCGCAAGCCGCGAAGGCCCTTCGGGTCCTGCTCCACGAGCACCTGATAAGGCCGCTCGGGCAGAATGATCATCCGGTCCTGCCGCGTGGCCCCCAGCTCCGCTCCCGCTACCGCATCCAGCTTGTAGACCTGGCGCTGGACCGATGAGAACCACCCGTCCTTCACCTCTTCCTCGCGGTCCGAGACCAGATCCTCGACCGTCCAGACCAAAGCCCAGTCCTGCCCCTCAGGCGCCTTCGCGCCCTCCAGCACCTTGGAGATCGGCCCCGACTGCAGGGTGAAACTCGCCGAATACATCGGCCCCAGGATGATCCGGCGCAGCCGCTTCGGGTGCAGGTCGGGGAAATCCTTGTCGAACCCCGTGGCAATCGTCAGCAGCTTCAGCCCCCCGATCGCCTGAGCCATCAGCGCGGCCTGCACTTCGGGCCAGCGGTAGGCGTCGTTCGGCAGGGGCTTCCCGCCCGAATCCTCAAGGTCCATGAGGTACACCACCGGCAGGTTGACCTGAGTATCCCAGACCGCCCAATGCACCAGAAAGTGCCGCCGCTGGCCGAGGTCCTCGACCCACTGCGCGTCCGGATCGTTCCGCGCCCAGAAGATGCCGCCCGCCGCCAACGCCTCGTAGTAGTACCGCTGCGACAAAGCGAACTGCAGCGCGGTAGGGATCGTCAGGTCCCCCACGATCTGCCGCACCATCCTGTCCTTCAGCTCGGTTTCCGACGGCATCCCACCCAGATGCCGCTCTGCCTGCTGGGCATCGACCGCCATGGTCATGAGTTCCTGCGCAACCGGAAACCCGCTTTCGTGCCGGTCAATCGTCAGCTTCGGAGCCCCCTCGCCCCGACCGGTCATCAGATACTTGTGGTTCAGCGCCCGGAAGGTCGTCGCGACGGCCTTGAGGTAAGTCCCCAAAATCCGCGCTTCGGTCCGGTTCAGCCGGCCTTCCGTCTCCATCTCCGCCGCCACCCGGCCAAGATAGCCGGTGATCCGGTCGAACTTGGCAAAATACCGCCGCGCGACGAGCGTGTCGTAAAGCTCGGCATGGTCCGAGACGAGCTGGTCCTTGACGGTGGGGTCAGGCATGCTTCGACCACCCGCTAGCCTTAACCTTTGTCACGGTCGCAGCCGATATCTGTCGTCGATTTCCAGGAAGTAGGACCAGAACCAACGCCAACGCATGGTCGGCAATTGCCGACCTTTCTGAGCTACTTCGGACTCCACCCATGGAACCATCCGCCGAAAAAGGCACATACCCCCACCAACCATCGCGACCCAAATTGGTAGAAGGATGAGAAAAGTCACAACCTGGTTCATCGTCTCGGAAAGACCCAGCGGCCAGCCCGGCCCTGAAAACTCGCCCGCAAAGAACGGCCAAGCAAGAATGTAGGGCGTCCAGATTAGGCCATTCCGAAGAAAGACCTTCCGCCAGGCGGACATTTCACTCCCCATACGCGTTCTTGTCGTGCTTCTCGACAATCGCCGCGAACCGCCGCGCAAACCGCTCATCCGCCTTGGCCTTCTGCTCCAGGATCTGGCGGGCAAAGACCATGTGCTCCTCATGCTTCTCCAGCATGTCGGCCATCTTGTCGTTGGTCGCCGCCCCGATCGCCGCCATCGCGGTCTGGGCCTCCTGGTCGGTCTTGACCCCGATCTCGTTGATCCGGTGCGCCACGTCCTGCTGCTGCGCGGTCTTCAGCGACGACGTCAAAGCGTCATACAGAACCACCCGCTGCTTCGTATCCGTCTGCAGCTTGTTGATCAGCACCAGTTGCGTCGCCGCCTGGTTCTGCAGCGAATCGACCCAGGTCTTGCCCTTCTCGATATAGCGCTCCAGCGTCTGGCTCTTCGCGAGCTTCACCTGCTCGTCCTGCACCAAGGCGTTGTACTTGGCGTTCAGGTTCGCAAGCTCCGTCTCCAGCTTCGTCCGCGCCGCCGCGTCCTGCTCGACGGCGATCTTGTTCTCCAGCTCGATGATCTTCGGATCAAGCGAGGCCACTTCCGCCCGCACCGCCTCAAGCGCGCCCACGGTTTCCTCGCGTTCGGTCAGCGTGCCCGCAAGGTTCCCCTCCACCCGAGTCTTCTGGGTGTTCAGAAGGTCAAGCTGGCTCTGCAGCAGCTTCACGATCACGTCCGATTTCGAGATCAGGTCCTGCAGCTTGTCGTCGACGGTCGCCGAGCGCATCCGCTCCTGCCGCATCGATTCCGCCTTGGCGTTCGAGAAGATGCCGATGAAGCTCTCCATCCCGGTCTTCGTCCGCATTTCGTTGAACTCGGCCGAGAAGCCAGCCGTCACATCGTCCAGCCCCATGATCAGCTCGGCGATGTTCGCGTTCATTAGGTCGGTGTGCTTGTGCACATCCTCAAGCGTGGCGTTTTCCACGTCGAGCGTGACACCCTGGTCGATCTTCGACCGCGCCTCCTCGATCCGGCTGGTAATCGCAGAAATCTTCGCCTGTGCCTCGGCCACCTGAGCCTGGCTTTCCTTGATCTGAGTCTCGAAATCGGCCATCACGCCCTCCGTTGAACGTCGTTTGCATCACATAGTGATGTAACATCAAATTACATCATTCCGGCGGAGCGATTTTGGACCCCGCCACTCGAACCAAGTCTTGCCGCAACGCGTCCATCTCGCAAGGCCGGAATCGGCAGACCTGCATTTGCTCTTTTCGCAAGTACTCTCGGGGGGTTTGGGGGGCGAAGCGCCCCCAACGTCCGAGGAGGAGGCGAAGCCCGACGACGAGACAAAAGACTTGCGCGCAAGCGCTCAATTTGAAAACCGCCAGTCACACGGGAATGTTGTCGATCAGCCGCACACCATCGACCCAGGCCGCGGCCAGCATCCGGCGCGGGCGGCGCGGGTCGTCCGAGGGCATCAGCGTCTCGGCATCGCGAAGCTCGATGTACTCCACCCGCTCGAACCCCGCCGCGCGCATGGTTTCCGCCGCCTCGCGGATCGCCATCCGGTCCGCATGCCCCGCACGGATGTCGTCCGCCGCCCGGGTGATCGAGGCATAAAGCACCGGCGCCCTGGCCCGGCCCTTGGCCGTCAGCCGGACGTTCCGTGACGACATCGCCAGCCCGTCCGCCTCGCGAATCGTCTCGCAGCCGACCACCTCCACCGGCACGTTCAGGTCACGCACCAGCCGCAGCACCACCTGCAGCTGCTGCCAATCCTTCTGGCCGAAATACCCTTTGTCGGCCAATGACATGCCGAAAAGCTTCATCACCACCGTCGCCACGCCGTCGAAATGACCGGGGCGCATGTGGCCCTCCAAGGGCTGCGCCACGCCCTGCATGGTGACCGTCGTGATGAAGCCGTCCGGATAGACCTCCTCGACCGGCGGCGCGAAGATTGCGTCCACCGGGACCGTCCACAGCAACGCCGCATCCGTCGCCTCGCTCCGCGGATACTTCTTCAGGTCCTCCGGATTGGTGAACTGCTTGGGGTTCACGAAGATCGTCGTGATCACCCGGTCGCACTCGGCCCGCGCCCGCCGGGCGAGCGACAGATGACCGTCATGCAGCGCCCCCATCGTGGGCACCACGCCGATGACCTCGCGCTTCGCCCGCCAGCCCCGCGCCAACGTCCGCAGCTCGGCCACCGTCCGGATAATCGGGATCATTTCTTCACCGGCGCCACATCAGGAAACGAATGCTCCGCCGCCGGGAAGGCCCGTGACCGCACCTCGGCCGCATAGGCCGCAATCGCCTCATCCGCCGCACGCCCAAGCTCGGCATAGCGCTTCACGAATTTCGGCCGGAAGTCGGTGAAAAGTCCCAGCATGTCATCCACAACCAGCACCTGCCCGTCGCAATGCACCCCCGCGCCGATGCCGATCGTGGGGATCGAAAGCCCCTGAGTGATCCGCCCCGCCAGCCCCTCCGGCACCTTCTCCAGCACCACTGCGAACGCCCCCGCGTCCTCCACCGCGCGGGCATCGGCCATCACCTTCTCGGCCTCTTCCGCCCGGCCCACGACCTTGTAGCCGCCCAGCGTGTTCACCGACTGGGGAGTCAGCCCGACATGCGCCATCACCGGCACCCCTCGCGCCGTCAGAAACGCGATGGTCTCCGCCATATGCACCCCGCCCTCCAGCTTCACCGCCGGGGCGCCCGTCTCGGCCATCAGCCGGGCGGCATTGCGGAACGCCTGCTGCGGCCCCTCCTCATAGGACCCGAACGGCATGTCGATCACCGGCATCGCCTTCTGCGCCCCCCTGACCACGGCCTTCCCGTGCAGGACCATCATCTCCATCGTGACACCCAGGGTCGAGGGCAAGCCGTGGATCACCATGCCCACCGAATCCCCCACCAGCACCACATCGCAATGCGCATCGACCAGACGGGCGACCGGCGTGGAATAGGCCGTCAGCACCACCAGCGGCTGACCGCCTTTGCGGGCGCGGATATCGGGGGGGAGCACGGGACGAACGGGGGAAGTGGCGCTCATTTTCGATCCCTCGGCGGTTCGCAATCTGCCCGCCATATGGGCACAAGCGCCCAGCCTCCGCAACAAATTTGCGCCGCAGTGCAGCGCAGCCGTCCGCCCATCCCGCCGCGCCGGGGTTGACCGAAGGCCGCCAACTGGCCCTGAATGCGCGAAAGGAGAGCGCCATGACCCTGATCCAGCGCGTCACACGTGTCGGCACCCCGCCCGAGGTCACCCGCCCGGACCCAGCGAAGCTTGTCACCGGCGACCCGGTTCACACGACCTGGAGCCTGGAAGAAAGTGACGGCCTTTACGCCGGCCTCTGGCAATCGACCCCCGGCAAATGGCGGGTCAGCTATTCCGAGTGGGAGTATTTCCACATCATCAGCGGCTATTCGATCCTGACCGGATCGGATGGCAGCGTCACCCAGCTGCATCCGGGTGACAGCCTGATCCTTCGTCCCGGTTTTGAAGGCACCTGGGAAGTCGTGGAAACGACGCTGAAGGACTACGTCATCCGGCTGTAGCGCTGTCAGACGTCCCCACGACCACCGTAGTGCCCGAGATTTCCGGACGCGGGCACTCTTCCGCCACAATGCCCCGGCGTTCGCAGGCGGCCAGGCGCTTGCGGTCGGCCTTCTCGGCGGCGACGCTGTCCTTTGCCGCCTGCTTCTCGATCGCGGCCATGTCCTTTTCCTTCTTCGCGATGTTCTCAGGCGTCTCGGCGACGATCCGGCCATAGGCATCGGTCATCTGGGGCCCTTCGACCGCAAGGCTTTCCGCCTCGCTGCGGACTTTCACAAACGTGCCCTCGGGCACCCGGTTGTAAAGGTCGATGGCGTCCTGGTTGAACAGACGAATGCATCCAGCACTGGTCGCATTGCCGATCGAGGACGCATCAGCGGTACCGTGAATCCGGAACATCGTGTCCCGCCCGCCGCGATAAAGATAAAGCGCCCGCGCGCCGAGAGGGTTCTGCAGCCCGCCAGGCAGGCCGCCGGCATAGGCCGCGTAAAGGTCGGGCCGGGTGCGGATCATGTTCGCGGTCGGCTGCCACGAAGGCCATTCCGCCTTGCGCCCGATCACGCCCGAACCGCGGAACGAAAGCCCCTCACGCCCGACGGCGATCGGATAGCTCATCGCGCGGCCACCCTCCATCACCAGGAAGAGCTTGCGCGAAAAGGTATCGACCACGATGGTCCCCGGCTCGTCGCCACCCGCATAGTCCACCTCTTCGCGGCGGTTGCCGCCGGAAAGGTATTGCTCCGGCACCGGTTCGATGAAGAACGCGCCGTCCTGGATGCCCTCGTAGCCGGGAACGGCCTCAGGCTCGGTCGGCTTTGTCGGAGCACCCGCGCAGGCGGCAAGCAATGGAAGACACAGGATCGCGAAGATCCGGGCAAAGGAATTGGACACTTGGCAGACTCAAGGTTAGGGCAACTTTGTGCAGCTTCGGCCACGCAACCACCCTTACGTCAAGCGAAAAATTGCAGGAATTTCCGAATCTTCGCAGACGAAGCTGACAGCGGACCGGATTCAGGGCAGATTCTCTGCTTCGAACATGTCTTCCACGAATGCAGGTTAGAATGATCGGCCTGGAGGTCGCGGCTAACGTGCAAGATCCCGATCCTGGGACAGGAAAGGACAGAGAATGAGCGCTACAGGACTGATTCTGACCCTGGTCATCGGCGGCATCGCCGGATGGCTTGCCAGCCAGCTGGTCAAAGGCTTCGGCTTCGGGCTGGTCGGCAATGTTGTCGTCGGCGTTGTCGGAGCGTTGATCTCCGGCTTCCTACTGCCACGCCTCGGCGTCAGCCTTGGCGGCGGCATCATCGGCGCAATCATCTCGGCCACGATTGGCGCCGTGATCCTGCTCTTCGCGCTCCGCTTCCTGAAGCGCGTGTAGCCGAACCTGCCCCGAAGCCGAACGGCGGCCTCGGGGCAGGGTCCAATCAGTTCACCGGGCCAATCGACCAGAACATCGTCTCGCCCGAGTTGTCGTTGGTGCCGTCATTGTCCGTCACCAGCCAGCCGTTGCCCGCAGCGTCGACCGCAAAGCCCTCGACCTTCTCGGCGATGACGCCGCCGGTCTTGGCCAGATCGGGGATCAGGTCGCGGACGACTTCCTTCGTCACCACCGGCAGGGTGCTGCCCAATTCGGCGGGCTTCAGGTCCGCAAGGCCAACCCGGGTCAGCGTCTTGACCTTGGCGTTGCCCGCAATCTGGTTGTCGCGCTCGATCAGGTAGAGGTAATCGCCATGCGCCGTGATCTCTGACAGCCCGACCCAGGCGCCTTCGGCCTCGGCAGGCGCTTCCAGCGGGTAGTGGACCGCACCCCAGGTTTCCTCGGCCGTGTTGTAGGCCAGAAGCTTGGTCATGCCCTTCGGGTCGTCCTGCCACTCCATCTGCACCGCCATCCAAAGGACATCACCAACCTTGGTGATGCCTTCGAAACCGAACCGGATTTCCTGGTCCAAAAGCGCCTCGGGCAGCGGGATTTCCTTGTCGATCGCGCCTTCGGCATCGACATGGTAGATCGCGTGCGGCACCAGCCGGTCGCTGCGGCCCTCCGAGGCGACCCAGAAGCCACCCTCGCCATCGGTCACGATCCCTTCCAGGTCCAGCTTCTGCGCCGCATCGCCACCACGGGTCACGGTCATCGCAGCGGTGATCTTCGCCGGAGTCTGGGTCGGATCGATAGTGTAGATCGTCGGTGCCGCCGACAGGACCGAGTCGCTGACGGCATACATCTTTGCCGCATCCGCCGGATCGGCCGCCAATCCCGAAAGCGCCGCCCAGCCGATCAGCGGGTCCGAGCCTTCGCTGGTGATCGTCGGATAGGCCGCAGCGCCCTCGGCCCGGGCAAAGACCATGACATGCGCCGGGGCCAGACCATCACCACGCAGGTCAACCTCGTTCGCCGTCGCCAGCAGGTTCCGTGACGGGATCGCAACCAGACCTTCGGGGCTGACGCCCGAGGGCAGCAACTGCTTCAGCACCGGTGCTGTCGGGTCCGTCAGATCGTAGACCGCCACCAGCGAGGCACGTTCGGAGGCCACGAACAGATGCGGCACGCCGTCGAACGCCGCAACTTCCACCGACTCCAGCTCCACACCCTTGGAGTTGCGGTGATCCGGGTAATGCCCCAGCGCCGCAATCGCCATCTCAAGGCTAGCACCCGCTTCGTAGACCACAGTCCCGTCGCGCTTGAAGATGGTAAAGCTGCGCGACCCGCCCTCATAGTCGCCCTCGTTCGCCATCACGAAGTGGTCGGCATCGATCCACTTCACCGCATCCGGCTCACGCAGGGCGCCGGCCTTCTCGCCCGTAAAGTCCATCCGCCCGTCGCGCTTGGTGTCGATACCGGTCAGGTCCACCGCTCCAGCGCTGAAATGGCTGGAAACCACCCCATCCGCGCCGATCACCACCACATGGTTGTTCTCCTGCAGCGTAACGACAATCTCGCCAGCCTCGTTCACATCCACATATTCCGGCTCCGGGTCATCCCCCGCGACCGCCGCCAGACCCAGAAGCTCGATCTTCTGCAGCGCACCGCAATCGACCGCCCCGTCCTTGATCGGCAGCTTGACCACATACCCGGCAGGCATCTGCGGGATAACGCCGTCGTTCACCTCTTCATCGCGCTCGTTCTCGACCGCAATAGCCAGGAACGACCCGTCCTTGGCCTTGGCCACCGAATCCGGCTGCCCGCCGATATCGCACTCCGCCACAACCGCCTTCGTCGCGGGGTCCACCGCCGCCACCTTGCCCGACGGTGCCGTAAAGCTCTCCGACGTATTCACCCCCGCAAAGATCATGCCCCCCACGAACACCGCCGTCGTCGGCTCCCCACCCACATCGATATTCCCCAAGGGCTTCGGCGCAGCAGGATCGGCGATGTCCACCAACCCGACCACGCGAAGCGGGCTGTCGGTGTAGACCAGCATCATCCCGTCCTCCGATGCCGAGACGATCTCGGCCGAGGTCTCACGCGCCAGATCCTCGCCCTCCGCCATGTTGACGGGCGTCGGGAACGAGGCAACACGGTTGAACACCATCTCGGCGCTTGCAGGCAGCGCCGTGGCCAAAGCCAGGGCCGAAGTCAGGCAGAGTTTGAAATGCATCGGGCGGTCCTTTCAATGAAAAGTCCCGCCCGGATTGGCTGCCTTCTGTGTCAGTCAGATGACATAAAGGTCACGTTTCTGTATCACCCCACCACGTTGAACCCCGGCCCGTAGGGATAATGCGTGATGTCCTCGCCACCTTCCTCGGTGATCACCAGAATGTCGTGCTCGCGGTATCCCCCGGCCCCCGGCTGACCATCTGCAATCGTTAGCATCGGCTCCATCGAAATCACCATGCCGGGCTCCAGCACCGTGTCGATATCCTCGCGCAACTCCAGCCCCGCCTCACGGCCATAGTAGTGCGACAGGACCCCGAAGGAGTGCCCATAGCCGAAGGTCCGGTACTGCAGCATCTGCCGCTCTTCCAGGAAGTCGTTGATCTTTGCCGTCACTTCAGAACACGAGGCCCCCGGCTTCAGAAGGCTCATCCCATATTCATGCGCCGCGATGTTGGTCTCCCAGACGCGCAGCGATGCATCGTCCACTTCACCCACGAACAACGTCCGCTCCAGCGCGGTGTAATAGCCGCTGATCATCGGGAAGCAGTTGAGCGACAGGATATCCCCGCGCTGCAACGCCCGGTTCGTCACCGGGTTATGCGCCCCATCGGTGTTCAGCCCCGACTGGAACCACACCCAGGTGTCGCGATACTCGGCATCCGGGAAGCGCTTAGCGATCTCGCGCTCCATCGCGTCCCGGCCCGCCATCGCCACCTCAAGCTCGGTCGCACCCACCCGCACCGCATCACGGATCGCATAGCCGCCCACATCCGCCACGTTCGCCCCGTGCTTGATCAGCGCGATCTCAGCCGGAGACTTCCGCATCCGCTGCTCCATCGTCGCCGCAGAGATGTCCACCCCGCGCTTCGGCTTCAGGAACGCGTTCAGCTTCTCGGCCCGCTCCATCGTCAGATGGTCCGCCTCGCAGCCGATCACCTTGCCTTCGCCGGTGACCGAAGCCACCACACGCCAGAAATTGTCGCGCTTCCAGTCGGTGAAGGTGATGTTGTCGCCGATCGACCGCCGCCAGGGCTGACCCGCATCGATCCCCGCGCTGACCGTCACACAGTCGGTCTTCGTCACCACGCAGGCATAGGGCCGCCCGAAGCTGCAATAAAGAAAGCCCGAGTAGTACGCGACATTGTGCATGCTCGTCAGCACCACCGCGTCCAGCCCGTGCAGCTCCATGATGTCATGCAGACCGGCCAGCCGGTCGTGGTACTCCTGGTCGGTGAAGGGCAGGGCGTCCTTCTTGCCGCCGTTGTGATAGCGATAGTGTTCGGGACGGGTAACAGTCATGGTCAGACCCCTCTGATGCGGGGTCATGTGCATGGGACCCCGAAAGGTCCCGGCGTACAGGACGGAAGCGGCTGGCCCGCAAGCCTGAAGGCACTGTTGGCCCCTGCGGCGACGCCATCGCCACGGCTTGGCAGGCAAGATGCCGGGGCGCCGCGCGGTTGGCAAGGGGCGGCCTGACGTTTCACGATGCGCCGGGATCGTGTATCTTCGCTGGATCGTCACGAGGCTGGGACGTCGAGCATGGGTGTATTCCTGACACGCGTGACCACCGCGGTCGACCTGACCAATGCGCTTGCAGATGGTCTGTCGCGCGACGCTTTGGGACGCCGCAACGGCACGGCACCCTCCAATACAATCGGCGGTCAGTTCTGGTGCATCGTCGGCGCGCGCGAAAGCTATGCGCGGGCCTTCGATCATGGCGAATGGCAGGGTTTCTCCTGCAGCCTGACGGACACAGGGTCGCCAGAAGCCGTGCAGGCCGCGCTGGCAGCGTCACGCGACCAGATCACCGATCGCATCCGGATTGCTTCGCAGGCACTGGACGATGCGCGGGAGGCGGTCCTGATCGACCTGCTAGAGCATGAGGTACAGCATCACGGCCAGCTCATCCGCTATTTCTATGCGAACGGGTTGCCCTTTCCGCCAGATTTCGCCCGCAGATACGCGCTCTGACGGCTGCCTGATCCGGTCTTTCGCGCAGGTAGGCAAACCTGCGGCACTTTGGCGAAGTTCTGCCGAAGCGGGTTGCGATGGCGCGCGGAGCTTCCCATCTGAAGATCAGACACATGAATGGAGATGCCCATGCGCTGCCCGGTAGACAACGAGACCCTGGTGATGGCCGATCGCGGCGGGGTCGAGATCGACTATTGCCCGAAGTGCCGCGGTGTCTGGCTGGACCGGGGCGAGCTTGACAAGATCATCGAACGCGCCGCAGGGGCCGCCCCAGCGCCAGTTGCAGCTCAGGCCGCCCCTCCCCCGCCACCCCGGCAGGGTGCCGCACCCGTCTATCAGCCCGAACCCCGCGCGCAGCAGGGATACCGGGACGAGGGCCGTCGGCGGGATGATGACGATGACGACTACAACCGCGGCTACAAGAAGAAGCGCAAGGAAAGCTTCCTGTCGGACATCTTCGACTTCTGACCTGCCGCCCGCCAGGGCTTGCAAGGACTGCTCCCCACGGACAGACTGGGTGAAATCCGGTCGAAAGTGGAAACAATGTCCGAACGGCTTCAGCGGGCGCTGGCCCTGATCGATGCGGCGAACGCCGCCGACCCGAAAGGCGAGGCGCTGGTCTATGGTCAGCGCATGACCGCCGAGCTCACGCGGCTTTTCCCCGATGCGTCCGAAGTCCTGCAGGTCGCAGCGCGCGGCCAGCACGTCGAACGCTGGCTCCTGCCGCGGGCAGACTATCCCGAGGGCAAGGCCGGCTACTTCGAGTGGCGGCGCGAGCAGGGGCGGCGGCATGGGCTCCGCGTTGCGGGGATCATGGCCGAGGCGGGCTTTCCGGCCCAGGATTGCGAGCGCGTGGGCGTGCTTCTGCGCAAGGAAGGCATCAAGCGCGACGCCGAGGTTCAGGCGCTTGAGGACGTCATCTGCTTTGTCTTCCTGAAATGGTACTTCGCCGCCTTCGCCGAGGAACGCGATGAGGCCTCGGTGCAGGAGATCGTCGAAAAGACCGCCCGGAAGATGTCATCTGACGGCCGGGCGCGGGTGCTGAAGGAGTTTTCGTTGCCCGAGCCGCTTGCGGCAGCGTTCAGTTCATGAAGATGTTCGGTATGTACAATTCGTATTTACGGATAGGCTGTGTATATACGTAGTGTATATATCATGATCGATCTTTAAGTATCTGAAAACAAGCCACTTTCCGATCAACCGCTCGTCGAGCACTTCGTGCACTCCTCGCCCCCCGACGAGAACACGAAGTGCACGAGGAGGCCCGTCGCCTAGCCGCCAGAAAGCCGCCGCACGACATCTCCGTGCAACTGCGGTGGCAAGGCCAGAACCCCGTCCGCCCTCGCTCCGGGCGAATTGAACCGCAGCGCCGCCCCATGCCGGTCGGTCACCACCGCCCCCGCACGCTCGGCGATCAGCGCCCCCGCGGCAATATCCCATTCCCAGGCCTCGCGCAGGGTCAGCATCCCGTCGAACCGCCCCTCGGCCGCCAGGCACAGCCGATACGCCAGCGATGCGCGAAAGTGCCGCTGGATGTCAGGCACACCCCCCGGCCAGTTCTCGGGCGCAAGGTTGGTCTTGTTGGTCAGGATGTCCGCCCCTTCCAGCTGCTCAAGGGTACTGGCCGCGATCGGCTGGCCGTCTTTCAGGGGCGGCGAAGCCTCGGACGCCGTGTATATACGGTCCAGCGCGGGCAGGAAGACCACCGCCGCCCGCACCTGACCCTGATGCGCCACGGCCAGCGAATGGGCAAAGGTCTCTTCCCCCGCCACAAAGGCGCGGGTGCCGTCGATCGGGTCGATGATGAAGACTGTATCTACAGACAGCCGACCGGGATCATCCGGAGTCTCCTCCGACAGCCAGCCATAGTCCGGCCTTGCCGCCAGAAGCCTCGCCTTCAGCATGTCGTTGACGGCGATGTCGGCCTCGGTCACCGGCCCGTGCTCGCCGCCCTTGTCCCAGACCTTCGGATCCCGCCGCCAATAGCGAAGCGCTATGCGCCCCGCTTCCCGCGCGGCCTCGGTCAGAAGCGCGAGGTCACGCGCCGGCAATTGTCATCCCGTCGATCAGGATCGATGGCACGCGGGTCGACAGATGCGCCCGGGCGTCGTTCGCGGGGACGATCCGCAGAAGCATGTCCTTCAGGTTCCCCGCAATGGTGCATTCGTGAACGGGGTGCGAAATCCGCCCGTTCTCGACCCAGAAGCCCGAGGCGCCACGCGAATAATCCCCCGTTGTCGGGTTGATCGTCGACCCGATCATAGACGTGACCAGCAGCCCCGTCCCCATCTGCGCAATCAGGTCATCCCGCGACAGCGCGCCCTGCGTCAGGTCGATGTTCGTGGTCGACGGAGACGGCGGCGCCGACGTCCCGCGTGAGGCATTCGCGGTCGACGCCATCTTCAGCTTCCGCCCCGTCGCAAGGTCCAGCACCCAGCCGGTCAGCACACCATCCGCCACGATCGCGCGCCGCTTGGTCGGCAGCCCTTCCCCGTCAAACGGACGCGACGAGGAAATCCGCACCCGGTGCGGGTCTTCGATCAGCGACAGGCCAACCGGCAACACCTGCTTGCCCATGAGGTCCCGCGCCCAGGACGACCCGCGCGCAATCGACGTCCCGTTGATCGCCGACAGAAGATGCCCGGCCAGCGACGCCGCGACGCGCTCGTCATAAACCACCGGGAACGTCCCCGTCTTCGGCTTCACCGACCCCACCCGCTGCAACGTCCGCTCGGCTGCCAGACGGCCAATCTCCTCAGCCCCCGGCATATCAGAGGCGTATATACGCCCCTCACCGGCATAGTCCCGCTGCATCTCGGTGCCCGACCCGGTGAAAGCCACCGCCGAAAGCGAGGTCGACGTCCGGCCATAGCCACCAGAGAACCCGTTCGTCGCCGCCAGATGCAGCTGCCGCTTGCTGTAGGCGGCCGCGGCCTCCACCTGAGTGATCCCAGCCGACGCAAGCGCCGCAGCCTCGACCGCCCGGGCCGAAGCCTCCAGCACCGAAGCCCCCGGTTCCGGTGCCGGATCGGCAAGGTCAAGCGCCTCCAAATCCCAGTCGCGAGCCAATTGACCAGCCTCGGCCAGCCCCGCATTCGGGTCTTCCGGCGCCTCGCGGGCCATCGCAACGGCGCGTTCCGCAAGCGCTTGGATCGTGGCCGCCGAAGTATCCGAGGCCGACACACAGGCCTGCCTCCGCCCGACCAGCACCCGGAGCCCGATTTCAACCCCCTCCGACCGCTCGGCCTGTTCCAGCGCACTTTTGCGGATTTCGATCGAAACCGCCGTGCCCGACACAGCCAGCGCATCAGCACTGTCAGCCCCGGCCTTGCGCGCGGCATCAAGAAGAGAATGGCTCAGGTCGGAAAGGCTGGGGGTCATGGGCGAGTATCCCGAATGGTATCGGGCTGAGGTAGTCCCCCCCGGCCAAAGGCGCAAGGGAGGACCGCACCACGAAACATGGACCTACTGCAGCATCTCCATCATAGGCATGCCGTTCAAGAAGACGCCTTTGTCCCGGAACTCCGCCTTTGAGGTCAGCTCGTCCGGCCCCGCACCCGGTTTCGCGAACATCGCCAGGCCCATCCGGAAGCCCATGGCGTCATCGTTGGTCACAAAGCCCAGAGCGATCAGATTGTCGATCAGCTGGTGCACGCCTTTGATGTTCGTGGTGATCAGCCCGTCCGGCCGCGGGGTGCCCGGGAAAGTGACCAGGTCGGTGCTGTCGAAGGTCAGCTGTCCAGTGGCCGAAACCTCGGCGCCCGCAGCCTTCAGGAGGAGCTGGGTTATGTCGAATGTGACGGGTGTCGGAGGCTGCGGCATGGCCTCGACGCCGGCACTCGAGAGATCCTCGTTCAACAGGATGGTGCCCTTGGTGTCCATGATGAACGTCGCAGGCTCACGCGAAAGCGTGTTGCCGGGGTCGAAGAGGTTCCAGATCCCGTCTGAAATCGTCAAATCGGTAAGCTTCGTAAGGTAGATAAAGTCCTCAGGCTTTTCCGTTTTCAAGATCGGCATCGTCAGGTTCAAAGCGGACTCGCTGAACGCGATATCCACCGGGAACGGGACCTCGGGGACCGACATGCTGAACTTGACGCCCCGCAGTGCTGACGTGTAATCCAGCCCGTCCGTGTTAAGCTCCATTGCCAAGCCACCTCCCGTCGAATCCGCCGAGAGCTTGGTCGGTTTGGTATCCGCGACGCCATCAAAGCCGAACTTCAGCGCTCCGAACTTGAGGTCGGTGTCCAGAAAGAACCCCGCCTTGATCGCGGCGGCCATGTCTTCCATAAGCTCCGGGCCCAGGAAATTGCCCTTGATCGCCCAGGAAAAGTCGGCGAGCGAAGCCTCGCCGGTTCCACCATCCGTGCCGCTTGGGTCATCAGCCACGAAGTTCATCGCGATCGTCTTGAAGCCGAAGCTGGCGTCCATCGTCCCGCCCTCGTCCGTCTTCGGCTTGTTGAAGGCCGCATCGTAGGTGCCCTCAGTCGCATCTGCCGAGAACTTGATCGCTTCGCTACCATCGGGGCCGGTCACTCCGTCTACCGCGATCTTCATCGCCCCGAACTTGAAGTCGCTATCCATTATAAAGCCGAAGTCCGCCGGCGGGGTCGACTTCGCCATGAACTCTTCGGTTGGAAACGTGCCCTTGTTCGCTCCGGCAAAGTCGGTGAACGAAACCGCCACCGTGCCCTGGCCCCCGCCACCAGCTTGCTCGCCGGAGTAGTTCACCGCCAGCGACTTGACGCTGAAGCTCGTGTCGAACGATGTGTCGTCGCCCTTCTGCACGACCAGGTAGGTCGAGGCGAAATCCGTCAGCACAAGGTCGCCTTCGGCGTTCATCAAAGTGCCGCTCTCGTCCTTCATCTCGTCCAGCTTGACGGTCGCGGACGGGCCCTTGATGTCATAGCTCGTCTCGGTCGCACTGCCGCCCGCCGTGATCTGCAGCCCCGGCTGGGAGACCGTAAGCTTAAGGGACGACACACCCTCGCCATCCACCGGGAAAGCCAGTGCGACAGGGTAGCTCTCGGGCATCGTCACGGCCACCGTTCCGTCGCCGTTGTCCTTGAAGGACAGCTTGTCCATCGTGACCGAGCCGCTGCCGCCCGTAGTGTCCTTGAAGGTCAGGGCGATATCCGTCACCTCCAGCGTATCGCCATTCCTGGCCGTGCTGCCGACAGTCAGCTCCTGCCCCCCAGCAGTGGACGCCGCCTGCCAGCTTTCCCAGACCTCCTCGGGCGTCACATCCGCGGCCGCGGCGCGAGCAAGGAACACAAGGGCAATCGCGGAAGAGCAGGTCAGACTACGGATCATGATAGCAAACCTTTCTGGTTGAATTCGTCGCCGCAAGCTTTCTATCTCGTCCATGGGGCGTCAAGGGATTCCACAGCGCAGGAAGGGATTCCGGATGGGGGGATGGATGATCAGAGCCGAACGAACAGGCGATTGCTGCACGATCTGGCTGGCGCGCAGCGAAAAGGCCAATGCGCTGACGGCCGAGATGCTGGTCAGGCTTGCCGAAACAGTCACTAACATGGCTGAAACGGGCGCCAAGGTCGTAATCCTGACGGGCGAGGGCAAGGTCTTCTCGGCAGGTGCCGACCTTGAGGAAATGAAGGCAGGCCTCGGCCTCTCACCCGCCTGGGAAGCCGCCTCCGGTGCCATCGCCGCATTCCCCGGCCTGACGATCGCCGCCCTGAACGGCACGCTTGCAGGCGGAGCCATGGGCGTGGCCCTCGCCTGCGACCTCCGGATCGCGGTCCCCTCGGCCCAGTTCTTCTACCCCGTGATGCGCCTTGGCTACCGCCCCCAACCCTCTGACCCCGGCCGCTTGGCCGCCCTGATCGGCCCCGCACGCGCCCGGATGATCCTCCTCGCGGGCCAGCGGATCGGCGCGGAAGAGGCCCTTGCCTGGGGCCTGATCGACCGCATCGTTCCGCCCGAAACCCTGATGGACGCCGCCATGACCCTTGCAGCCGACGCGCTGGCAGCGGAACACTCGCACCTGGCCGCCCTGAAGCGGATGACCAGGGGAGAGAACCCATGAGCCACGGCTACGAAAGCGGACGGCTGAACCTGCCCTTCGTCGGCATCTCGACCTTCGGCAAAAGCCCCTACCAGCCCGACTGGTCGAAAATCGACGCCGATTTCGCCATCCTGGGCGCCCCCTTCGACTTCGGCACCCAGTGGCGCGCCGGAGCCCGCTTCGGCCCCCGCGGCATCCGCGAGGCCTCGACCCTCTTCTCCTTCGGCCACGCCGGGGCCTACGACCACGAAGACGACGTGACCTACCTGGAAGGCGTCCGCATCGTCGACATCGGCGACGCCGACATCATCCACACCGACACCGAAACCAGCCACGCCAACATCGAACAAGGCGTCCGCGCCATCCTAGCCGCAGGCGCAACACCTGTCGTCCTCGGCGGCGACCACTCTATCAACATCCCCTGCATCCGCGCCTTCCAGGGCCGCCCCATCCACATCGTCCAGATCGACGCCCATCTCGACTTCGTCGACGTCCGCCACGGCGTCCGCCACGGCCACGGCAACCCCATGCGCCGCGCGGCGGAACAGGACCACGTCACCGGCCTGTCGCAACTCGGCATCCGCAACGTCAGCTCCACCGCCAGGGAAGGCTACGAGGCCGCCCGCGCCATGGGCTCCGACATCCTCTCCGTCCGCCAGATCCGCAAGCTCGGCATCGAAGCCACCCTCGCCCGCATCCCCAAGGGCGTCGACTACTACCTCACCATCGACATCGACGGCTTCGACCCCTCCATCGCCCCAGGCACCGGCACCCCCTCCCACGGCGGCTTCCTCTACTACGAAGTGCTGGAGCTGATCGACGGTCTCACGAAACAAGGCCGCATCATCGGAATAGACCTTGTCGAGGTCGCACCAGACTATGACCACACTGGAACTACCACGATCCTTGCGGCACAGGTGCTGCTAAACACCATCGGGCGGATCGCCCACAACGCGAAGAGGTAAGCTGTGGAACGGCTCCAAGGCTGGCTGAACGACGCCCTCGACACCGCCCTCGGCTGGCTCTCCTCGCCCGCCGCCCTGTCGCAATTCGGGCTCCTGATCGCCGCCTACCTGATCGCCCGTTACCTCTCGCGCCGCTTCTCTCCGGTCATCGAACGCACCCTGACCCCCAAGCCCGAGGCGACCCACATCATCGCCCGCCTCCGCCGCTTTGCACTCCAGTTCCTGCCCCTCCTCCTGCCCCTTCTCGCCTACGCCCTGACCGCCGCCGGAGAAGGGCTGACCCGATCCATCTTCGGCCAAGGCGAGGTCATCGCCTTCGGCAAACGGGTCTTCCTCCTCCTGGTCGCGCTGGAGCTGGTCCGCAAAGTCCTGCCGTCCGGCCTGCTGAAGCTGATGGGCCGCTACGTCCTTCTGCCCGTCATGGCACTGAACGCGGTAGGCCTCCTCGACGACGTGACCGCGCGGCTCGACGCCGCCCAGATCAACCTCGGCAACATCCAGTTCACCGTGCTCGCGCTGATCCGCGGCGCCGTCGCCGGTTCGCTCCTGTTCTGGCTCGGCTCCTGGTCGAACCAGCAAAGCGCCGGCTACCTCAAGGCGCAGCCCGACCTGCGCCCCGCCACCCGCGAGCTAGCGATCAAGGCCACCGAGATGGCGATCTTCGGCGCGGCTTTCCTGATCCTCATGTCGATCATGGGCATCGACCTGACCGCCATCGCCGTCCTCGGCGGTGCGCTTGGCGTCGGTATCGGCCTTGGCCTCCAGCAGATCGCCGCGAACTTCGTCTCGGGCGTCATTCTCCTCCTCGAAGGCCAGACCACCGTCGGCGACTATGTCGAGCTCGACGGCGGAGAGAAGGGCACGATCGTCAAGATGACCGCCCGGGCCTGCATCCTCGAAACCTTCGACGGCAAGTGGATCGTCGTCCCGAACGAGGATTTCATCACCACCCGCGTGGTGAACTACTCCGACCAGGGCAGCGCCAACCGCTACGAGGCGCTGTTTTCCGTAAGCTACGAGACCGACATCAACACCGTCCCCGCCATAGTCGAAGCCGCGGTCGCGAAGCTGCCCTTCGTGCTGCAGGAACCCGACGGCCCCGACTGCGAATTGCGCGGTTTTGGCGAGAGTAGTGTCGATTTTGCCGTCGAGTACTGGGTCGCGGGCATCGATGACGGCAAGAACAAGTATGGCTCGCCGGTCCTCTTCGCGATCTGGAACGCACTGAAGGATGCAGGCATCGAAATGCCCTATCCCCGCCGTGTGGTCGAGCTGCGGGGCCAGCAGGCGTGACCTTCGCCCTCGTCATCGGCGCCGGGCCAGCCGGGTTGATGGCTGCCGAGGAACTGGCGAAGGCAGGTCAGCCGGTGGTCGTCTGCGAAGCCAAACCCTCGATCGGCCGCAAGTTTCTGATGGCCGGGAAATCCGGGCTGAACGTGACGAAGGACGAACCGTTCGAGACCTTCGTCTCCCGTTACGACGCCCCCTGGTTGCGGCCGATCCTGTCAGAGTTCGGGCCGGAAGAGGTTCAGGCCTGGTGTCGGGCGCTGGGCCAGGACGTATATACAGGCTCCTCCGGCCGCGTCTTCCCTGTCGCCATGAAAGCCTCCCCCCTCCTCCGCGCCTGGGCGGAACGGCTTTCGGCCAAAGGCGTCGAAATCCGCACCCGCTGGCGCTGGACGGGGTTTGAGGGCACCGGTTTCCGGTTCGACACGCCCTCCGGCGTGCAAGTCCTGACCCCGAAGGTCACCGTGCTCGCTTTGGGCGGGGCAAGCTGGCAAAGGCTCGGCTCGGATGCGGCCTGGGTACCTTGGCTTCGCGACAAGGGCGTCGGCATCGCGCCGTGGAAACCAGCGAACATGGGCTTCCGCGTCGACTGGTCGCCAAAGATGGAACCGTTCTTCGGCCAACCCGTCAAAGGCGTCATCCTGAAAGCAACGAACCCCTCGTCGAGCACTTCGTGCACTCCTCGGAACACCAACCCGCGAGGAGTGCACGAAGTGCTCGACGAGCAGCGCGGTGAGTTCATCATCTCGTCCAAAGGCCTCGAAGGCAGCGGTATATACAGTATATACAAACCCCTCCGCGACGGCGCCTCCCTTGCGCTCGACCTCCTCCCCGATCTTTCAGCCGAGGAAATCGCCCGCCGCCTGTCTCGAATGAAACCCAGCGAAAGCGCCGTAAACCGCCTGAGAAAACTCGGCCTTGGCAAACCGCAGATCGCCCTGGTGATGGAGTTCGCCCGCCAAGCCCCCTTCGACCACCTGAAACACCTGCCCATCCCCCTCGATGGCCCGCGCCCCCTTGACGAAGCCATTTCAGTCGCAGGCGGCGTCGAGGGGTCCTCCGTCACCGAAAACCTCGAACTCCGCGCCCTTCCGGGCACCTTCGTCTGCGGCGAGATGCTGGACTGGGAGGCCCCGACCGGCGGCTATCTTCTCACCGCGTCATGGGCCACAGGCCGCTGGGCGGGCCGGTCCGCGGCCAAGGCATAACCAGACCATGCAGTAAACGCGCGCCGCCAGCACCAGGCACCTCCCCTCCCCCAACGTGGGGAGGGGCCGGGGGA
>NZ_JBOFBI010000405.1:0-17927 GCF_051645465.1 Tabrizicola sp. | reverse complement strand
AGATCTTCAATTGTCTCATCCTTGCGGATGACGTCGATCGTGCCGGTTTTGTGCCAGGCATTCGGGGCAGGCTCGATTCCATCGCGGTAGCCGAAAGCGACTCGATAGGAAGTATCCTCGTTCTGGAAGGTCACGGCTTCGCCGACGACCAAGCCCGCCTGTTCTCCTCGAAGATACGTCAAGTCCGCGAGCGGGCTTTGCAGCGTCAGTTCAGGCTCGCCTTTGAGCGGGCCGAAACGGTAGACGGCCTGATCGTCCTTGATGCAGAGCAGAACGCCCTTTTCCCGCCCCTCGATCTGGCATGAGGCGACGAAATCCTCGCCTTTGGGGCAGGTCGCCGCGAAAGCCTGCGCGGAGGTCACGACCAGTACAAGCGTCAGCGCAATTTTCCGGAAAAATCCCATCTATTCCAAACTCCTAGAAACGCGATCTTGCTGCCCATCGTTGGAGGGGTTGTCAAGGTAAGGTCATCGCTATGTCCGGGGACAAGTGGCCTTTGGGATCAACGCAAATCGCAACAAAAGGCCGTCTTCGAGCAAAAGCGGGCTGGTCAGTGGCATTGGGTTCGTTAAGGATTCTGGCGAAGAACACTGCAGGGCTTTGTGAGAGCTTGCAAAGCCAAGGGAGAGAGAAAATGACGATTCACTGGTGCGGCACGGGCCTTTCGTCGATCCCCGGCCTCAGGCGCTTGATCGAGGCGGGCCATCCGGTGACGGTGTGGAACCGCACGGTCGAAAAGGCCCGGAAGGAAGTCGGCGACATCGCGACCGATATCCGCCCCTACAGCCTTGAGGCGCTGACCGAGGCGCTGCAGCCCCACGACATCGCCGTGTCGATGCTCCCCGCCGACCAGCATGTGGCCATTGCCAAAGCCTGCCTTGAGAAGGGCGCGCATTTCGCCTCGTCGTCCTACATCGCCCCGGAGATGCGGGCGCTGGACCAGGATTTCCGCGAAGCCGGTCTGGTGTCGGTCAACGAAGTGGGCCTTGACCCCGGCATCGACCATCTGATGGCGCACGATCTGGTGGCGCGCTATCGGGCGTCGAAGACCTATGACCGCGACAACGTCATTTCCTTCACCTCGTATTGCGGCGGGGTTCCGAAGAACGCCAACGCCTTCCGCTACAAGTTCAGCTGGTCCCCGGCGGGGGTTCTGAAGGCGCTGCGCTCGCCGTCGCGGTCGCTGCGCAACTATTCGGAGCTGCGGATCGCCCGGCCGTGGGACGCGATTTCCTCTTACGATGCGCCGCTGCCCACGCGTGAGACCTTCGAGGTCTACCCGAACCGCGACAGCTATCCGTTCATGGCGGAATACCGGTTCGAGCCCTACTGGAAGGTCCGCGACTTCGTGCGCGGTACGATCCGGCTGAACGGCTGGGCCGAGGCCTGGGCGCCGATTTTCGAGGAGATCGAGGGGCTGGAGGGCAAGCCGCCGGCCGAGATCGATGCTGCGATCAATGCGCGGGCGGCGGCTCTGCTTCAGGACAACTCCTATGCCGAGGGCGAGCCGGACCGGGTGATCCTGCTGGTCTCGCTGAAGGCCGAAAAGGACGGGCGCCCGGTGTTCCACGAAACCTGGGCGATGGATGCCTGGGGCGATGTGCGGGGGACGGCGATGGGGCGGCTTGTGTCGGTGCCGGTGTCGCTGGCGGTCGAGGCGGTCATGACGCGCGAGATCCCGGCGGGCGTCCATGGCGCGCCGCACGACCCGCGGCTGCTGGCGCGCTGGCTGGACGAAGTCGGGCATCTGGCGCAGTTCCTGCGGCGGATCGATCATCTGGCGTAAGCCTCCTCGTTCGACTTCGTCTCCTCCTCGGGACGCCAGCGAGGAGTGACGAAGTCATCGACGAGCGTGACAGGCGCGGCGCTCTGGCCTATCATTCCGGCGACGATCCGGGAGAACCGGGCAGAGCAGCGAGGCAGGACGTGGGCGGCAAAGGCAGCACGTCGAAGCATTTTGACCGGCTGGCCGACCGGCTGGCGGTGATGGCTGCCCGTCGGGTGCGGCCGGCGGGCGGGTTCGTGTCGCAGCCGGAACCGCGATCGATCGGACTTTACACGCGCGGCAAGCAGCTGGTGGCCGGCAACATCCTTCTGGCGGGCTATCTGGCCGAAGCTCCGGGGACCATCCTGTGGGATGTGCCCGCCCCCGATCCGGCCTTCGCCGCCGAAGCGCACGGTTTCGGCTGGCTTGACGATCTTGCCGCCCTTGGCACGAAAGAGGCCCAGACCCGCGCGCAGGACTGGACCTGGGCCTGGATCGCCCGGTTTGGCGAGGGGCGCGGGCCGGGATGGACGCCGGACCTGACCGGGCGCCGGATCATCCGCTGGGTGCATCATGCGACGCTCCTCTTGAACGCGCGCGACCGGGCGGACAGCGAAGCCTTCTACCAGGCGCTTGCGCGTCAGGCGGCCTATCTGGCGCGCCGCTGGCAAAGTGCGGGCGAAGGGCTGCAGCGGTTCGAGGCGTTGACCGGCCTCGTCTATGCCGGGATTTCATTGATCGGAATGGAGGCCCTGGTCGGACCAGCCACCAACGCGCTTGCTGCCGCCTGCGAGGCCGACATCGACGCGGAAGGCGGCATTCCGACCCGGAATCCCGAAGAGCTGCTGGAGGTCCTTACCCTTCTTACCTGGTCGGCCAGCGCGATGAGCGAAGCGAGCCATGCGGTGCCCCCTGCCCTTTCATCGGCGATCACCCGTATTGCCCCGGCGCTAAGGGCGCTTCGCCATGCAGATGGCGAGCTTGCGCGCTTTCATGGCGGCGGGAAAGGCGTGGAGGGGCGGCTTGATCATGCGCTGGCGGCGACGGGTGTGCGGGCCGGGCCAGTACCTTCGATCGCGATGGGCTTTGCCCGGCTGTCGGGCGGGCGAACCACACTCATCGTGGATGCCTCGTCGCCCCCCGGCGGGCGGGCGGCGGCGACGGGCCATGCCTCGACCGCGGCATTCGAGCTGACATCGGGCCGCCGGGCACTGGTGGTGAACTGCGGATCGGGCCTGGCCTTCGGGCCGATGTGGCGGCTGGCCGCACGCGCGACCGAGTGCCATTCGGTGCTGTCGATGGACGGCTTTTCGTCCTCGCGCCTCTATCCTTCGGGCGATGCGCTGAAACATCGTGCGGCGATCACCACGTCGCGAATGACTGTCGGGCACGAGGGCGCTGACCTTTATCTGGCGCATGACGGCTGGCTGCGGACCCATGGTCTGACGGCAAGCCGCAGCCTGACGCTGGCACACGACGGGCGGCGCCTCTCGGGGGTGGAAGCGCTGACCGCGCTGACGTCTGAAGCCCGGCGGCGGTTCGAGGACGTGATGACGACGACCGCGATGGAGGGCGCCCGGTTTTCGATCCGGTTCCATCTGCACCCTGACGTGGATGCGGCGCTGGACATGGCTGCAACCGCCGTTTCTCTGGTGCTTCGCAGCGGCGAGATCTGGGTTTTCCGCTTCACCGGGCAGGCCGAGCTGAGCATCGAACCCTCGGCCTATCTGGAAAAGGGCCGGCTGAACCCTCGGCCATCCACCCAGATCGTGCTTCGTGCCCAGGCGCGCAGTTTCGAGACACGGATAGGCTGGACCTTGGCGAAGGCAAAGGATACTCCGCTGGCGATCCGGGACCTGGAAGGCGCCGACCCTGAGGACGAGCCCTGACCACCCGGAGCCACTGCGACAGGGTTTGCCTATGACCAACCTCGTTCCGATCGGCCGCGCGCTGATCTCCGTCTCGGACAAGACCGGCCTTCTGGACCTGGCGCGCGCGCTGGCGGGTTATGGGGTAGAGCTGATCTCGACCGGGGGCACCAGCTGCGCGCTGCGGGCGGCGGGGCTGACGGTCCGGGATGTGGCGGACGTGACTGGTTTCCCCGAGATGATGGACGGCCGGGTGAAGACGCTGCACCCGAACATCCACGGCGCGCTTCTGGCGCTGCGGGACGATGACGAACATCTTCTGGCGATGGCCGCGCACGGGATCGAGCCGATCGACCTTCTGATCGTGAACCTGTACCCGTTCGAGGAGACCGTGGCCAAGGGCGCGGACCATGCGACCTGCATCGAGAACATCGACATCGGCGGCCCTGCGATGATCCGTGCGGCGTCGAAGAACCACCGCTTCGTGACGGTGGTGACCAACCCGGTCGATTATGAGCCGCTGCTTGACCAGCTGCGCGCGCATGGCGGGGCGACGACCATGGGGTTCCGGCAGAAGCTGGCGTTGACCGCCTATTCGCGGACGGCGGCCTATGACACGGCGGTCTCGACCTGGCTTGCGGCCGAGATCGGTGAGACGGCGCCGCGCTATCGGAGCTTTGCGGGGACATTGGCGCAACCGCTGCGCTATGGCGAGAACCCGCACCAGAGGGCGGCGTTCTATACAGACGGCTCTCACCGGGCGGGGGTGGCGACGGCCCGGCAATGGCAGGGCAAGGAGCTGAGCTACAACAACATCAACGACACCGACGCGGCGTTCGAGCTGGTGGCGGAGTTTGCGGGCGGGGCGCCGGCTTGCGTGATCGTAAAGCACGCAAACCCCTGCGGGGTGGCCCAGGCAGGCTCGCTGACCGAGGCTTATCTCCGGGCTTACCGGTGCGACCAGACCTCGGCTTTCGGCGGAATTGTCGCCTTGAATCAGGTGCTTGACGCGGCGACCGCGGAAGAGATCGTGAAGATATTCACCGAAGTCGTGATTGCGCCCGATGCGACCGAGGAAGCGAAGGCGATCTTTGCCGCGAAAAAGAACCTGCGGCTTCTGACCACGGGGGCGCTGCCCGACGCGGCGGCCAAAGGGTTGGCGTTCAAGCAGGTGGCGGGCGGGTTCCTGGTGCAGGACCGCGATGCGGGGCATCTCTCGGCGGCGGACCTTAAGGTGGTGACGAAGCGCGCGCCGTCGGACGCTGAAATGCAGGACCTGCTTTTCGCCTGGACGGTCGCCAAGCATGTGAAGTCGAACGCCATCGTCTACGTGAAGGACGGCGCAACCGTGGGCGTCGGTGCGGGGCAGATGAGCCGGGTGGACAGCACCCGCATCGCCGCCCGCAAAGCGCAGGACATGGCCGAGGCGCTGGGGCTGGCGGCACCGCTGACCAAGGGCTCGGTCGTCGCGTCCGACGCCTTCTTCCCCTTCTCGGACGGGCTGATCACGGCAGCCGAGGCCGGTGCGACGGCGATCATCCAGCCCGGAGGCTCCATGCGAGACGACGAAGTGATTGCTGCGGCGGACGAACGTGGCCTTGCCATGGTCTTCACCGGCCAGCGGCATTTCAGGCACTGACATGCGGCTGTTCTGGATCACCGGCACCCTGACCTTCGGCATCGACCAGCTGACCAAACTGTTGGTCGTCCACTGGCTTGACCTGATCAACCGGCATGAGATCGACGTGCTGCCGCCTTACCTCAACTTCCGGATGGCCTGGAACTACGGGATCAACTTCGGCCTACTGTCGCACGGGTCGGAACTGGCGCGCTGGGGGCTGATCACGCTGGCGGTGATCATCTCGGCCTGGGTCATCTGGTGGATGCGGCGCGAGCGCGGGAACTGGAAGGCCGAACTGGCGGGCGGGCTGCTGGTCGGGGGCGCTTTGGGCAACGTGATCGACCGAATCGCCTATGGGGCAGTCGCGGATTTTCTGAACATGTCCTGCTGCGGGATCGAAAACCCCTATGCGTTCAACGTCGCCGACATTGCGATTTTCGCAGGCGCCCTTGGCCTGGTGATCTTTGCTGGCGGCGATGCAACGGGTGGAAAACCCACCAAAGGGTCACGCTAAACACCCGTGACGCCAGCATTGCTTTAGGCTAAGACGGGCAAAAGAAGGTTTCGGAGGCAGGCATGCAGGCAGCGAAAGGCAGGGCGATCATCGCAGTTGCGACGATGATCACGCTGGCGGCCTGTGGTGGCAGGGGCGACCCCGAGCTGATGAACCTGCGCTCGGGCCAGGGCCCTGACGAGTTTGCCATCGTCCCGCCGAAGCCTTTGGAAATGCCGGAAAACCTGGCCGATCTGCCGGAACCCACCCCCGGTGCCGGAAACCGGGCCGACGCACAGCCCTTCAGCGACGCGATCGTGGCGCTTGGCGGCACGCCTTCGGCTGCTGGGGGTATTCCGGCGGGCGACTCGGCGCTCTATGCCCATGCGGCCCGCTTCGGGGCCGACAGCGGCATCCGGGCGCAGCTTGCGTCGGAAGACCTGGAATGGCGGCGCGACAACAACGGCCGCATTCTCGAGCGGCTTTTCAACGTGAACGTCTACTACAAGGCCTACCGCAAGTACCGCCTTGACCAGCAGGCCGAACTGGCCCGCTGGCGCGCGCTTGGCATCCGCACCCCCTCGGCCCCGCCGCGCAAGCCTGACGAAGAGTAACAAGCGCGTTTGCTGGCCTCGGGCGGGGTTGAACCTCACACCGCCAACTGCACTTATCTCTCCAGCCATATAGGGAGACGTCGATGCCCGGAAACCTTGGACCGAGCACTCTTCTAGCACTCGCCCTTGCGCTGCCCGCCGCTGCCGAACCGGTGACAAGCTTCACGCTGGAAAACGGGCTTGACGTCGTGGTCATCGAAGACCACCGCGCGGCTGTTGTCGTGCAGATGATCTGGTATCGGGTGGGCTCGGCAGACGAACCCCCGGGGAACTCCGGGATCGCGCATTTCCTGGAACACCTGATGTTCAAGGGCACCGAGAAGGTGGCCCCGAATGCCTTCTCGGGCATCGTCGAGGCGCAGGGCGGTGACGACAACGCCTTCACGTCCTGGGACTACACCGCCTATTTCCAGCGCATCGCGGCCGACCGGCTGGACCTGGTGATGGAGATGGAAGCCGACCGGATGCGCAACCTGCGGCTCACCGAAGAGGATGTCACGACCGAGCGTCAGGTCATCCTGGAGGAACGCAGCCAGCGGACCGACAGCGACCCCGGTGCGCTGCTGATGGAACAGATGCGCGCGGCGCAATACATGAACCACCCTTACTCCATCCCGATCATCGGCTGGCGGCACGAGATGGAGGAGTTGTCGCGCGAGGACGCGCTTGAGTACTACGAGCGGTTCTATGCGCCGAACAACGCGACCCTGGTGATCGCGGGCGACGTGACTCCGGAAGAGGTGCGGGCGCTGGCCGAAAAGCACTATGGCCCGCTTGAACCCTCGGACGGGATAGCCCCGCGCGAGCGCCCGCAGGAACCGCCGCAGCTAGCCGAACGCCGGATCACTCTTGAGGACCAGAGGGTGTCAGAGCCCTACATCTTCCGGACCTACCTTGCCCCCGAGCGCGACCCCGGTGACCAGAAGACTGCAGCAGCGCTGACCGTGCTGGCCGAGCTTCTGGGCGGCAACGGGCAGACCTCGGTCCTGCCGCGGGCGCTGCAGTTCGACAGCCAGACCGCGGTCTATTCCTCGGCATTCTACGATGGAAACTCTATCGATGACGGGACCTTCGGGCTGATCGTCGTGCCCTCGCCCAATGTATCGCTGGAGGATGCGGAAGCCGAACTTGACCGCGTGCTGACCGAGTTTCTGGCGACCGGGCCGGACCCAGCGGCGCTGGAGCGCATTCGCACGCAGGTCCGGGCGGGCGAGATATATGCCCGCGACAACGTGGAAAGCCTTGCCCGCCGCTATGGCGCGGGGCTGAGCGTGGGGCTGTCGCTGGAAGACATCGACGGCTGGGACGAGGCGCTGTCCGCGGTGACCGAAGCCGACATCATGGCCGCCGCGCGCGAGGTGCTTGACCGCAGGAACGCGGTGACCGGTTGGCTTACCAGACCGCCGGCCGAAGGGGAGACCACAGAATGATTCGCGCCGTCTTTGCCGCCTTTCTGGCCTTGGCCCTGCCCGCTGCGGCCGAGATCAAAATCCAGGAAGTCACCTCGCCGGGCGGGATCAAGGCCTGGCTGGTCGAAGATCACAACATCCCCTTCACCGCGCTGGAGATTCAGTTCCGCGGCGGCACCTCGATCGAGGCGCCAGACAAGCGCGGGGTGGTGAACCTGATGACCGCGACGCTTGAGGAAGGCGCGGGCGACATGGACAGCCGTGGCTTCGCCGAAGCCCGCGACGCCCTGGCCGCCGACATAACCTTCGACGCAGGCGCGGATTCGGTCAGCGTCACGGCTCAGTTCCTGACCGAGAACCGCGATCAGGCGGTCACCCTCTTGCGCGAGGCACTGGTCAATCCGCGCTTCGACCAGGACGCGGTGGACCGGGTGCGTGGCCAGGTGCTGTCGATCCTTCGGTCGGACGCGAAAGACCCCGAGGCGATCGCCTCGCAGACCTTCAACCGGCTGACTTTCGGCGATCATCCCTATGGCTCCACCGGCGACGGGACGATCGAGACGGTGACGGCGCTGACCCGGGACGATGTGGTTGCGGCCCACAAGGCGGTGCTGGCCCGCGACCGGATCTATGTCGCCGCATCGGGCGACATCACCGCCGAGGAGTTGGGCGCGCTTCTCGACCGCCTGCTGGGCGACCTTCCCGCGACAGGCGCGCCCTTGCCAGGCAGGGCCGCGCTTTTGCAACCGGCGGGATTGACGGTGGAGCAGTTCCCCTCGCCCCAGTCGGTGGTGATCTTCGGCCATGCCGGAATTTCCCGCGAAGACCCTGATTTCTTCGCAGCTTTCATCCTGAACGAGGTCATGGGCGGCGGCCGGTTCACCGCGCGGCTGATGACCGAGGTGCGCGAGAAGCGCGGCCTGACCTATGGGGTCGGAACCTATCTGATCGGCTACGACAATGCCGACCTGCTTCTGGGCCAGTTCTCGGCCTCGAACGACAAGGTGGCCGAGGCGATCAAGGTCCTGCGCGCGGAGTGGGCGCGGATTGCGTCCGAGGGGGTCACGCCGGAAGAGCTTGCCGCGACCAAGACATATCTGACCGGTTCCTACCCGCTGCGCTTCGACGGGAATGGCCCGATTGCAGGGATTCTGGTCGGGATGCAGATGGAGGGCATGCCGATCGACTACATCACGACGCGGAACGCCAAGATCGAGGCGGTGACGATGGAAGACGTCAAGCGCGTCGCAGCACGGCTGTTCCAGCCGGAGGCGCTGAAGTTCGTGGTCGTGGGCGAGCCTGCGGGGTTGTAGCATGAGACGGGGGCGGATTGCTCTGCGCATGCGAACAATCCCCTTCCCCCGACCTGACCCATCGTCTACGACTTCGCCATGACCTGGACGATCCCAAACACGCTTACCGTCCTTCGCCTGCTCGCCGCTCCTGGCGTTGCGATCATGTTCCTGTATTTCCATCGCCCCTGGGCCGACTGGCTGGCGCTTTCGCTCTTTGTCGGCGCCGCGATCACCGACTGGTTCGACGGCTATCTGGCCCGCCTCTGGAAACAGGAGTCGAAGTTCGGCGCGATGCTCGATCCCATCGCCGACAAGGCCATGGTGGTGATCGCGATCATGGTCATCACCGGCTACAACGGGATGAACGCCTGGCTGATCCTGCCCGCGACGATCATCATTTTCCGCGAGGTCTTCGTCGGGGGTTTGCGCGAGTATCTGGGCGACAAGAGCGCGCTGCTGAAGGTCACTAAACTCGCCAAATGGAAGACGACCGCACAGATGATTGCGATCGCCGTTCTGTTTCTTGGCACCGGGTTCGAATATCTGAACGGCGTTGCGATGCAGGGCATGACGCCCAATCAGTATCTCGAGGCCGTCGCAGCTGGCACGGCCGACCCGATCCGCGCTTGCGGCAAGCAGGACTGCGCGTCCTATGCGAACATGGCCGGGACGGTGCTTCTGTGGTTCGCGGCGCTTTTGACCGTCGTGACCGGATGGGAGTATTTCTCGAAGGCCATGCCTTATCTTCGGGAAGACAAATGATCGACGTTCTCTATTTTGCCTGGGTCCGGGAACGGATCGGGCTTCCGCGCGAAAGGGTGGAGACCTCGGCTGCCACTGTAGCCGGGCTGGTCGATGAGCTGAGGGCCAGGGAAGAGCGTTACGCGGCGGCGTTCGCTGATGTCTCGGCCCTGCGGGTGGCGCTGGATCAGGAGCTTGCGTCCTTCGATGCGCCGCTGAAAGACGTGCGCGAGGTTGCGTTCTTCCCGCCGATGACGGGCGGCTGAGATGCGCGTCGCGGTCCAACCGGCGCCGTTTGATCTGGGCGCCGAGGTTCAGGCCTTTACTGCCGGGGTTGCGGGGGCTGGGGCGGTGGTGACCTTCACCGGGATCGTCCGGGATGAGGGGGGTGCGCTGTCCAGGATGGAGATCGAGCACTATCCCGGCATGACCGAAAAGGCGATTGCGGGGATCGTTGAGGAGGCGGTGGCCCGCTGGTCGCTGGCGGACGCGCTGGTGATCCACCGGTATGGTTCCCTGCGCCCAGGGGAGGCGATCATGATGGTCGCCACGGCGGCTCCGCATCGGGGCGATGCTTTTGCCGCTGCCGAGTTCCTGATGGACTATCTGAAGTCCCGTGCTCCGTTCTGGAAGAAGGAGTTGCGGGCCGATGGGTCGGCTTGGGTTGCCGCCAAGGAGGCCGATGAGGACGCGCTGAAGCGGTGGTAGTGTCCCACGGTGGGTCAATTCCCTGGCTTCAATGATTTCAATGCTTTGATCGGCCGGTAAGGAATCATCAACCCTTCCCGAAGCGCGATCGCCAGCTGGGCTGGAGGTCTCCGGGCTTTGGTTCCGCCAGATAGACCGCCCTGGCGATGGCGCGGGCGAGGCAGGTCGCGGCGGCGTGGCCGATCTGGAACGGGTCGATCAGCGGGTCCTCAGTCACCCTTGTGCCGGTTGAGACGGCAAAGACCAGATCACCGTCAAGCGGCGTGTGGGACGGTACCAGCGCGCGGGCCATGCCGTCATGCGCGGCCACTGCCATGCGCTGCGCCTGCGCCTTGGTCAGGACCGCATCGGTGGCGACAATGGCGATGGTCGTGGCCTCGCCCAGCCGCTTCACGGGCATGGGGGCGTCTTGTGGCTGCATTGGAGCGGGGCCAAGGCCACCGAACTCCACGCCCTCCTCCCATGGAGCGGCCCAGAAGTGGGCGGTCTCGCCGACCGTGGCGGAGCCCAGCGCATTGACCGCGACCAGTGCGCCGACGGTGATGCCCGAGGGCAGGACGGCCGAGGCCGACCCGAGGCCACCCTTGAGGTTCTTGGTCATGGCGCCGAAGCCCGCGCCTGCGGTGCCAAGGGCAAAATCGGGGCTCGCCCGGTCCAGCGCCGCCCGTCCAAGCGCGGGATAGGGGCTTTCGCGCCAGTCCTTGTCGCCGCCGTTCAGAAGGTCAAAGAGGATGGCCCCCGGCACGATGGGAACGCGGACAGGCCCTACCGGAAAACCTCGGTCCAGTGCGCGGAGACCGGCCATGATGCCGGTGCCTGCGTCAAGGCCGAAGGCCGAGCCGCCTGCGAGGAAGATCGCGTCGACCTCCTGCACCAGACGGTCGGGGGAGAGGAGGTCGGTCTCGCGCGTACCGGGTGCGCCGCCCATGATGTGGACGGCGGCAGTGAAGGGGTGATCGGCGGTCAGGACGGTGACACCCGAGCGAAGGGCCGCGTCATCGGCATTGCCGACACGAAGGCCGGTGACATCGGTGATCAGGTTTCGGGGTCCGGGGCGCATGGGGGCAGAGTAGCGGTATGGCGAGGTCGCGCAAAGGGTAATCCAGGGGGCGATTTTTCGACGAAAAATCGGATCAGGGCAGAGACCTCGTCTCTGCCTTGCGACGGTCGGCAACCCACAGCGCCCCGGCCCCAGCCAATGCAAGCGTGACACCAAGAAGCGCAACCGTGCCATAGCCGCCAACCGTCGTGCCAAGCGCGAAGCACATCGCAGCCATCACGTCACCAGCAAGCCGCTGCAGCGCCATCAGCGAGGCCCCGGCCCCCGGCCTTTCGGCCAGGAGGTTCTGCAGATAGGCGATCGGGACGGTCAGGATCACTGCCCCACCCACAGCGGCGGGCAGGACCAGCAGCCAGACCAGAGCAGACCCGGCCAGCACCGGCAGAAGCGCCACATGGACGGCGTAGATCGCCGATCCGGCAAGGATCAGGACGGTCCGGTCCATCCCACGGGTGAGCGAGGGCAGGAGAAGCATGAACGGCACCTCCAGCCCGGCAACAAGGCCGACGTAAAGTGCGACATCCTGGCTTCCTCGCCCGACCTCGGCGACCATCACCAGCGAGGCGATCGCCATGTAGACCGTCGAGGCGACGGTGACCGCCCCAAGCGCCAGGACGCGTGCGGCAAGCGGCAGGCGGCCCATCTCGGCCAGCGCCGCGCGGAAGCTGAGGCCGCTTGGACTGTCCTGCCAGGGCACATTCGCATCGCTTGGCCAAAGTCTGAGGACCGTTAGGAGCATCAGGCCCGACAGCATCAGCCCGGCCGGAAAGATCGCCGTGACCGGAACGCCTGCCGCAAAGACCAGCGCCCAGAGCGGCAGGACCACGACGAACGGGGCGGCAAAAAGCGCGCGGATCACGGCCATGATCCCATCGCGCTCGACCTCGGGGTAGCGCGTGGCCGCGAGGCGCGCGAGGGCGAAGACCTGACCAAACGTCACGCCGCTGATCGGGAGAAGGACCGCGACAGTCAAGGCAAAGACCCAAGGACCGGGGAGCGCGGTCATGAGGAAGGTTCCAAGGAGCAGCGCGCCCACTGCACCAAGCGTAATCTGCCGCCGGTTCGCCGTCTGATCCGCCCGGATGCCCGCCGCGACCGCCACGGAAACCGACACGACCGAGGAAACCGCGAGGAGCACGGCATAGCCCCCGTCGCCGAAGCCGAAGGTGTTGACGGCGAGGGTCGAGAAGTAGGGGACAAAGCTGCAGACGATGGCGCCCTGCAGGACCATCACAAGCCCCGCGGCGCGCAAGGCCGGGTCAGTCATGCAAATGCGGATGGCGGACATGCGCCATCGCTATCCTGTCGGTCGTGCAGGGACAAGCTAGGCTGGAATGACCTTGCCGGGGTTCATCCGGCCCTCTGCGTCAAGCGCCGCTTTCAACGCCCGCATCACCTCCAGTGCCACCGGGTCCTTGCGCCTGGCCATGGAGGTCAGTTTCGACAGCCCCACCCCGTGTTCGGCCGAGAAGCTGCCGCCAAGCTCGGCGACCACATCTTCCACGATCTCCAGCACCCGGTCTTTCAGGGCCTTGTCGGCGCTGGTCGGGTAGGCGGTGAAATGGAGGTTGCCGTCGCCCAGATGTGCGACGGTCAGGCTTTTCAGGCCCGGGTCCAGCGCTTCAAGCCGCTTCAAGCTTTCGGCCAGGAAGGTCTCGACCTTGTCGAGCGGCACTGAGACGTCGGTGTCGACCTCGGGGTGGAGGCCCACCGAGATTTCCGCCGCCGCCTCGCGCCGCGCCCACATCGCCCGGCGCTGCTGAGTGTTGCGGGCAAGGACGGCGTCGGTGACGAGGCCTGCCTCCATCATCTCGGCCAGGACGGTTTCCAGAATGCGGGTGAACGGCACTTCGCCGGTGTCGTCGGGTGTGGCTTCGGTCGTGACGGTTGTGGCCGCTTCGATCAGGATCGTGACCTCGGGGATGTGGTCGAAGGGCAGGCCCAGATCGGGCCGCGCCACCTTCAGCCGTTCGGAATAGGTGCGGGGCATGAACTCGAAAGCCTCGACGCGACCCCCGGTGGCCTCCTGCATCCGGTTGAGAAGGGTGAGCGCGTCAGTCAGGGACCGCACCGCGACTGTGGCCGTCGCATGGGCCTTCGGCGCCGGAACCAGCTTCACGACGGCGGCGGTGATGATGCCAAGCGTACCCTCGGCGCCGATGAAGAGGTTCTTCAGATCGTAGCCGGAGTTGTCCTTGTGAAGCTCCGACATCAGGTTCAGCACCCGTCCGTCGGCCAGCACGACCTCCAGGCCCAGACACAACGCGCGGGTCGAGCCGTAGCGCAGCACGTTCGACCCGCCTGCATTGGTGGCCAGCACTCCCCCCAGCATCGCCGAGCCGCGGGCGCCGAACCAGAGCGGGAAGTAAAGCCCCTCGGCCTCGGCGGCGTCATGGAGGCGGGTCAGGATCACGCCTGCCTCGGCCACCACCAGCCGCGCGTCGCGCTTGACCGCACGGATGCGGTTCATCCGTTCGAGGCTGATCATCACCCCGCCGTTGGTCATGGTGCCGCCGACCAGGCCGGTGTTCCCAGAAATCGGCACGACCGGCAGCCCATGCTTCGCGGCGACCCTCACACAAGCCGCGACTTCGTCGGTCGATCCGGGCCGGACCACAGCGGCGGGCGCGCCCTCATACCGCCCCATCCAGTCGCGCGCATAGCGGGCCATGTCCTCGCCCGTCAGGACTTGAGCGCGGCCAACGGCGGCACCCAGATCGTCGATCAGGTCCATGGGAAGCCCTCAGCCTTGCGGGTAGGAGATGACGGACAGATACCGCGCCGGCAGCTTCACCAGCGTCTCGGGCCCATGCGGGGCGTCGGCGTCGAAGAAGAGGCTGTCGCCGGGCTTCAGGGCATAGACCTGATCGCCGTGGCGATAGTCGACCTCGCCTTCCAGCATGTAAAGAAGCTCCAGCCCCTCATGCTGGAAGGCGGGGAAAGTGTCGCTCTCGGTCGTCAGCGTGATGATATAGGGCTCCACGACCACGCCCGAGCTGTTCGAACCGAGATGCCCCAGAAGGTTGTACTGGTGGCCCGCGCGGGTGCCCCGACGCTCGATCTCGACATGCTGGCCGGCCTTCACATGCTGGACTTCGCGGCGTTCCTCGTAGCTCCGGAAGAAGGCGGTGACGGGGACCGAGAACGCGTGGCTCAGGACCTGCAGCGTGGTCAGCGAGGGCGAGGTGTTGCCGTTTTCGATCTTGGACAGCATCCCGATGGAGAGGCCGGTGACAGTCGCAAGATCGGCGACCGTCATCCCCTGCTGGCGCCGGAAGATCCGGACTTCACGCCCGATGGCAGCTTCGAGATTGCGCTCGGATATCTCCCGGACCCGGTGCGGGTCCTGATCAAAGGCAGGCTTGCCGCGAGGAAGCGAAGAGCTGGCGTCGCCGTCTGACATGGGTAGGGCCCCGCAAATGCGCCAATAGTCTCAATTTCACTAATAGGAAACACGGATCATATCAAGCCAAACCCTGTTGGCCGGTCGGTTCGAAATGGTGCTTTGAGCCCAGATTAACCAAGATACCTTGCCGCAGCGAAGCTCAGCTTAGGCGGGGATCCTGAACCATCACTGCATCAAAGATTGCGAATACTTCCTGAGCCATCGGGGTTCCGATCACGTCATGACGTGTCAGCGCCGACCCGACTAGTTCGCTAGTTGCAGCAGGCCGGTTGGTTGTATCGACAACTGAAACACCGGGTACGCCAGCATTCTCGAAATGGATGAGAGATACGGCACTCCGATCACACTTTGTGGTGCCTTCGCCCCAGGAGCCGTAGATCAAATCGAAATTTGCAGGATGATCCTCGATGGACTTACCGACTGTCCATTGAACAAAGTAACTAGCCACAGTTCGTCCACTTTTATGGACGAACCCCCAAACGGTGCGGGTTTGATTTCCACAGCAATCGCAAAATCCGCTGCTTTCTTCTGTTGGCTCAACTTCAAGCATTGCCATAGCCCCTGCATAGCTCTCCGACAAAAGCAGAGAGCGGACAAGTAGTCTAGCAACTGCAATGCCCGCTTCGTCCGCAAAGCCGCCAGTCAAACTGACCCGCTACCCAAACCCCTACCACGCCGCGGCCGCGGCCACCTCCACCGCATGGAGCAAGCTTTTGGCCGACGACCTTGGGCCGTAGAGCCGGACGGAACCGGTCCCGTGCTTGATCAGGTAGCAGCCGAGGTGTTCGATCACCGTTCGGGTTGCGTAGCCGTTGGGGACGCCGGGGAAATCGACGTTGCAGACCCGTTCGAGAAGGGGGGCAAGATCGGGGGCCACAAGGTCGAATGCCACCCAGGCGTCAGTCTGTTCGGTGATCGACGCCGCCTCGCCGAAGGCACCCTTCAGCATTTGGGCGATCAGTTCATGGCCGACGAAGGGCGCTTCCACGAACCACATTTCGGGCGCCACCCAGAAGGCGCTGTAGGGGTCGCCACCTATGTGCCGCGCAAGGCCAGGGAGCGGCACACCCGCCACTTTTGCCGCCTTCGCGAGGTCTTTCCCCCGCCGTGCCGCCACCGAGGCCAAGGCCACGTCGAACCGTTCGCTGATCGTGAGCGGCCCCACCGTGATCACCGCGGGTTCATGCGCGCCGAGCGCTGTCATTGCCTGCAGCTTAGCCACGAAGCCGCTCTCCTTCCGGATCGAAGAAATGCGGGCTGACGATGTCCACTTCCGTATCAAGACCGCTCAGCAGGTTCACCGCCCGCATGCGCGTGCCGATCTTGCGGTCGCCGCCCTTGAGGTAGCCCAGAGCTATGTCGCACCCGAGATGTGGCGAATAGGCCTTTGACGTCAGCCACCCGCCATCGTTCGCCGCGACCGGTGCCGCCCCTTTGTCCAGGAAGTGGCTGCCCGCAACCAGCTTGCCGTTCGGATCGACAGGCTTCACGCCCACCAGCCGGTAGCCGTCGGGGTCGTTCAGACCCTCACGTTGGGAAAGGACCATGCCGATGGAGTCCTTCTTTTTCGACACCATCTTCGAGAGGCCCATGTTCAGCGCGGTCGACTGCCCGTTCAGCTCGCCCCCCGCGACATGGCCCTTCTCGATCCGCATCACCCCCAACGCTTCGGTGCCGTAAACCACCGGCTCAAACTCCACCCCCTGTGACAGCATTTCCCGCAGGAGAGCATCGCCATAGCGGGTTGGCACCGCGATTTCGAACGCCAGTTCACCAGAGAAACTGATCCGGAACAGCCGCGCGCGAAGGCCGCCGCAAACTGTGACGTTTCCGGCCCCCATGTAGGGGAAGGCCGCATCCGAAATCTCCTGATCGACCACCTTCTCCAGGAGTTTCCGCGCATTCGGCCCTGCGACCGAGAACTGCGCCCAGGCCTCGGTGGTCGAGATCAGCTGGACGTCCATGTCGGGCCAAAGGCACTGGCGGTAGAACTCCAGATGCCGGAAGACCGTGATGGCGTTCGCGGTGGTCGTGCTCATTACGAACTCGTGTTCACCTATCCGCGCCGTGGTGCCGTCATCGAAGACGATCCCGTCCTCGCGGAGCATCAGCCCGTAGCGGCACTTTCCGATCGGGAGGGTGGAGAACGTGTTGGCATAGACCTTGTCCAGGAACGCCCCCGCATCGGTGCCCTGGATGTCGATCTTGCCCAAGGTGGTGACGTCGCAGATGCCCACCGACTTGCGCGTGGCCAGAACCTCGCGGTCGACCGACTGCCGCCATTCCGTCTCACCCGGTTTCGGCACCCATTGCGTGCGAAGCCAGTTGCCGACCTCGACAAAGATCGCGCCCTGTTCGGTGGCCCAGTGGTGGGAGGGCGTCAGGCGGAACGGCTTGAACTCCTTGCCCCGCGACCGGCCCGCCAGCGCCCCCATCGCGACAGGCGTATAGGGCGGGCGGTAGATCGTCGTCCCGGTCTCGGGGATCGACCGGCCGGTCAGTTCGGCCATGATCGCAAGGCCAAGAACGTTGCCCGTCTTGCCCTGATCCGTCGCCATCCCAAGCGTGGTGTAGCGCTTCAGATGCTCGACGGAGGTGAAGTTCTCCTGATGGGCGAGCTTCACGTCCTTCACGGTCACGTCGTTCTGCTGGTCGATCCAGGCCCGGCCCTTGCCGCCCGCGACATACCACTTCGGCGTGACCCGGACAGGCGCATCTTCGGCTTCGGGCAGGACATCAGCGCTGGCGGTCCTCCCCAAGTCCGTCAGCGCCGCGATGGCCTGCGCTTGGCCAGAGGCCAGCGCGCCATGGGTAGACATGCGTCCCGCCGCCGCACCCGCGACGAGAAGGCCCGGAGGCCCATCCGGCCCCGGCACGAAGCCCGCAATCCCTTCATCCCACACCGGGCGCGAACGATGATGCGAATGGATGTTCACATTCGGGTTCC
>NZ_JBOFBI010000404.1:0-4197 GCF_051645465.1 Tabrizicola sp. | reverse complement strand
CTACCACGCGGTCACGCGGGGTGCGCTTTGGCGAAATCGCGGTGATGAACGAGACGGAGCGGGCGATCCGCACGGCGGTTCAGGCGGCGCAGAAGATGGCGAATGTGCGGGTCGATCATGTGATCGCCTGCTTCTCGGGTGCCGAGCCGCGGAGTTACGGGCTGGCGGGCGAGCTGGACCTGCAGGACAGCGTGGTGACGGAACAGGATGTAAGCCGCGTGCTGGCCGCCTGCGACGTGCCTGACCTTGGCGCGGGGCGCGAGGTGCTGCATGCGCAGCCGGTGAACTTTGCGCTGGATCACCGTTCGGGTCTGGGGGACCCGCGCGGGCAGATCGGGCACCGGCTGGCCTGCGACATGCATCTTCTGTCGGTTGACGGCGATGTGGTGCAGAACCTGCTTTACTGCATCAAGCGCTGCGATCTGGAGCTCGCGGGGCTTGCGTCTTCGGCCTATGTCTCGGCGATCTCGTCGCTGGTCGAGGACGAACAGGAGCTGGGGGCGGCGTGTATCGACATGGGCGGCGGGGCGACCGGCATTTCGATCTTCATGAAGAAGCACATGATCTATGCCGACAGCGTTCGCATGGGCGGGGATCATGTTACCTCGGACATTTCCAAAGGCCTGCAGATCCCGCTGGCGGCGGCCGAGCGGATCAAGACGCGGCATGGCGGGCTTTATGCGACGGGCATGGACGACCGCGAGATGATCGACATCGGCGGTGACAGCGGCGACTGGGAAAAGGATCGCCGCCAGATCAGCCGGACCGAGCTGATCGGGATCATGCGGCCACGGGTCGAGGAGATCCTGGAGGAAGTGCGCGCGACGCTGGATGCAGCGGGCTTTGACACGCTGCCGAGCCAGCAGATCGTGCTGACCGGCGGGGCGAGCCAGATACCGGGGCTCGACGGGATCGCGACGCGGGTGCTGGGGCAGCGGGTCCGGCTTGGCCGTCCGCTGCGGGTGCAGGGGCTGCCGCAGGCGGCGACGGGGGCGGCTTTTGCATCGGCGGTGGGGCTCTGCCTCTTTGCGGCGCATCCGCAGGACGAATGGTGGGACTTCGAAATCCCGGCAGAACGCTATCCGGCACGCTCGCTGCGGCGGGCCGTCAAATGGTTCAAGGACAACTGGTGACCACAATATCCTGCATCCGGGGCGAAATACCGCTGATTTCGGGGAAAAGGGCCCCAGATTTCGCGGCGGTGCCGAGTTTTTCTCGTGACCTTTGCTCTGGTTGTGGATAGAATCGGGGATAAGTCGGCCTTCCGCAGGGGAATTGTGAGGGGTCGGAATAAGAAACAGGCGGCGGACAAAGGGACAGGCAAACCCATGGCACTCAATTTGACGATGACTTCCGAGCGTGAAGAGCTCAAGCCGCGCATCACCGTATTCGGTGTGGGCGGTGCTGGCGGAAACGCGGTCAACAACATGATCGACAAATCCCTTGAGGGGGTCGAGTTCGTGGTGGCCAACACCGATGCGCAAGCGCTGCAGCAAAGCCGCGCCTACAGCCGCATCCAGATGGGCGTGAAAGCGACGGAAGGTCTGGGCGCAGGTGCGCGCCCGTCGGTTGGGGCGGCCGCGGCCGAGGAAACCATCGAGGAAATCGTCGACCATCTGGCCGGGGCGCACATGTGCTTCATCACCGCCGGGATGGGCGGCGGGACCGGCACGGGCGCGGCGCCGATCATCGCGCAGGCCGCGCGGGAGCTGGGCGTGCTGACCGTGGGCGTGGTGACGAAGCCCTTCCAGTTCGAGGGTGGCAAGCGGATGCGCCAGGCCGAGGAAGGCATTGAAGCGCTTCAGAAAGTTGTCGACACGCTGATCATCATCCCGAACCAGAACCTCTTCCGGCTGGCGAACGAGCGGACGACCTTTACCGAGGCCTTCGCGATGGCCGACGACGTCCTCTACCAGGGCGTCAAGGGCGTGACCGACCTGATGGTGCGGCCGGGCCTCATCAACCTCGACTTCGCCGACGTCCGCGCGGTGATGGACGAGATGGGCAAGGCGATGATGGGCACGGGCGAGGCGAACGGCGAGGATCGCGCGGTCCAGGCGGCCGAGAAGGCGATTGCCAACCCGCTTCTGGACGAGATCAGCTTGAACGGCGCCAAGGGTGTTCTGATCAACATCACCGGCGGGCATGACCTGACGCTGTTCGAGCTGGACGAGGCGGCGAACATCATCCGCGAGAAGGTGGATCCGGAAGCGAACATCATCGTGGGTTCCACGCTTGATACCGCGATGGAAGGCCGGATCCGGGTGTCGGTCGTGGCCACCGGCATCGATGCTTCGGCGGCGAACAAGGCCGATGTGCCTGTTGCGCGCCGGTCGATGAGCTCGCCTTTGACGCTGACGCCCGCGCATCAGCCTGAGACACAGCGGGCGCCGGAGCCGGTTATGGAAGAGCGCGCCGCCTTTGAGGAAACGATCGAGACGGTTGCGGATGCGGCGTTCGACGCGGTCGCCTCGAAAGCCGACATGGAAGCCGAGGATATCGTCGAAGCCGACGACCTGCCTCCGCCGGCCTACCGCCCGCAGCCTGCCGCACAGCCGTCGCTGATCCGCTCGACCCCGGCGGCGATCGAGGCCGATGCGGCCGAGTTCGTGGCGCCGCGTCCGCGCGTGGCGGGCCAGCCTTCGCCCGAGGCGCTTGCCCGCCTGCAGGCGGCGGTGAGCCGTCCAAGCGGGACGCCCGCCAAGTTCACCCGGCCGACGCCGGTTGCGGCTGCTCCGACCCCTGCGGCCCCGGCGCCGGCTGCGCCAAAGCCGCGCTTCGGGATCGGTTCGCTGATCAACCGCATGGCTGGCCATCTGGAAACCGGAGCCGCCGCTTCGGCTCCGGTCAGCCGTCAGCAGCCCCCGGTCACCGCCTATGACGACGAGCATGACATGGGCACCGATCAGGATCGGATCGAGATTCCGGCCTTCCTGCGCCGCCAGGCCAACTGAAAAAGAACGCGGTATCAACCTTTCAGAAAGGCCCGGGAGACCGGGCCTTTTCATTTTGAATCAAGCGTTTAGGGTGCCCCTTGGCACTGTTACATTCGGTCACAAAGAGTGAGTTGAGATCGGGGCCCTTAACGAATAGCTAACAGTCAACCGAAGACAGGGAGTAATCCTGCTTCATTCGAGGTTGAGCGAGACGTGCAGAACACTTTGAAATCCCCTGCGACCTTTACCGGGTACGGCCTGCATGGCGGTGCTCCGGTTCGTATGGTCGTGCGCCCCGCGCCGGTCGATCATGGGATCTGGTTCCGCCGGACCGACATCACCGACCGTGATCAGTTGATTCCCGCGCGCTGGGATGCGGTGACGCCGTCGCGGCTTTGCACGGTCATCGAGAATGCCGATGGCGTATCGGTTTCGACCATCGAACACATCATGGCAGCGCTGGCCGGTTTCGCGATCCACAACGCCGAGATCGAGATCGACGGGCCGGAAGTGCCGATCCTCGATGGATCGTCGGTGCCCTTCATCGAGGGCTTTCTTGCGGTCGGCATGGTCGAGCAGGATCAGCCGGTCCGTGCCATCCGCGTGCTGAAGCCGGTTGAAGTGCGTGACGGCGATGCGATGGCGCAGCTGGAACCCGCTGACATGCTGGAGATCGCCTTCCGCATCGATTTCGAGGAAGGCGCCATCGGCGTGCAGGAGCGCGAGCTCAACATGGCCAACGGCGCTTTTGTGCGGGAACTGTCGGACAGCCGCACCTTCTGCCGCCAGTCGGACGTCGATCTGATGAGGGCGAACGGCCTTGCCCTGGGCGGGACGCTGGAAAACGCGGTGGTCTTTGACGGCGACCGGGTGCTTTCGCCGGGCGGCCTGCGCCATGCGGACGAGCCGGTGCGGCACAAGATGCTGGACGCGGTCGGCGATCTGGCGCTGGCCGGTGGCCCGATCCTTGGTCGTTATCTTGGCGATCGTGCCGGCCATGCGCTGACGAACCGGCTGCTTCATGCGCTGTTCGCTGATCCGGCGGCCTATGAGATTGTTGACTGCGGGCCGCGTACGCTTGGCAAGTTGCCGGGTGTTGGCGTTCACATCGGCGACTTGCCCGCGCGCAACTGAGCTTTCCTAACCGTTGAAAAGTCACGAAAGGCGTTTTGCGCCCCGGATTTTTCTGTGCTAGGACGAGCCAAAGACAGGGCAAATCGCCCGGGCTGCAGGTTTGGGTAGGCGAAGAATGTCAGGCAGA
>NZ_JBOFBI010000403.1:0-2692 GCF_051645465.1 Tabrizicola sp. | reverse complement strand
ACCCGGAGCGGGCCGCTCATCACTCCCGTGCGGGCGTTCTTCGCTGGGCGGCGAGCGAAGAACGCCCGCAAGGGAGTGATGAGCGGGTGGCCCTGGAAGAACGTAAACTGCGTCAGGCCCGGACGGTGTTCCAGGCGCTGAGGACCGGCGCCGTCGCATCGCCCTCTGTCACGCCAAGCAGAACCCCGCCTTCGGCCCGCACCACCAGAATACTGTGCCCTTCCGACAGGGCCGAGCCGAGTACCAGGCACACCGGCCCCTCCGGGGTATCTGCCATCTGATCCAGCTGGCGGCCCAGCGCCTCGCCCTCGTCGTCCAGAAAACCGTTCAGGTGGGAAACCATGTCGTCTGGCCCGAAGGTCGCGCCGTCGCTTGCGCCACCGACGATCAACCACGCCATGACCCCACTGCCCATCGCCCCCGCAAAGGCGGTGAGGAACCCGTCAGCACCCGCCGGAACCTCCGCCGCCTCTGGCATTTCCGCCTCGGGCTCCGGTTCAGGTTCCTGCGCTGGCTCAGCTCCGATCCCGTTCAGTTCGATCAGCAGAAGATCGGCAAGCAATGCCACGGGCAGCCCGACGCTCATCCCTTCGCCGCCGCGGCTCATCGGCCCGGAGACGACGCGCAGCTCCTGCCGGGGAAGGGCAAGCGCCTGAAACAGCTTGATCAGGTCGTCCTTGTGTTCATCTTCCAGCGCCTCTGCGCCAAGGCAGGCTTCGGCATTGCCAAGCCCGCTGACAGCCGTCAGACGAAGCACCCGCCGCCCGGCCACATCCAGCGTCAGACTGGCCCCGCCCCCGGTTTCAAACAGCAGCGACCGACCCAGAACCGTCTCGTTCACCTCGCGCAAAAGGGCTGTCAGCGGGCTGGCCGAGGACATATCGGCAATCACACGGCCCCCTCCGGCCGCAAGCCGAGAAGGTGTTTGCAGTGACTGCAAACGCGAAATGACTGGAACCGTTCCTTTTTTCAATGGCTTGACTGACCCCTGTCACGCGCCCGCAGTGATTTCATCCAGCGTTGCACGGATTTTGGCCACAAATGTCCCAAGGTCAATGCCATGATCGCAGATGCAGCACAGCGCATCGGCCGCCTCGGATTCCGAACGGATGAAAACCTTCACCCCGGCCGGATCAACGACGATCGCGCCATTCGGCTCTCCGAACGCTTCGACGGACAGGGTGAACAGCGGATCGTCAAAGCTGGCGCGGGCCTGCTGGCAGAGCCGGTCAAGCCGTTCCTGCGTCGTATCCTCGCCCCCGACCGAAGCCAGGATCATCCGTGACGACAGGTCGGCAAAGGCCACGACCTTGGCCTCAGGAAAGGCCTTGGTGACCGACTTCAGACTGTCTGCTACGCCCACGGTCCCGCCCTTCGTGTCCGCCTTGCGTCACGAACCCTTGGACTGGTTCATGACACTCCGCATATCCACCTCTTTCGGCTTGGGCGCAACCTCGATGTCGGGCCAGTCGGAATCGGAAAAGGACACGACCGTCTCGCCCTGTTCGGCTGTCGGGCGTTCGGTGCGCATGATCCGGTCGCCTTTCGCCTGCACGCGGCGCGGCAGAATCTTTACCACCGGGGTGTTGCGGATCACCATCAACCGCTCGAAATGCTCGGCGATAAGGCTTTTCACCGCGTCAGGCTCTGGCGTGTAGTCGTTCTCGCCAGCGATCGCGGGCACGTTTTCGTCCGGCACGCCCTCGTCGATCAGCCGGTGGATCAGCTCGAACAGCGCGGTCGTCGCGTCATGCGCGCCGCTGTCGACCCATTTCACCTCATCATCGCCCGCAGCCATCGCCTGGGTCAGTGCCATCGGGAAGAACCCGGCAAAAAGCCCGTCCGTTTCGGCGGCAACGCGTTTCAGAACCTTCGCACGGTCGCTGTCGCCGACGATCTTGTCGAACCGCGTCACCAGAAGCAGCGCGTTGCGGCGCATGCCTTCCGGGAAGGTCGACCAGACGCCCGATTCAGACTGCCGCCAGGCCTGATTGGCAGGCGTGCACCACAGCACGCCATCCGCCAGATAGGTCATCCGCTCCCACACTTCCGACGACATGCTGGGGTCGGAAATGCCCGGCATGTCGATCAGGTCGCAATAGCGCAGGAGATCGCTCTTCATGAAGATGCGGACATGCTCGGTGCCTTCCAGCTGAACCGAGCCGAGGTCGGCGACATCAAGCGCCCATTTCTGACCGTCCAGACCCACCGAATAGGCCGGTGCCGTGCCATACGACAGCCAGACGGGCGGCAACTGCGTCGCCGTCACCTTCTCCAACAGCGGCCGCGCGCCCAAAAGCACGTTGCAGAGCGTGCTCTTGCCAGAGCTGAATTCTCCCATCAGGGCGATACGGGGTTTGCGGTTCATTGCCATTCGTCTGGTCCTCTTCTGCGCAAACCGGCCTTACTCGGCGTAGTCGCTGAGTTCGTCCATGATTGTCGCAAGGCACTCTTGACGGTCTTCCCACGCGTTAACACCGAAGAGTTCCTTCATCTCTTCCATCGAGATTTCCGAACTGGCCAGCGCGCTCATCAGAAGCTCGCGCTGTTCCTGCAGGAAATCCTTCAGCGTTCCCTGCGTGCGTTCGCGGAAAAGGCCGATCTGGATCGTTTTCAGGTCGTTGATGATCGGGTCGGTTTCGGCCCGGATCAGTTTGTAGAAGTCCTGCGCAAAGGCCTTGTAGCCGCGGCG
>NZ_JBOFBI010000402.1:0-6945 GCF_051645465.1 Tabrizicola sp. | reverse complement strand
TGGGCGTTGCCGGGGCCGAAGAGCTCGCCCCGCGAACAGGCGAGAAGCGCGTCCTTGTCGAAGTAGGTCGGATATGACGCCATCCCTTGTGGTCCCCCGATAAGCGTTTGAGCATCCCTAGCATCCGGGGGGGAAAGGTGGCAAGCGCAGCCGGGCGGAGACGGGAGGCGGCCATGACGGCGTTGCCCCCGCGCCCGATCACGTCATTGTGGCCGATCGCAACGGCCCCATAGTGATGACTTTTGTCGTCGGGAGCGGGATTCGGCAGGGATTTGAGGGGATTTCCCGCTGAAACGGGCGATTCCGGATTGAAACAGTCGGGTTCTCGGCCCTATATCAACGCAGAGCAACGGCAAGGGGCGGGCATTTGACCGGCACCGAACGCAGCGCAGATTGGCTGAAGGCGGGGGGCCTGCGCCCCACGCGTCAGCGGCTTGTGCTCGCCTGCCTTCTGGTGGGCGACGGCGAGAACCGGCATGTGACCGCGGAAAGCCTGCATGCGCTCTCGGCCGAGGCGGGCGAGAAGGTCAGCCTTGCGACCGTTTACAACACGCTCCGCGCCTTTTGCGATGCGGGGCTCATGAACGAAGTCGTGGTCGACGGGTCGAAAAGCTATTTCGATACGCGGATAGACGATCACCCGCATTTCTACTGGGAAGACAGCCATACGCTTACCGATGCCCCGGCCGAGGAGCTGGAGATTTCGGCTTTGCCGAAGGCCCCAGACGGCATGGAAGTGGCCCGCGTCGATGTGGTGATCCGGCTGCGCCGGGCCTGAGGCGATATCTCGACCGATAACAGGCTTTCCGCGCTGACCGCCGGGCGATCAGTCCTCGTCGGTGATCTTCCGGTCATCCAAGGCCTCGGTGACGAAAGCGATCGGATCTCGGCAGAAGCTTTCGTAGAGCCGGAAGTGCGGCGTCAATTGCAGATCGGTCTCGTCAAGGCCGAACCGCGTTACCTGCAACAGCCGCGCGCCGGGAAGGGCCATCAGGATCGGAGAATGCGTTGCCATGATGACCTGCGCAGAGGCTGTGGTTTGAACGCGCGACAGGATCGCCAGCAGATCGAGTTGCCGCTTGGGGGAAAGGGCGCTTTCGGGTTCGTCCATGAGGTAGAGCCCCTGCCGGGCGAAGCGCTCTTGAAACAGCCGGATGAACCCTTCGCCGTGCGAGTACGAGAGAAAGTCGGGAGGCGACCCACCTGCGTCCCGCGCCGTCTCATCAAGATAGCGGGCGACCGAAAAGAATGACTCGGCGCGGAAGAACCAGCCGTCGGTGATCTTGGGCAGCCAGGCCGCGCGCCAGTGATCGGCCAGTGCTGCGCCCGAGCGGTCGAGCGCGCGGGAGTGATCAACCGGCCGATAGCCTTTGCCGCCGCCAGCCTCGTCGTAGCCGGCAAAGGCCGCAATTGCCTCGATCAGGGTCGATTTGCCGGTGCCGTTCTCGCCGATGATAATGGTGACTGGGGTTGTGAATTCCATCTGCCACTCGGGATCGCGCATGAACGGCAGGGTGAAGGGGTATTCCTTCGGTCGGGCATCATTGGGATCGCGCCATGCTATCCGTCGCAGAAACGGGGCGGACAGGCGCGTCCCTCTTGACCGGCGCGCCATTGCCTAGAACCACTGCCCTGGTTCCATCAGCCCGAGGTCCATCAGTTGCTGGCTGTGCCAGTCGAAGCGGACGGAGTTGGGCCAGAGGAAGGTCTGGATCGCGTGGCGTGAGCCGGGATTGGTGCGCAAGGCCTTGGCAGTGCGGAAGGAACAGACCGCTGCCGTCAGGCTGTGGTGCCAGCGGCAGGTGTAGGTGTTCATCTCTTCGTCCGACAGCGTGAAGTCGGGCAGAAGCTTCAGGCCGGGCTTGGCACGGAACAGCGATATCCGGTCGATCTTGCGGCGGGGGTAGGGGATGTGCTCCTCGAACCGCCAGCGCAGGCCGCCGAAGAAATCGAGCTGCCGCTCTTTCGGTTGCCAGTCGTTGGCCGGGTCCTTGCGGGCCAGCGCATAGTAGCCCGAGCGGTCCAGCCAGGTATCGGTGCGCGAGACGGCGTCGGCGCTGGACCCGAGGTCGCCAGCGTAAAGGTCGATGACATAGGTCAGCATCGCCTCGCGCCGTTCTTCGGCGTGGAAGGTCAGAAGCTCACGCACCCGGCGTGTTTCGCAGAACGGGAAGAAGAGGTACTCGGCGTTGTAGCAGTAGTGGAGCCAGGTGCCGGGCAGCTTTGCGATCACCTGGTTCACGGCCGCGACAAGCGCGCCATCCGCGAAGACGTCATGGGTAACTATATGCACCCGCGTTTCGTGATCGGGCGAGACCTGTACGCCCTCGGGCGCCAGGAGCAGGACGTCGCGAAAGCCGCAGGCGAGCTGGTGATCAAGGGTGGAGCCGATCTCGACATCGTCTTCGGCAAGGACGACGGAAAGCGGGCCTTTGCCAAGCGCGGTACGCTTGCGGTCAAGAAGTTCGGTCAGGCTTGGATAACGCATTCATGGGGTCCGGTCGGGATCACGCGCCAGATTCGGCGATCGGCGCGGGCAATGCAAGCCGTCGCATTGGCGAGCCGGTTTGTCGCCTTTCGTTGGGTCGCGGGATGCGGCGCATGCGACTCTGTCGCCAGTGACGACTGGAGGCCGACATGACGGGGAAAGAAACTGGAGGCTGCCTTTGCGGAAAGGTACGCTTCACAACCAGCGGCCCCCTGCGCGACGTGATATTCTGTCATTGCTCGCAATGCCGCCGACAGTCTGGCCTTTACTCTGCCGCAACCAGCGTCGGTGCGGACGCCCTGGATCTTGTGGGCGGGGAAAGCCTGACTTGGTTTGCTGCATCGGAGTTTGCCCGCCGGGGGTTCTGCGCAACATGCGGAACGATACTGTTCTGGAAGCCAAACGACGACGCGCGCTATGCCATCCTCGCCGGGTCTTTCGACCGACCCGAATGCCTGCACCCCGGCTACCACATCTGCACCGAGGGGCGACCGGAATACTACCAGATCAACGACGGTTTGCCGCAGTATGCTGCCGATGGGCCGGATGTCACGACGGCCGCGGGCTGATCCCGACGTTGCTGTGTTGGACCAGAGGGTGTAAACGCCCGGATCATCCTACAGGGACCGACCCGCATGACCGACGCCAAGAAGCTGTTCGTCAAGACCTACGGCTGCCAGATGAATGTCTACGACAGCGAGCGCATGGCAGAAGCCCTGGGCGCGAAGGGTTATGTCACGACGGACGTGGTGGAAGACGCGGACATGGTGCTGCTGAACACCTGCCACATCCGCGAGAAGGCGTCGGAGAAGCTTTACTCCGACCTTGGGCGTCTGAGGTCGCTGAAGGTGGCGAAGCCGGGGCTAAAGGTGGGCGTCGCGGGTTGCGTGGCGCAGGCCGAGGGCGCGGAGATTCTGCGCCGGTCCCCGGTCGTTGATCTGGTGGTAGGGCCGCAGGCTTATCACCGGCTCCCGGAGATGGTGGAAGCCGGGGGGCGGCAGGTCGATACCGAGTTTCCGCTTGAGGACAAGTTCTCGGCCCTGCCGGAACGGAAGGCACTGCGCGGCCCGACGGCGTTTCTGACCGTGCAGGAAGGGTGTGACAAGTTCTGCGCCTTCTGCGTGGTCCCATATACACGGGGTGCGGAAGTGAGCCGCCCGGTGTCTCGGCTTCTGGACGAAGCGCGGGGGCTGGTGGCGCAGGGCGTGCGCGAGATCACGCTTCTGGGTCAGAACGTCAACGCCTATCACGGCGAGGGGCCGGGGGGCGTATGGGGCCTGGCCCGGCTTCTGCGCGAGCTGGCCAGGATCGAGGGTCTGGCGAGGCTTCGCTATACGACCAGCCACCCGAACGACATGGAAGACGACCTGATTGCCGCGCATGGCGATCTGCCGGAGTTGATGCCCTATCTGCATCTGCCGGTGCAGTCGGGCAGCGACCGGATCCTGAAGGCGATGAACCGCAAACACACCGCCGAAAGCTATCTGCGGCTGGTGGATCGCATCCGTGCGGCGCGACCGGATATCCTGTTGTCGTCGGACTTCATCGTAGGCTTCCCAGGCGAGACGGAGGCTGACTTCGAGGCGACAATGGCGCTGGTTCGGGAGGTCGGGTTCGGTGCGGCGTTCAGCTTCAAGTATTCGGCGCGGCCTGGCACACCCGCCGCCGAGAAGACACCGGTTCCGGCCGATGTGGCCGACGAGCGCTTGCAGGCCTTGCAGGCCTTGATCACGGCCCAGCAGCATGAGGCGCAAGAGCGGATGGTGGGTCGCGAGGTTCAGGTTCTTTACGAGAAGGCCGGACGGAAGGCCGGGCAGATGGTCGGCAAGTCCGATCACCTGCATGCCGTTCACGTTACGGATCCCGAAGGCCGGATCGGACAACTTAAGCGGGTACGCGTCTTAGCTTCGTCCTCCAACTCTTTGGCAGCAGAACCACTTTTCGAGATCGTCGGACCTGATCCGACTGTGGCAGAATGGCCAAAAAGTCGCACTTCAGGATTGGTCTGATGCAAAAAAACCGGCAAATACCGACGAACTTCTTCTCTTGGGGCACATTGATCTGTTTTATAGCCCGCAAGAGTGGGACGACTCGGCCGGGTCAGAACGAAGGAGTGGGGGCATTGATGAAACTGGGGAGCGCGCTGCGGTTCGGGCTGCTGTCGGCCTTCGTGGGCGCATGCTTTGTTGTCGGGCCGATGGCGATGGCACAGGATGCGGCTGTCACTGGCAAGATCGAATGGGGCGTCTGGATCGACCGGGACGGCTGCCAGCACTGGTGGGCGGACGGCGGAACCGAAGGCTACATGGTGCCCCGGCGCGACCCGCATACCGGGAAACCCGTGTGTCTGAAGCAGACGAGCTGCCTGACCGAAAGCACCGACACCTATTTCGCTACGGCCAGCGCGACCCTGACGGCGGCAGGCCGGTCGAAGCTTGAGGAGTATTTCCGCCAGGCGGGTGCCTTCTCGTATTCGATCGCTGGGCACACCGATAGCCGTGGCTCGGATGCCTATAACCAGGGCCTCTCTGAAGCGCGCGCCGGGGCCGTCGCCTCTGTCGCACGTTCCGTCGGTGCGGCGGTGGACAGCGTGGTCGGCTACGGCGAGAGCCAGCCAGCCGCCTCGAACGCGACCAGCAAGGGCATGGCCAAGAACCGCCGTGTCGAAGTTCTCTGCTTGAAGGGCTGACCACGATGACATTTGCAGGAGAAACTGCCATGGATCGCAAGGACGGCCAGACCTGGGACCCGTTTAGGCTGAGTCTGTTGCTGGCAATGGGCGCGGCACTTTCGGGCTGCGGCGTGTTCGAAGGCTCAAGGCTGTATCACGGGCCTGACTCGGTGATTGCGGAGGACGATGACCGGGGCACCGACGATGGTGGTCTCGTCGAGGGCGAAGCTGCAATTGCCTACGATCCAGATGGCTGTCAGGTCTGGATCATTGATGACGGGCTTGAGGGCTATTCCTCCCCGCGCTTCGACCCCAAAACCGGTCTGCCGGTCTGCGACGACAAGTATCCGCCCGGAACTGTCATTGGTGACTATCAGTCGTCAAGCTCGCCGATCGCGGACCGCGTTCCACGCTAGCCCGTATCGTTTAGCTGCAGGAGGCCCCCGGCAGGACCGGGGCCTTTTTCTTTGGCGCCGACCGCGAACTTCGTCATGAAAACGGCATGTTTCCGTACAAGACTTAGTGTTGGCGGCGGGTTTCGCTTGCCAGATGACGTATCCGGCTGCACAGTTTGCCTGTGGCCATCACAGAAGGAGCGCCCGTTGGGCATCAGCGCGCTGACCCCCCCGTCCGCCGAGGATATTGTGGAGACAGTCCTCGAATTTCCTGACAATCGGTTGCTGATCGATCTTTGCGGCGAGTTTGACCGCAATCTTGCACAGATCGAACACCAGATGGGGGTGCATATCCTTCGACGCGGCAACCGCCTGGCGGTGATCGGCGACAAGGGAGCGCGGGAACAGGCAGCGGCGGTGCTAAGGTCGCTTTATGCGCGGCTCGAGTCAGGGCGCGGCGTGGCAGCGGGAGACATCGACGGTGCCCTGCGGATGGGCCGCCCGGTGGGCGAAGCCGATGGCGCCGAGCAGATCGAGCTTTTCAGCACGGGGATGGAGCTTCGAACCCGGAAGAAGCCTATCGAACCCCGGACCGAAGCGCAGAAAGCCTATGTCGCGAACCTCTTCCAGAACGAGCTTGGTTTCGGCATCGGCCCGGCAGGGACGGGCAAGACTTATCTGGCGGTCGCGGTCGGGGTGACGATGTTCATCTCCGGCGCGGTGGAGAAGATCATCCTGTCCCGTCCGGCGGTCGAGGCGGGCGAACGGCTGGGCTTCCTGCCGGGCGACATGAAGGAAAAAGTCGATCCCTACATGCAGCCGCTTTACGACGCGCTGAACGACTTCCTGCCATCGAAGCAGGTGGAAAAGCTGATCCAGGAGAAGCGGATCGAGATCGCGCCTTTGGCCTTCATGCGGGGTCGGACGCTGTCGAACGCGTTCATCGTGCTGGATGAAGCGCAGAACGCGACCACGATGCAGATGAAGATGTTCCTGACCCGTCTGGGCGAGGGCAGCCGGATGGTGATCACCGGCGACCGGACCCAGGTCGACCTGCCGCGGGGTACCGCTTCGGGCCTTGCGGATGCCGAGCGGATCCTGAAGGGCGTCAAGGGGGTCAGCTTCAACTACTTCACCTCGAAGGACGTAGTTCGGCACCCGCTGGTCGGTCGGATCATCGAGGCCTATGAGGCGGACGAAGCCATCGGGTGACGGGCGGCTTTCAGATTGAGCGCTGACGCGCGAAGACTCTTTGTCTCGTCGTCGGGGCTTGCGCCCTCCTCCTCGGCTGACGAGGGGCGCTGCCCCTCGAGCTCCCCGGAGTACTTGAAAAAAGAGCAAGCGCATTTGCTCTTTTCCAAATACTCCCGCGCGGCGCGCCCTTCTTCCGA
>NZ_JBOFBI010000401.1:0-3629 GCF_051645465.1 Tabrizicola sp. | reverse complement strand
GCTCGGGCAGCAACTTGCCTTCAGTCATGGCTTCGACCTCGTCAGGGGATTGGGGATCGGACTATGACCCGTCCGATTTGCCGCTCTTTCTTCGCCACGACCCCTTGATGTCTTGAAGTCCCTTGCGCGTGCGGGTGGCACTCGTCTGTCTGGTTCAGCAACCGTCAGAGACAGCCAACAGAAGGCAGCACAGCCATGCCCACACCAGACCGTATCATCCGTCTCAAGACCGTCGTCTCCCGGACCGGCCTGTCCCGGTCCACCCTCTACCGCAAGATCAATGAGGGCACCTTCCCGGCCCAGCTCCAAATCAGCCATTGAGGCCGCACCCTATGCCGCGGTGCAATATCCCGTCAGCGGTCATTGAGGCCGGTGCGTTTGCCGCCGAGCAACATTATTGCTGGACGTTCGAGGGTGATTGGTCGCTGCTCTGCACGATTCCGCCGACAATCGTTGGCGACTGGCGCTGCTGCACAGCGGGATGCCAGGCCGTTGCTTGACCTGACCGGTTCTGTGATCGGCCGTCGGGTTGTTATTGTGCCAACGAAACACAAACTACCGCTTAGCTAGATCGACTTGATAGCTAGTTTAGACAGAGGGCAGGTTAGAGAAAAACGATATTGCTGCGCGGTTGACATTTCTGCGCAGTACCTTCGAGCCAATTCGGTCGTCAAAGGAGGCAGTGTGCATGGGTCAAATACACGGCTTGCGGAGCGCGGGATGGCCTTCCGCGAAGGCTAGCGGCGAGGCGGCCTTTTTCCAGTCGTCGTCTCGAGCTTGGCCCGAGGCAATGCGGGAACTGCGTGGGAGCGTTTCGTGAAGCATCCGTTCAAGGCCCGGCGATGAGGTCTGCAATCAGGGAGCAGGCGCGGCGCCTTTTCGCGGGCTACGCGCCGAATGTTCTGGTGCGGCTGCATCGGCTGTCCCGCAAAGCCGGGATGAAACGGGATGCCACGACACCTGTCGAGGATTTTTTGAAGGCGCAGTACCGCGCGAAGACGGGTCTTGAGCTCGATCTAGCCAATCCGGTGGGGTTGAGCGAAAAGCTGAATGCTCTCAAGCTGCGTCCGGTTGATCCACTGCAGACGATCTGCGCCGACAAGATCCGGGTCCGCGAGCACGTGGCAGCGAAGCTTGGCAACGATATCCTTGTGCCGATGATCATGGCGACCTATCGGCTGGGCGACATCAATCCCCGCAGGATCACGCAGCAGAAGTTCGTGCTGAAGACCAACCACGATTTTGGCGGGGTCGTCATTTGCCGTGACCGCGTCGGCTTCGACTGGGCGGCGGCGCGCGCGAAGCTTGCCGATCATCTGGCGTTCAACCAGTGGCACCGCCATCGCGAGCCGCCCTACCGCGATATCAGGCCGGGTATTCTGGTCGAAGAATTCATGGAACCCGATACGTCGGGTGAGCTGAGGGAATACAAGATCTTCTGCTTCCATGGCGTGCCGCACTTCATCATGTCGATCCAGGAAACCGCTGGAAAACGCACCAAGACTGTGTTCGACACCGATTGGCGGCCCCTGCCGGTTCGTCGGCGCGCAGCACCTGTCAACGAAGCGCCGATTGCTGCGCCGGACGATCTTGGCGGTCTGCTGCGAGTGGCTGAGACGCTGTCCGAACCGTTCGATTTCTGCCGCGTCGATCTTTACGAGAATTTCGGCAAGATCCGGTTCGGAGAGATCACCTTCTACCCAGAAGGCGGCATGGATGTCTTCGAGCCCCCCGAGTGGGAACTGCGCTTCGGGAGCCTTCTGAGGCTGGCGAAAGACGACGCGCCTTCGGCTGATCGGGGAGTTGCTTGAATGGCGATGGTAGGGAACGGCGCGCTCAAGCGTCGGCTTAAGTTCATCCGTCGCAATGGCAAGGGTTATTGGCGGGGCAGCGCAGCCATTGCGGGCGCGGGTCGGCTTCAGCGCGCGAAAGACCTGCTGGCCGGCTTTGATCCCCGGGAGGCGGACTGGTACCGCCAGATACGCGGCGATACGGATGGTGTCATCAGCAATTCCGAGCGCGAGCATGAGCTGCACGGCTTGAACGGGCACTATGCCTATGTGCTTGATAACAAGGCCGTGTTCGGTGAGTCGCTGGAAATGAACGGCCTTCCGACACCGCGCCTTTTCGCCTGCCACTACGCTGGTCACTGGCACTGGACGAAGGGCGGCGAGGCGGCGCTGCGCGAGCATTTCGCCGGGACTGGGCGCTTCGTGATCAAGCCGACGCTTGGGTCGAAGGGGCGGGCGATCCAGATTGGGCGGTCGCTTGATGCCATCGCCCAGTATCGAGGGGAGGACGCGATCCTCACCGGCTTTGTCGAGCAGGCCGGTTATGCCCAGACCATTTTTCCGGGTGCCCTGAACACGATCCGGTTCCTGATGCTGAGGGACGAGGCGGGCGAGCCGGTCGCCGCTGCCGCGATTCATCGGTTCGGTACGGCATCTTCGGCCCCGGTGGACAATTTCAGCGCCGGGGGGCTTGTCGCAAAGATCGACCTTGAGACGGGCGGTTTGAGCGAGGCGATCACGATAGCGCCCGACAACCGGGTCGTCCGGCATGCGGTCCATCCCGACACGCAAAGCGCCATCGCCGGGATCATGGTGCCCCACTGGCAAGGCGTTCTCGATCTGGTGCTGGCGCTTGGGCGGGCGTTTCCCTATCTCGCTTACGTGGGTTGGGACATCGCGGTGACGAAAGATGGTCCGACCGTGATAGAGGGAAACGCTCATCCGAGCCTGCGGTTTTTCCAGCTTTATGACCAGCTTTTGGGCGACCCGCGGCTACGGCCGATCCTGGCGCGCTACATTAGCCGCGCGCGGCCTAGGGCGGGATAATGCCGCTTTCGCGTCTCAGGCATCGCTGGCGGCTCTTGCGCCACCTGTGGGCGCTGGAGCGGCGCGGCAACAAGCGGTGGCCGAACATTGCTTTGATATCGAAGGGGTTTTTGTCCAACCGCGCCTGGCTTTATCCGTTCGACCGCTTCGATCACTCGCTCTTTCTGACCGATCTTGAGGTCGAGGCCCGGCTTCCGCGATTGAACGCACCGGATGCGAGCGGGGTGCTGGGTGACAAGCAGCGGTTTCATGGATGGGCGGCCGGCGCGGGTGTGGAGACGGCGCGCCTTATCGGGTCATTTACCGATGGCCGGGCGCTGGGGCCGGATGGTCTGCCGCTTGGCGACGGCGTGGTAGGCGCGCAGCCCTTCATCGCAAAACCGGTGGACGGCAGCGGCGGGCGGGACGTGCGCATCAGCAGTTCGCTCGACGAGTTGCCCCGTGTCGGACGTTTTATTCTGGAAGAGGTGCTGACCCAGCACGACTATGCCAAAGCGATCTTTCCCGATGCGGTAAACACGATCCGGGTTATGGTCGGGCAGCGTCCGGGCGGTGAACCCGTCCTGATCGGTGCGGCCCATCGTTTCGGGACGGAGAGGTCGGTGCCGACGGACAATTTCAAGGCCGGTGGCATCGTTTCGCTGGTCGATCTTGGTTCCGGGCGGCTGTCGGAGGCTATCGTTGACCTCGGCGGCCCCGTGCGGCGCACGCTGAGCCATCACCCGGCGACGAACGCGCCGATTGCGGGTGTGGTGGTCCCGGAGTGGCAATCGGTCCTAGCGCTTGCCACAC
>NZ_JBOFBI010000400.1:0-7009 GCF_051645465.1 Tabrizicola sp. | reverse complement strand
GTCCAGCTGCGCGATGATCCTGTCCCGCCAGTCCGGCAGCGGCGGTTCCGCCAGAAGCCGCGCCCGGTCATCGGCCAGCGCCCCTGTCACCGGGGCGGCATAGGTCAGGGCAAGGCGCAGCTCTTCGTCAGAGGCAAGGCGCATCTGGCCGACGAAGTCCGGATTGCCGGCGAGGGCGGCGATATGCAAACCGCCGGCGGCGAGGGCCACGGTAAAGTCGCGCTCGCCCTGCCGGATGACACCGAACTTGCTGTCGACCAGCCGGTAGTTCCGCCAGAAATCGCGGAAGGCTGGCGAGGTCAGCGCGGACCGGCGCAGCTGGAAGAAGTAGGATTCAAGCCAGTGCTTGCCCTTCTTCGACCTCAGCGCCGCGCCCAGCACATCGGCCTTCATCGCGGAAAGCCGGGTGAGGAAAGCCGGGAACGCGGACCGGATCACCCAGACGCTGTCGTTCATGATGATCAGCTCATCGGGGTCCAGCCCCTCGTCCCAGAGATGCATCACCGCTTCGCGGTAGCCACCGAAGTCATAGCCGAGGTTCGGGCGTTCAAGGACGCGCCAGACCTTCGGGATCAATGCGGTGCGGGCATCGGGTGTTAGCGGACCGTTGGAGACGATCAGGACCGCATAGCCGAGGTTGGTCAGCTGGTCGCATGTCTCCAGAAGCGAGCGCGGCAGGCCGCCCGGCTGGAAGATCAGAAGTGCCGCGATCCGGTTGCCGGGGGCTTTGGCGCCGTCATGACGCTGAACCAGCGCGGCGCGGCGAAGGTCATGCTGGCGGGTGCGCCGTCCGGCAAAGGCCGTTTCCCAGTACCATGCCACCTGCTGCTTCAGGCGCAGAAGCTCACGCCGGACCTTCCAGCCGGGGATCACCCAAGATCCCCCCACTTCAGCTGGGTGTTCCGTGTTACGGCCCGCGTCAGGCGTTTGCCGACGACCTTGTCGAAGTCATAGGCGGCGATCTCTCCGCTGCCGGGACGGCGGGCCCAGATGTCTTCCTCGCGGATGACATGGCCCAGCGGCAGGTCCTTGTCGGCGACGACCGAACCGCGGGCGAAGCGGTAGACGTCTTCCTCGGGCGCGCTGCGCTGCTTGGGGTTGTTGGCGGCGATCCAGATTTCCTTCGACCGGTCGATGAGGAACCGCAGTTCCGCCGGGTCCATCGAGTTGATGATGTCCGGGCCCTTGCGGTAGCGGGTGTCGGTGTAGTGGCGTTCAAGGATGCATGCCCCAAGCGCGACGGAGGCCAGCGCCATTTCGGGGCCGATGGAGTGGTCGGAGAAGCCGACGACGGCCTTCGGGAAGGCCTGCTTCAGGTCGGTCACGCCTTTAAGCGAGACGATCTCGGCGGGGCTCGGGTAAAGGTTGGTGCATTCCAGAAGCGCGTAGTCGATGCCGGCCTTATCCAGGATGTCGACGGAAGCGCGAATGGTTTCAATGGTCTGCATGCCGGTCGACATGATGACCGGCTTCCCCTTCCGCGCGATGTGGCGGATGAGGGGGAGGTTGTCGGCCTCTCCGCTCCCGATCTTGTAGGCGGGGACGTCGAGGGTTTCGAGGAAGTCCGCGGCCGCCCGGCTGAAGGGGGTGGATATCCAGATCATCCCTAAGGACTCGGTGTAGCGCTTCAGCTCCGCCTCATCCGTCAGGCTGAGGGCGCAGCGTTCCATCACGTGCCAGATCGAGACATCGGCGTTCGGCGGGAAGATCGACTTCGCCTCCTCGGTCATCTCGTCTTCGATGATGTGGGTCTGGTGCTTGATCATCTCGCAGCCCGCCCCGGCGGCCAGACGCACCATCTCTTTCGCGACCCCAAGGTCGCCGCCGTGGTTGATGCCGATCTCGGCGATGACAAGCGGCGGGTGGTTCGGACCGATCTCGCGGTTCGCTATCTTCATAGTGCGTCTCCCTGGGCGTGACCCCCGTGCTGCATGAGGGCACCGCCCCTGTCAAGCCAAGGGGTAGCGGGTCAGCACCTCGTAGTGCGATCCCTTGCTTGCGAGGTGGCTCCGCCAGAGCGTCAGCTCGGTGACCGGCCAGGGTTCGGTCCGGAAGCCCGCGCCCATGGCGACGGCGCGCTCCAGCTGGGCGGTTTCGGGCAGGGGTGGCGGGGGGAAGTGGCCAAGCGTCACGTGCGGCACGAACTTTCGCGTGTCGATCGGGCAGCCCGCCCGCCGGGCAATTGTCTCCACCTTGGTCTGAAGATGCATAAGCTCGGGCGACGGCGCGACACCGGCCCAGGCGCTGTGCGGCTTGTCCTTGCCGAAGAGGCCAAGCCCTTGCAACGCAAGCGCAAATCCGGTTTCGCGCAGCGCCTCGAACCCCTCATGCGCGGCGTCGAGAGCAAGCTCGGGGCAGTCGCCCAGAAAGACGAGCGTGAGGTGCAGCTTCTCGGGCTCGACCTTGCGCGGCAGGGGCATAAGGAACTGCTGCACCTGAAGCGCCCCCCGCACGGCCTGCGGCAGGTCGATGCCAATGAAGGCCCGGATCATCGGAGCGCAAGCCTTGCCAGGCGATCGCGGATATCGGCCCGGACCGGCCCTTCGCGGGGAGGATCAAGAAGGGTGGTCAGCATCTCGGGCGCCGGGTCGGGCCGCCCGCCCCCGCCCCAGCTCAAGGCCGAAAGCACCGCCTTTGCGGGACCCGGCAGGTGATCGGGCAGCTCGCGGCCGCTGAGGAGACCCCAGATCGCGGTCCAAAGCCTGCCGACCGACCACGGGTTATAGCCCCCGCCGCCCAGCACCAGGAAGCGCGGACTGAGCGGGCGCAGGACGGAAAGCGCCTCAAGATAGGCCCGGTTTGACAGGGACAGGCGTGAGAGAGGGTCTTCCAGAAGGCTATCGGCACCACACTGCACAACGACCGCGTCGGGGTGGAACCCGGCCACGCGGGGAACGATCAAGCCATGAAGCACCACGCGCGCCTCGCTGTCGTTGTAACCCTTCGGCACCGGCAGATTGAAAGCGCTGCCCCCGGCGGTATCGGTCAGCGCTCCGGTGAAGGGCCAGCGGGCTTCCTCATGGACCGAGATCATCCGCACCCCCGGATCGCCGCTGAACGCATGCTCCACCCCGTCGCAGTGATGGGCATCAAGATCGACATAGGCGATGCGTTGAAGGCCCGCCCTTTGTAGCACCTTTATCCCCAGAACTACGTCATTCAGGTAACAAAACCCGTTCGCGCGGCCGGGAAGCCCATGATGCGTGCCGCCGCCCGGCACATGGATCACGCCTGGAGCCCGCGCCAGCAGTTCGGCCGCCAGCATCACGCCTCCGGCCCCGGTCGCGGGGCGGCGGAAGACTTGCGGGAAAACGGGGTTCGCGAGGGTGCCAAGGTGAAACCGTTGCCGCATATCGGGCGTCGCCTCACCCAGCGCCTCGGCAGACTGAAGCGCCGCGATATAGTCGGGCTCGTGCCAAAGCGTCAGCGCGGCGGGCTTTGCGCGCGGGCTGGTACGGAAACGGTCTGCGGGCAACCAGCCGAGGGCGCGCGCAAGGTCCATGACCGTCGATACCCGTGGCACGCGCAGGGGATGGGCCGACCCGTAGGACGAGCCGCGATAGATCTCGGACCCGATGAAGAGGGGCGCCGCCACCGCCCCCGCCGATGCGGGCGGTGGCGCGATGATCATTCCAGCATCGCCTCGATTTGCCCCGCGATGGCGGCGCTTTCCGGCTTGACCTTGGACCCGAATGTTGCGGCCACGCTGCCATCGGGCGCGATCAGCACCTTGTTGAAGTTCCAGCGCGGGGAAAAGCCGGTTTCGTCCCTGACCCAGGCATAGAACGGATGCGCACCCGCGCCCGTCACTGTCGTGATCTCGGTCATCGGCAGGGTCAGATCGAAGGTCATCGCGCAGTATTCCCTGACTGCGGCCTCGTCGGCAAGCTCTTGATCGAAGTCATCCGAGGGCACGGCCAGAATCAACACGCCCTGCGGCCCGAACCTCTCGTACAAGGCCTGCAAGCCATCGAACTGCCCGGCAAAGCCGCACATCGAGGCGGTGTTAACCACCAGGATCGGTCTGCCCTTCCAGTCCGAAAGGTCGATCTGCCCCCCGTCGATCGAGGCAAACCGGAAGCCTTCGCCCGCCATGACCGGGACCGCCGAAAGCCCCGCCAGAAAACCGATCACCAGCTTCATGATCCCGCCCCCTATGGCTTCTCCCCGTGAAAAGTGAGATAATCCGGTCGCAGGCGCTGTCAAATGCCAGGGAATCGACTGTAAATTCTCTGTCGGGCGTGCCATGTTGGTGTTGAGGTTAACGAGTAGGGGCCAGATCCAAAAAAGGGTCGGCCGAATGGGCGTGAAATGGGTTCGCAAGAAAGAATATCGGCACAAGTTGCCGAAGTTGGTGGCGCGAGAATTCAGTACGGGGCGCTTTGCTGGCGTTTGACTGATACGGGCGTCGAGGTGCTTCTGATCACCAGCCGGGATACGGGACGCTGGATCATTCCGAAGGGCTGGCCGATGCAGGGCCTGTCACCTGAAGCAGCTGCAGCCCAGGAGGCCTGGGAGGAAGCGGGTGTGCAAGGGGTGATGAACCCGCTGTGCATTGGGCGCTATGGCTATCAGAAGAACCTGTCGAGCCTTGCGAGCGTGCCCTGCGCGGTGTCGGTCTTTGGCCTCAGGGTCAAAGGGCTCGCCAAGAGCTTCCCCGAAGTGAAAGTGCGGCACCGGGACTGGTTCCCTGCGCACGAAGCCGCAGGCCTGGTGGTCGAACCTGAGCTTTCCCAGATCATCTCGGACTTTGTCCCGCCTCTGCACGGCCGTCAGGCCCCGATTGCGGGTGACGAGTATCGTGGTGGGCGGTCCCGCAAGGCGCACAAGGGCCATTGACCTTTCGCCGCCAATCCATACGTAATCGGCGGTCTTAATGGCGGACGTCTGGGCATGATCCGGTACAACCTGAAATGTCGCGCGGGGCATGGCTTTGAAAGCTGGTTCCAGAACGCCGACGCCTTTTTCGCACTGCAGGCGGCCAAACAGCTTGGCTGCCCGGTGTGCGGCGTGGCCGAGGTCGAGAAAGAGCTGATGGCGCCTGCGGTGCGCGCGTCGCGCAAGGTCGCTGCCGCCCCTGAGCCGGAAGCCAACCGCCCGGACCTGACCGCCCCAGCCTCGGACCTGGAGGCCCAGATTGCCACCCTTCGTCGGCAGATCGAGGAAAACTCGGAGTATGTGGGGATGAACTTCGTGACGGAAGCGAGGGCGATGCACGCCGGCGACGCCCCGGAACGCGCGATCCACGGCGAAGCGAAAGCCGACGAGGCCCGGCAGATGCTCGAGGACGGCCTTCCAGTCGCGCCCCTGCCGTTTCTGCCCGTCCGCAAGGTGAACTGAGGCGGCGAAGCTGCCCTGTGCACGGTGGGCGGCATTTTTATGCCTTGAAAATCAACAGGTTGCGCGCGGACGTTCAGGGTTTGTCAAGACTTCCCGGTAGCGTCCGGAAGGCGCCGCCAGCCGTTCTGGCTGCGATGTCGCCGGGTATGCCAGCCTTAGTAGATGTAACGGATCTGTTCCGTCCAGAACCGCTCCATCCGTTTCAGCGAGGTGTTGATCTCATCCATGCCTGAGGCGTCGATCAGCCCGCGCTTCTCGATCCCCTCGGAATGCCTGGCAAAAAGCTCTGACAGCTGCCCCCGCACTCTCCGCCCCTTCTCGGTCAGCCGCACCCGCACCGAACGGCGGTCGATCTCGGACCGCTGGTGGTGCATGTAGCCAAGTTCGACCAGTTTCTTCAGGTTGTAGCTGACGTTCGAGCCCTGGTAGTAGCCGCGGGATTTCAGTTCCCCGGCGGTCACCTCGTTCTCGCCGATGTTGAACAGCAAAAGCGCCTGGACCGAGTTGATCTCCAGAATCGCCAGCCGTTCGAATTCGTCCTTGATCACATCCAGAAGCAGCCTGTGCAGCCGCTCGACCAAGGCAAGGTTGTCAAGGTAGCAGGACAGGAACGCCTTTTGCGATCCGTCGAGTACCGGGGCGTAATGCGTCATACCATCTCTCCACCATTCGGACGGGGGTAGAATCGGTACAAAGCACAAACATTCCGTAAACTTGCGCGGAACTTAGCTCAATTTCCGCGGGTCAGGCGGGCTTCGGCGAAGCCGGTGATCCGGGACAGCAGCCCGGCCAACAGGTCGGGGGGAGGCGACTGCCCGAGAATCCAGGCCATCAGGTCCTGATCATTCTCGGCCAGAAGCCGGTCGTAAAGGTCAAGCTCGGCGTCCGAAAAGCCCGCCAGATGCGCATCGGCAAACGGCCCGAGCACGAGGTCCATCTCTTTCGTCCCCCGCCGCCAGGACCGCATGGCCATGCGCTTCAGGCGCGCCTCAGGGGCTTCGCTCACGCGGCACCCTTCATGTCGTTTTGCAACAGCTGTCGCAGGCGGTCTTCGGTCTGCTCCATCTCACGCGAAAGCTGCGCCAGTTTCGCCCGCATCCGCCCCAGATCGGCCAGAGCGATCTTTGCGGGAAGCGTCATCGCCCCCGGCGCGTCCGGGGGCTCGAGATCGTCGCCAACGCCGGTCAGAAGCCAGCGCATCGACACATTCAGCATGCCCGCCAGCATCTGCAGCCGGTTGCCGCGCGGCTCGGAAGCGTCGTTCTCCCAGGCCGCGACCGTCTTGAGCCTGACGCCCAGCCTTGTGGCAAACTCCTCGCGAGTGAGCCCGGCGGCTTCGCGGGCGCCTGAAAGCCTGTCGCCAAAGGTCGCCACGCCTTCGGCATACCAGCCGTTCGTTTCACCGTTTTCCGTCATCTTGCCTCTCCTTGATTTCGATATCGCTTGATCGTCCGGAGTGGCAATCCTAAGAGGACGGGCCCGAAATGACAAACACGGAGCTGGCGATGCCCTTCCTGTCCGACACGTTGGCGCGCGTTAAGCCCTCGCCGACGATCGCCGTCACCACCAAGGCCGCCGAACTCAAGTCCGCGGGCCGCGATGTGATCGGCCTTGGCGCGGGCGAGCCGGACTTCGACACGCCCGTGAACATCCGCGAGGCGGCGAAGCG
>NZ_JBOFBI010000399.1:0-4530 GCF_051645465.1 Tabrizicola sp. | reverse complement strand
CAGAAGCGCCCGGGTCTGACGTTCTTTCCTGGTTCCCAGCCGGGACGATGCGCCGTCGCCACCGCCCCGCCCACGACGCCGGTCATCGAGAACATGACCGAGAACAAGATCCTCGACGGAAGGAGACCGGGTCATTTCGGCGCCTCGGCAGAAGTGTCGGCAGCAGGAGCGAAAGAAGAGACTTGATCACCAAGTCCCTGCTTGGCCCTCAGCGCCGAGAGGAGGTGGACAACCTCTTCCACAAGGTCGTCGACCCGCGCGCCGACCTTGCGCACCAGAGCGGCATCGCGGGCATTCCAGGTCAGTCGGCCAACCGCCCCCAGACGGGCGATCTGGTTGAGGTTGTTGCCAACGGCGGACAACTCCCGCCTGGCTGCAGCGATGGCATCCAGCTCGTCTGCCTGGATGGCCAGACGATCGCTTGCCTGTCTGACCAGATGCCGGACTGCCTCGGAAACCGTCATACCGCTTGCCTCGGCAACCGCCTGAAAGCTTGCATGCTCGTCTTCCGTGATGCGGATGTTCAGCTTCACCGAAAGCCGCCGCACCTCCTTCCGGTCAAGGCTGCCCTTGATCCGTGACAGCGCCTGGCGGGAACGGCCCATAGACCTCGCCACGGCCGCGACGCTCTCGCCAGCGAGGAGCCGCGCCGTGATGGCGGCAGTCTCTGCAGAGGTCAGGCGTGAGCGTGGCATTGCATCATTACATGTGTTTTGAAGTCAGTGCGCATCATGTACCACACACCACCGTTCCTGCCAACCGTCCTCACCGGCCGGTTTCCGCTCCTCCGAAGAGGAGCCCGCCTGCGGAAACCGGACAGCCGGTGAGGACTCAATATGGCGACAGGGGTCGGCGGCTGGACCGCCGACTGGATCCCTGCGCCCCGGCCGCCAGGCCTCCGTTTCACTCGAGACCAAAGTGGTCGAGCGCCTTGAAACCTTGGGTTTTGCAGAATTGTGCGGTCCCTCCATGAGAGACTGCCGGGAAGGGAAGAGGGGCCGGGGAAGGGGTCTCTAGATGCTTCAAGGCCTGCCTACGGCGGACAAAGGAAGACCATTAACGGCTTTGGGAATGCAGCCAGAGGCTAGATCTGCGCAGCGTCAACCTGTCACTGGCCGAACTGGCAAGCAGGCAGACAGGCAAGCAAGCAGATTCTCCGGGATGCAGCTGGTTGGCGGGTCAAGTTCGGGATCATCCCCCGACGGAAGCCTGATGTCGCCTGACCTTCGGACCAGCCATGCGGACAGGTTCCCACGCAGCCATGCGGCCTGTCACCTATGCAGGCATGCAGACATGCAAACCGTCATACGGGCCGGAGGGCAAACTGCCAAGATTGCGGGCAGGCCTAAGAGCTGCTCGAACGCCGCGCCGCAGCATCATGGCTGGAGGAATCCTTAGGAAACATGAAGGCTTCGGCGGTGTGTTACAACTTCCGGCACATCCCATTTGACGTTTCTGCAACCTTATGCCTAAACGGCGCACCGGACGCCGGACGGATTAGTGACGCCTTTACAACGGCTTCGCTCTGCCTTGCCTTGCTTTCGGTGCATCGTCTTCCGCAGCGTCATGAAGGAGCGCCGGGCGTCGGTGCCAGGGGTAGTGAGTACCGTTTGTGGAGGCGTCATTTCATGCAAGTCATTACCATCGTGCAGACCAAGGGCGGCTCGGGCAAGACCACGACCGCCATGCTTCTCGCGTCTGCAGCACTGAACCTCGGCCGTCGCGTCACCCTGATCGATGGCGACGTGAATGCCCAACTCGGCCGCTGGCGCGACAGTTTCGAACTGGCCGCCTGGGAGGGCGCGCAAAAGCCCGAGTGGCCGGAGAGTCTCGCGATCCTTTCACCGCCCGAGAGCGTGGAAGGGCTTCTGTCGCTCCTCGAGTCCGAGGAAGCGCGCGGCGTCGATCTCGTCGTGATCGACACGCGACCGGGCACCCATACCGACACTGAGGACTTCTGCCTGATCTCCGATCTGGTGCTGATCCCAGCCCGCCCCGTCTATGCCGAATGGGAAATGACCCATCGCGCCGTCCTCTGGATGGACGACCTCCGCGCCTCGATTGCCGAGGGCGAGCGGTTCCCGACGGTCCGGGTCCTCGTCATGGACGCGGGGCCGAAGATCATCGACGCCGCAACCCGGGAAGGGGGAATGGCACAACTGCCAAAGCGCGACCAGGACGTGCTGCAAGAGATACTGCGTCTCGACCATATCGACGTGATCGTTCCGCATTCGAGGATCCTCGAACAACTCGGCTATCACGGCCCCCTTGGACCGGCGGCCCGCGCCAACGCCAAGGCCCCCGGCGGCCGGCTGGTGGCGGATGCCATCACACGCCAGCTTGAAGTTGCGGAACTTGTCCTGACCGGGATCGACGAGGTGATCCCTGCATGAGCCGTTTCCGCCTTCCTGCACGTGTCGCACCATCCCCAGCGGCGGAAGAACCAGGCTTGCAGAACTCCGCCGCACGGTTGCGGTCATCGCGCGAGGTGCAGTCGCGCATTCTTGCCGAACGGCGTGCGCCGGAGGCGGGACTGCCTGCGGAAAGCATCAAGGCCCAACTCCCTGACCTGCCAACTTCGCCCCTGACGGAAGCGGGATTTGCCGGAAAGAGGGAAGGGGAGAGGGATCATACGCTGTCCCCGGCATTGCCGCCCGATTCTCCGGCTGGTGTGTTGACGAAACCCCCGAAAGAGAAGCTGGTGGTCCTGTTTCGGCTTCCGCTGGCGACCGAGAGGTGTCTGGAGCAGATCCCGGGTGCGGGCGAAGTGACCTCGGCGTACATGCTACGCGCCTTTGCTAAGGAAGCCCGTGCGGAACTGAGGCGGCTATTGGCTGAAGAGGATATCAATGCGCATGCAGACGAGGCGAGGCGCATCTTCGCCATGTCGGCAACAGACATGGCGGTCGGCGAAGCGATGACCGTCTACGCCCAAGGCTCAGCGATCCGGGCCATGCATGCAGCCCTTGGTGACCCCTGGCAGATCGAGCCCCGGGCGACGATCGTTGGTGCCTTCCTCGCCGCCATCGCGTCGCGGCTCATCGAGGCGCGACGCGTCAGATAGACTCGGACCATGCAACAGAATTCGATGAACTGCCTGCGATCACTCGCAGGCAAGCTCGGGCAGCGGCGCTGTCTCGAAGGTCAGGCTGTCAGCGCTCGTGACCAGGGCGAATTCACCGCCAGCGCGGAAGGTCGCAACCATCTTCGACCAATCCATGGCGTCAGCCGACGCTTGGGCAGAGATGCCGTTCTTGACCGGCAGACGGGCTTGTTCACCAGAATTCGCGAGCACGACGACCATGTCCGGCGCAGCGTCCTTGTCGAAGCGCACCACCAGCGCGCTGTTGGGCGTCGGCCCGAAAACGCGATCCGGATCGCAGACAAGTCGCACCTCACCTGCCTCGCTGGTGAGCGCGTAGGTCGGCAGGCCACGCTCGACACCGACCGTCCAGGCGTCAAGCGCGTGGGCAGGAACAGACATCGCCGCAAGCGCGGAAACAACCAGAACGGGGGACAGAAAATGCATCGACAGGAACGCCTTTCGTGGTTCGCGTGGCGACAGCAAAGCACCACTTCTGATATCGTTAGATATGTTCTGATTGCGCTCCTGTCCATGACTGCGGCGCGACAACGGTTCATCGGGGGCAGGAATGGATGACGTCGTCCGAAGCAGGACCAAGCAGTCGATCATCGATCGTCGGCTGTGGCGGATCGACCGCGCTAACCGGGAGCTTGTCGCGGAGCGTCATCGCACCGCGAGCGGTCGCTTCAGGACCGTTTGGCTGGTCCCGGAGGAAACCCTGCGCGGCGTCCTCTGGGTCGAGGTTGTCGAGGAAGCACCTGGCGATCCGTCGCCATGACCCATCAGCTTTCTGAATCGGACCGCCCAGGTCGATTCAGAAAAGAAATTGGACTTGGAGAGCGGCAAGGCGGAGTCTGTGCGAGGGAGGACCGCCATGGCTCTGGCACATCTGCACCGCATCGACCCTGAGGCCAACATGGCGCGCTTCTACTGCATCGATGTTGCGGCGACGCTATTCGGGAACGTCTCCGTCTTGCGGACTTGGGGCCGGATCGGGACCAACGGCCGGACGAGCATAGAAACCTGCGCTTCCCTTGAAGAAGCGGAGAAAGCGGCGTCGCAAATCCTCCGACGGAAGATGCGGCGGGGCTATCGGCCGGCTGGCCAGATGCTGCCGCCAGACATTGCGGTGTAAGATCTGTCAGGCCTTGCGCTGAAGCCTGCCTTCAAGCTTGGCTCCGGCCTCGATGGCGATCCGCTCATGGACGACATCAGCCTGCAGGACCGCGCTCGGCGCGAGCTGAACGTTCCGCGCCGAGATCGTGCCGGAAACCGCCCCAAGCACGACCAGGTCGTGGGCGACGACGGAACCTTCAACACGACCTGAAGCAGCCACGGTGATCTCTGGCGCCCGCAGTGAGCCAACGACGTTGCCTTGGACTTCGATCGGTCCACTGGAGGTGGCATCGCCTTCGACGACAAGGTCCTGCGCGAAGACGCTGCGG
>NZ_JBOFBI010000398.1:0-6495 GCF_051645465.1 Tabrizicola sp. | reverse complement strand
GAATACATCCTTGGCCAAATCGAGGCCGACTGTTTTAACTGTCATCGGGTGGCTCCTTTCCTCGCAGTCCATGACAACTGCACTATGGCGCATCTAACGCCGGGGGAGCAGGAGCCATCCACCTCATCCGGCAGGGCCGAATACGACCGCTTCACAGTTCGCCGACGCCACACATTCGTCGGTTTCGCGGATAGGGTGCTCAGTGCAAGGGCCGATATCCGCCGGATCCGAGCGTGCCCAGAGTGTCGAAGCGGCACATCGTCTCGAACCGGCAGAACGCGACCGGGCCTAGTTCGACTGGCCCCAGGTTCCGCAGATGGCGGGCGAACAGCGTCTCTGACGCGGTCAGAAGCTCTTCGGCCTCTTCGCACGAAAGAAGGCGCGTCATGTAGGCCAGCGAAACGTGGAAATTGTAGGTGAAATGATCCGGGCGGTTAAGGCCGGTCAGATTGCTCAACACGTCCCGCAGGCCGCGCAGCTGCGCGGTCTCTTCCGGGCCGTCGGGCTGCATCCGGATGCTCACCGGGCCGTTGGCACCTACAGGGCGGACGCGGTAGCCGGACGGAGCGGCAAGCCGCGAGAGCCGCTCGATGTAGAGGGCCGTGATCTCGCCAAGCGTCGCGCTGCGATCCATGCCCTCGGGCCAGCCGTCGGCACCGAGAGGCGCGCCGCTGATGCCGCAGAAGACCGTCATGTGGAAGCTTGGCTTCGGCAGAAAGGTCATGCACTCCCCCCACGGGCCTGCCTGCAGGCCGTCCTGCACCGCGCTCAGCCGGTCGTAGAAGACCGAGGTAGGGTCGATGTGACAAAGGAACGTGTTGCCGGGATGCTCCAGCACCTCGCCCTGGGGCGTGAACTTGCCGCCTTCGCCGGGCACCGTGATTGCCGGCGGATACGCCAGCGTGTGGCTGGCACCAGACAGGGCCGCAACGATCCGCGCCCTGTCGGCCGCGGATAATGTCCAGTGGTCGCTCATCGTCTGATCCAATCTGCCTGGCCTTCGTGCGGGAAACGGGCGGTCCTTGCGCGGGCCGCCCCTGGGAGGAAAGCCGCGATCAGTTTTCGAGGATCACGTTGTCGATGAACGCAGCCATAAGCGCGTCGCCGAACGGCTTGGCGGCCCAGACCGTGCTGCGGCTACGTTGATCGACGGGGACGAGCGCATTGCTGCTGTCGGCCTCTTTGTGCATCGGGGCGGTGCCGAACTCGCGGTTCAGCGCGCTCTGGGTTTCGGCCGAGGTCAGCCAGTTCATGAAGACCGCCGCCGCCGCCGGATGCGGTGCATTCTTCGGGATTGCCACACCGTTGCCGCCGCCGTTCATGCCCATCTCGGGGATGTAGAACGCGATCTCCTTTCTGATCTCGCCACGCTTCTGAAGGCCGGCGAGGTGGTCCTCCCACGCCGGTGCGGCCCAAAGCTCGCCATCGCTGATCCGCGTGATGCTGTCCGCGTTTCCGGCGGTGATGACGTAATCGTCGGGGGTCTGCTTGAAGAAGTCGAACGCGGGCTGCAGCGTCGCAAGGCGTTCGTCCGAGACCGTAACGTCGGCCACGTCGAAACCCGTGATCGTGCGCGCGATGCTTTGGATGAAGGACGGCCCGGCGCCGCCGTTTTCATAGTTGAAGCCGAATTTGCCGGGATTGGCAGTCCAGAACGCGGCGAAGTCTTCGGGCGTGTGCGGCAGGCTTTCCGGCGTGATATGGGCAGGATCATAGGCGATGCCCGTCTGGTTGCCCCAGTAGGGAAGCACATGCGTGCTGTTGTCGATCCCGGCGAGTTCGGTGAAGCGGCCCGGGTCCTCCGGCAGCATAGACAACGGATAGAAGAGGCTCTCGACCTCCACCGTCTCGTAGGCGTCGATTGGCCAGGCGAAAACATCGATGTCACCCGTTTCGCGCTCGCGCTCGGCCAGAAGCTTTTCGGCATTGCCCGCATTGGTGCCTTCCGGGATCGTTACGGTGATGCCGTATTCCTCTTCGAACGGCTTCACGAAACGGCGCAGTTCTTCGGGGAGGTTCCAGACATACCAGGTCAGCTCGCCTTCCTCTTTGGCCTGCGCGACGATTTCGTCCCAGGACATGGTCGTGATGTCCGATGTCTGGGTGAATGCTGCCGACGCGCCGAGGGCGAGTGCTGCGGTGCCTGCTAGAACGGTCTTGAACATGGTCTTTCTCCTGTTTTGAGGGCGGTGGACAGTCCTTCACCCCTTGCCTGACGACAGCGCGGGGTTTGCGGATTTCAGAAGCCGTTCGAGGATCAGCATGAGGATCACGTTCGGAACGACGAGGATAAGCGACAGCACCGCTGCTTTTGGCCGAACGAAGTCAGTGCCGAGGGACGAGAACAGCAGCGTGGGGATCGTGACGATGTCGGGCGAGCCGATGATGAAGGCGATGGCGAATTCCTCGATCGACTGCACGAAGACGATCAGCAGCGTGGCGAAAATGCCGGGGCGTAGGGCGGGCAGATAGGCCACGCGGAACCGCGCCCATCCGCTTGCACCCAAATCGCGCGCGGCGTCGATGTGATCCTGCCGGACCTGCTCGAAGCTGACGGTGAGGATGCGGATCGCGAAGGGCAGCGCGAGTACGGCATGCGCGAAAAGGATTGCGCCAAACCGCCAGGTATTCAGGCCAAGCTGGAACAGAAGGGCCGAGAAGAAGATCGCCGTAACAAAACCGGGTACGACCAGCGGCAGAAGGCACATGAGCTTGGCCGTCTCGCGCCCCGGAAAGTCGATCCGGCCCAAGGCGTAGGCCGTTGGCATGGCCAGGAGCAGCGACAGGATCGCGGCCAAGGGCGCCAGCGCATACGACGTCAGGAGCGCGTCCTTGAGGAGTGAATTCTCCCACATGTCGCGCCACCGATGGAACGACATGGCGGGCGGAAGCAGACGGTCGGCCGTCCAGGGCTCGGACGGGTCGACGAGCGACCAGAGCACCGCCATCATGAACGGCAGGACAAGCCAGATGGTACAGACGGCCATAAGAAGGGCCATCAGGCCACGGTTGAGGGTCTGCGCCGTCACCACAGCCGCCCCCGCAGAACCATCCGTGCCGCAGCCGCCATGGCGACGGCTCCGCCAAGCGCCAGGAGCATGAGCGACACGCCGATGACGGCCGCCTCGTTCCAGTCGCCGCGCCCTTTCATCGAAACCATCAGTTGCGCCATGGACTGCTGGTTGGTAGGCCCGGCGATTGCCTGAAAGCTGAAATCAGACAGCGCGCCAATGAAGATGAGGACCAGTGCGGCTTGCATCGCGGTAACCGAAAGCGGTGCTATGATCCGGCGGAACCGCGCCCAAGGACCGGCACCCAGATCGCGCGCGGCGTCGAGCACATCGTCCGCGATGGACTGCACCGCCCCGCCGAGGATCAAAAGCGCGAAGGGCATGTTCTTCCAGACCTGAAGGATCAGCACGCCGACGGCGTTCGGATCGTTCTGCAGGCGTCGCGGCCCATCCCACAGGCCGACGGCCTGCATCGCCTGGTTCAGCAGGCCGTGATAGGCGATGATGTTGATGAACAGGAACGCCGCGACCAGGCCCTGCACCTGAAGGGGCGCCTTCAGCAACGCGCCGATCATCGTCGAGCCCGGAAACGGTTTCCTGAGCCAGATGGCAAGCGGATAGGCGAGCGCGACCGACAGGAACGCACTGACCGTTCCGATGTAGAGCGAATAGGTGACCGACCGCCAGAATATCTTGCGGTCGAGGACTTCCGTCCAGAACGCGGTCGAAAAGGCGCTCTCGCCCGCAATGTTGTGAAACCCGAACGACTGCGCGACCGCGATCCAGGCCACGCTGCCGATCAGGCCAAGGATCAGCCCCAGACCGGGAAGCAGTAGAAGGATCACGGTCAGCCACTTGCGGGCGGTCATCGGCGGCGCTCCAGCAGCCGGATCCGTTCGGGCGGCACGGTGACGCGGATCGTGTCGCCTTCGCGCGCGTCGGTCGCGGCGGTCTGCACGCGGAAGCTGCCCCGCCCAGCCGCGACGACGAGATCGGTGTAATGGCCCTGGAACGCCCGGTGGATCACCCGGCCTTCCAGCCCGTCGTTGCCGATACGGGCGGTTTCGGGCCGCCAACAGACGTCAACCTCTCGCAACGGCGGCGGCGCCTTCGCCGCCACGACGAACTGCCCAACCTTGGTATCGACGCGCCAGAGGCCGGGCCCGGCCTCGCCCATAACCTCGCCCTCGAACAGGTTCGCGGCGCCGATGAAGTCGGCGACGAACCGCGTTCCGGGGGTGTGGTACAGGGCTTCGGGCGTATCGACCTGCTCGATCTTCCCGTGGTTCAGAACGACGATGCGGTCGGACATCGCCAGCGCCTCGGCCTGATCGTGGGTCACATAGATCGCGGTCAGTCCGTATTCCCGCTGGATGCGGCGGATTTCAACGCGCACCTGATCGCGCAGCTTGGCGTCGAGATTCGACAGGGGTTCGTCAAACATGATGACACCCGGCCGCATGACAAGCGCCCGGCCCAGCGAGACGCGCTGCTGCTGGCCGCCCGAAAGCTGGTTGGGCAGCTTGTTCATCTGGGGCATGAGGTCGAGCTTGGCGACGACCTCCGCGATACGTTCCTGCCGCGCCACCGTTGGCAAGCGTTTCTGCCTGAGCCCGAATTCGAGGTTCTCCCCAACCGTCAGATGCGGGAACAGGGCATAGGACTGAAAGCAAAGCGCCGTATCGCGGACTTCGGGAGGCAGCTTTGTCACATCCTTGCCATTGATGCGGATCGTGCCCTTCGACGGATCGAGAAACCCCGAGATCAATCGCAGAAGCGTTGTCTTGCCGCAGCCGGAAGGTCCAAGCAGCGTCAGGAACTCTCCCTGCCCGACGTGAAGATCGACGTCCGACAGGGCAACGAAATCGCCGTACGACTTCGAGAGACCGTCGATCTGGATGGCTGTCATCGGTTCCATTCTCCCGTTGTTAATTTTACTCATGATGTGTGAAAATGCCGTGACATGTCATGACCGATCGCGACCAAAGATCGCGATTGCGTGTCGCCGCCATCAGACGGTAGGTCAGACGCCACGTAGGCCGATGAAATACGGAGGTTTCCCCGCTGCGCCCGCCATCACCCCTTGCAAAAAGCGAGCGCGAGCTTCTGGCCATCCTTCTGCGCGAGGGGCGGATTCCCAGGGCGAGCGTGACCGAACGTGTGCGCCTGTCGCAGCAATCCGTGCACCGGCTGCTCGACAGCCTCGAACGGCGGGGATTTGTCCGATTTGGCGAGGCCGAGATCAGGGGCCGCGGAAAACCAAGCCCGATGGTCGGCCTCTCACCGGACCGCTACGCCTCCATCGGCCTGTCGGTTACGACCGAGAGCGTGTTCCTGTGCCTGCTGAACATTACCGGGCAGCCGCTTGCTCTGGAACGCCTTGAGGTCGCGCCGAACGACCCGGAAGAGGTTCTGAAGTCCGTCGAACACCGCATCGCCAGCTGGAAGGCGGACGAGTTGAAGTCGCGCGACCTGATCGGGATCGGCGTGGCGATGCAAGGCTATAGAACCGGAACGGCGGACCGCTTCGAGCCGCCGCTTCCCCTTGCCGCATGGCGGGGGCTTCCTTTGGAAGCGGTGCTGGCGGACCGCTTCGGTTTGCCCGTTGTGCCGGAAAACAACGCCACCGCCAGTGCGATTGCCGAGGCGTTCTTGGGTGCCGGTGGCGCATATCGAAGCCTTGTCTATTTGTCGTTCAACTACGGTTTCGGCGCTGGCCTCTTCGTGAATGGCCACCCTGTCGTCGGCGATCAGGGAAACGCAGGCGAGATTTCCCTGCTGTTCGCCACCGAAGAGAACGCCCACCGCCCCGCGCTTGGCGAGTTGCTGAAGCGCGTACGCGGGCATGGCATCGCGCTTCAGACCGTGTCGGAACTCTGCGCGTCGTTCGATCCGGGATGGCCCGGTGTCGCGGACTGGATCGCCGAGACCGGCCCGCGCCTGCGCCTTGCGCTGCGGGCGATCAAGGCCATCCTCGACCCGGCGGCGATATTCTTCGGCGGTGAGGCACCGGCGCGGCTTCGGCAACTGCTGATCGCGGAAGCACAGACCGCCTTCGCCGATCATCCGACGCCGAACCCGCGTCTGTGCGAGAGCGCGATCACAGGGGACGCGGCCCACCTTGGCGCCGCATTCCTGCCGTTGCGCACGCAGCTGTTTTGATCCGCTATGTACCGGCATATTGAACATCTCTTTCGGATTCGGCGAGCAGCGAACCCTCCGTGTTGGCGGCGCGAAAAGCCGCCCAATCCCGCAGAGCAACCAAGAGGCGACGGAAATGCTGCGGCATTTGTCAGTGACTGCATTGGGGAAGCCGCACCGCAGCATCCTATCAGGGCTGAACGGCGTGTGTGGATGGCTCCTGCAATGCAAGAGGTTTTTGGCGATGCTGCGACGGTCGTCAGTACAGTCGTGTGTCCGGCCTATTTGTGCGGCGGCGTAGCCACCCCTGGCCCTGATGAGTTCCGCGAGCAAGGTTCCAAAT
>NZ_JBOFBI010000397.1:0-1866 GCF_051645465.1 Tabrizicola sp. | reverse complement strand
TATCGCGTCACGACCTGCTCCGGTGATCTCCCCAAGCGTCGTGATCAGCGCAGGCGGTGCGCGGCCTGACAGCTCGACCATCGCGGCCTGGGAGCGGACCTCCCAGTCGCGCAACAACTCCAGATGCAATAGCGCCGCGAAAGTGGTTTGTGCCGCCCCCGCGATGGAGGCACCGAAACGTTTATCTTCCGTCCCTAGTCGCCCGGAGTGCTCCCAGGCCGAATAACGCCGGCCCGCGCCCTGCCCGCGCCCCATCGCACGCCGCAACCACTGCGGCCTCGACACCCACCGCAGCCGCCCTGCCCTTTACTTGCCCAGCGTCCGCCAGCCATAAAACAGCATTGCGGCTGGCGTGACCGGATGGAGGCAGAAGCACGCGTCCTTGATTTCCGCCATATCAATAACGGCTACAGACCGGTTTCGCACTTTGAACCGGCCTTCGGTCTTTTCCCGGTGGACTTCGTTGGCCCGCCAAGCAGTAGTTGGGTTGCGCCGACCTGAGCGGAGACTCGGCGCTGCTGCCCGGATGTCCGGGCTTTGCCTGGTAGAAGGGCCGGAACGGATCCGGCTCATACCAGGAGACTGACCATGGCAAAGAAGCCCACGACCAAATCTGACAGTGCCGACTCAACTAGCCTGCTACCGGCTGCGGCACCCTCGACCGTGGTGGCGCGCAAGAAGGCCCGACTGATCGACATGCTGTGTCAGCCGGACGGTAGCACGATCTCTGCGATCAGCACGGCGCTCGGCTGGCAGGCCCACACGACCCGCGCTGCGATTACGGGGTTACGCAAGGCGGGTCACGCGGTCGAGACGGTAAAGCCGTCGGACGGCAGTATCGGGTTGATCTACCGCGTCGCTCCCAAGCCCGATGAGCAGGCTGGTGAGGCGAGAGGTGTGGAAGCAGCGCGATGACCGATCTTACCATGCCGGTTACCGCGAAGGAGCTGCCTGCGGCTCTGGCCGCCGTGGAGTCCGCCGAACGCACCGACCTGATCAACCTTTGGACCGCCCTGATCGGTTCACCACCGCCGAAGAACCTCTCGGTGCCCTTCCTGCGCCGGGCGCTGGCGCTTGAACTACAGTGTCAGGTTCTCGGCGGTCCCAAAGCCCGGACGCTCGAGAATCTCAGTCGCATCGTCGCGGGCAGCGCGTCGCATGCGTCTGTCGGAACCACACTGCGCCCCGGCGCGAAGCTGGTGCGGGAATGGCAGGGCCGCACATGGACCGTCGAGGTGATCGAGGGCGGGTTCCTGATGGGTGGAGAGCGCTATGCCTCGCTCTCCGCCCTGGCGCGGAAGATCACCGGGGCCCGCTGGTCGGGACCCCGGTTCTTCGGTCTGGCAAAGAGGGCCCGAGCGGACGATGCGCCCAACGGAACTTCTCGTCGCAGAAAGGCGGCCTAAAATGGCGCGCCGGATCCGCTGCGCGATCTACACCCGCAAGTCCTCTGAAGAAGGGCTCGACCAGGACTTCAACTCGCTCGACGCCCAGGCCGAGGCCTGTGCCGCCTATGTCACCAGCCAGAAGGCGGAGGGCTGGGTGCTGGTCCCGACCCGCTACGACGATGGCGGTTTGTCCGGGGGCACCCTGCAGCGGCCGGCGCTGCAGCGCCTGCTCGCCGATATCGAGGCGGGGCTCGTCGACCAGATCGTCGTCTACAAGATCGACCGGCTGACCCGGTCGCTCTCAGACTTCGCCAAGATCGTCGACAGCCTCGATGCGACCGGCGCCTCCTTCGTATCGGTCACCCAGTCCTTCAACACCGCCACCAGCATGGGACGACTGACGCTGAACATGCTATTGTCTTTCGCCCAGTTCGAGCGCGAGGTGACGGCGGAACGAATCCGCGACAAAATCGCTGCC
>NZ_JBOFBI010000396.1:0-16510 GCF_051645465.1 Tabrizicola sp. | reverse complement strand
TGACCGAAACGTGCAACGCAGGCCGCAGCACCTCCCCTCCCCCTTCGTGGGGAGGGGCCGGGGGTGGGGGGCGCTGCCGCCGCAGTCATTGGCTCGCTCGTCATGTAGGCACCCCGGCCGCCGCCGGAACCCCGCTCCTCAGCCCGCCCGCATCCGGTTGCCCCGCGCGTTGTGCTCGACCTCGGCCAGACCCCGACCCTCGCATCAAGGCCATTGCCACGGCCGTCCGCGAGGGCCGCACCCTGACCCTCGCGGCCCGCTCCCCCGCACCCCTTCGCCTGAGGCCCGATCGACTTGGCTTCGGCCCCGACGGCTGGTGGGTCTCCGGCCCGCCCCTTCCCGCCCCGGTGCCGCTCGCGCTCTGGGGCGACATCAACATCTCCCGCGCGCCGGTAGACATCGCTCCGCCCCCGGCCTAAGACGCCATGGGCTGATGCGGAGGGTACAATGGATGACCGCCTGATCGTGGCGCTGGATGTGCCGAACGTGGTTAAGGGCCTCGACCTCGTGGCCCGGATCGGCAACGCCGCCAGCTTCTACAAGATCGGCCTCGGCATGCTGACCGGCGGGGGCCTGGCGCTCGCCAACGAGCTGAAGCACGAACAGGGCAAGCGGGTCTTCCTGGACATGAAGCTTTTCGACATCGGCGCCACTGTCGAAACAGCCGTGAGGGGGCTGGCGCAGTACGACCTCGACTTCCTCACCGTCCACGGCGACCCCCAGGTCGTCAGTGCAGCCGTGACCGGGAAAGGAGCCACAAACCTCAAGATCCTCGCCGTCACCATCCTCACCTCCCTCGACCGCGCCGATCTCGACGCGAACCTGATCAAGCCCGGCGACATCCGCGACATCACCCTGGAACGCGCCGCCCGCGCCTTTGCCGCCGGGGCCGATGGCGTGATCGCCAGCCCCCAGGAAGCCGCGATGATCCGCTCGCTTCCCGAAGCGAAAGGCAAGCTCATCGTCACCCCCGGCGTCCGCCCGGCAGGGGCAGCGACCGGAGACCAGAAGCGCATCGCCACACCCCACCAGGCGATATCGGACGGTGCTGACCACATCGTCGTCGGCCGCCCGATCTGGCAAGCCCCCGACCCCGCCACCGCCGCCCGCGCCGTGACGGCCGAGCTCCCCGGCTGAAGCCCAGGCCCGATCTTTCGCAGAAAGATCGTGGCCGGCCCCATATAAATCCCAAGCAAAAGAATCAGGCTTTACAAATCCAAGCGTTTTAGTCAGACATTCGGCAACCCCAACCGAAGAGGTCCGCCATGCGCTTTCTCCCGCTCTTCGCCCTGCTTGCGACCCCTGCCTTCGCTGCGACCCCCGAAGAGGTCACCAGGACCTACGCAGACATCGCGCTCGCGAAATACGAAGACAGCCTGGCGACGGCCAAGACCCTGCAAGCGGCCGTCACCCAGCTTGTCCTGGCACCTTCCGACGACACTCTGGCCGCCGCCCGCAACGCCTGGCTCGCCGCCCGCGTCCCCTACCAGCAGACCGAGGCCTACCGTTTCGGCAACCCCATCGTCGACGACTGGGAGGGCCGGGTGAACGCCTGGCCGCTCGACGAGGGCCTGATCGACTACACTTCCGCCGACATCGGCCTGAACGAAGAAAACGCGCTCGCCGCCCTGAACGTCATCGCGACGCCGAAGTTCACCCTTTCGGGCGCCGAGATCGACGCCACCACCATCACTCCCCAACTGATCGCCAGCACGCTCCACGAGGCCGACGGGATCGAGGCCAATGTAGCGTCCGGCTACCACGCGATCGAGTTCCTGCTCTGGGGGCAGGACCTCAACGGCACCGGCCCGGGCGCAGGCGCGCGGCCCTTCACCGATTTCGCGACCGGCGAGGCCTGCACAGGCGGCAACTGCGACCGCCGCGCCAACTATCTTCTCGCCGCAACCGAGCTTCTGGTCGCCGATCTGACCGAGATGACGGCGAACTGGGCCGAAGACGGCCCCGCCCGCGCTGCCGTCACCGCCGATCCGCAAGCGGGTCTCCTCGCCATGCTGACCGGCATGGGCAGCCTATCCTACGGCGAACTGGCCGGTGAGCGGATGAAGCTTGGCCTGATGCTGAACGACCCCGAGGAAGAGCATGACTGCTTCTCGGACAACACCCACAACAGCCACTACTACGACGGGATCGGCATCCGGAACGTCTACCTCGGCAGCTATACCCGCATCGACGGCTCGGTCGTCTCCGGCGCCTCGCTGTCCGATCTCGTGGCCGCCGCCGACCCCGCCGTGGATACGCAGCTCAAGGCCGAACTTGAGGCCTCGATCTCGGCCCTTGCCGCGGTCAAGACGGCGGCCGAAGGCGGCCTCGCCTATGACCAGATGATCGCCCCCGGCAATGCCGAAGGCGAGGCGCTCCTGACCGCCGCCATCGACGCTCTGGTGACCCAGACCGCCTCGATCGACCGGGCTGTCACAGCTTTGGGACTTTCCAAGGTTACCTTCGAAGGGTCCGACAGCCTCGACAACCCGAACGCCGTCTTCCAGTAGGCCCATGATCATCTGCCACTGCCAGTCCATCACCGACCACGACATCCGCGCAGCGGTCGACTGGATGCGCGCGTCCGACCCCGACACCGTCATCACCCCCGGCAAGGTCTACCACGCGCTCGGCAAACGCGCCGACTGTGGCGGGTGCATGCCGCTTTTCCTCAACACGATGCGGTCAAACGAAAACTTCGGCGTCCCCCGTGCGGGCGACCCGCCGATCTTCCGTCGCCTCCGCGCCATCGCCGAATAGCCCGGCTGGACAGACCGCCCTCCCGCGCCTAACCTTCCTCCCGCACCAGCCACGGCACCCCCAGCCGAAGCCAAGCCAGGTCCCTCGCAGCAGGAAGGAAACGGCCATGAAGGGCGACGCCAAGGTCATCGACTATCTCAACGCAGCGCTCCGGTCGGAACTGACCGCCGTCAGCCAGTACTGGCTCCACTACCGGCTGCAGGAGGACTGGGGCTTCGGCCACCTCGCCGACAAATCCCGCGCCGAGTCGATCGAGGAAATGCACCACGCCGACCGCCTGATCGCCCGGATCATCTTCCTCGAAGGCCACCCGAACCTGCAGAAGCTCGACCCCCTCCGCATCGGCCAGTCGATCCGCGAGACCCTGGAAGCCGACCTCGCCGCCGAACACGAGGCCCGCACCCTCTACATCGAAGCCCGCCGCCACTGCGACACCGTCGGCGACTACGTCACCCGCGCGCTCTTCGACGACCTGATCGCGGACGAGGAAGGCCACATCGACTTCCTCGAAACCCAGATCGGCCTCTTCGAGAAACTGGGGCCAGAGAAGTACGGTCTCCTGAACGCGAAACCGGCGAGCAAGGCGGAGTAGCCACGCTCCCCCTGTGGTCCCGGCATAGGGTTGTCAATGTGCCCACCATCCCCACACAGTAGGCCGGGCTTCAGCCCGGCTCCTATACCCCTTGTCATCCCCGCGGAAGCGGGGACCCATCTTGCCCCCGAGAAGCCCGCTTTGGACGCTATCGTAGGCTCTCCGCAGGGTGGTTGTTTGACGCTCCTTTGCCCGACCCTCCGGTTAGGTGGGCGCAAGTAGAAGACTTATTGCTCTGCTGGGAGCCTTGCAAAATCTCCATGGCTGACCGCCATTCCAAATGGAATGTCCGTGGAGCGTCCATCGCCTGGAATAAGGTGGGGCTCCGGATAAGGCCCCAACCACCCCAACAACCCCTCCACCCGCCCCTCGGTCACAGCCTCCCGCGTGATCTCCAGTGTCACCGCCTTCAACCGCACCCCCTCGCCAAATACCGCCCCGAGGTCCTCCGGGTCCACCTCCCGCACCGTCTCGGGACTGGCGATGTTGTCAAAGGTCACCAGCATCGGCCAACCCTCGGTCGGCAGCGGCACCGGCGTGTCGTAAGTTTGCGCCCGCAGCTTCGCCATGGCGCCGGAGTAGATGCCCGCCTCACCCAAGCCAAAAGCCGGATAGACCCAATGGCTGGCGTCCCGCTGCCAATCGTCGGTCCCACCCAGCAATCGCGGCAAGGATCAGAACCGGCTTCATCCCGAAACACCCTTATCAAATGCCCTGCTTCGCCTACCACGCTCCGGCCAACCGATCTCTCCAAGACCCTTGACCTTTCCCTTCCCCAAATATCCCCGCCGGAGGCCAACCCGAGCCGGTTGGCCGCAGGCCAGAGGCGAGACAAAAGGTCTTCGCGGCGAATGCCGCTCAATATGCAAACCGCCCCCACAAGCGCGCCGCCGGACGAAAGGCCGAACGCGAGCCTCAAGCACCTCCCCTCCCCCTCGTGGGGAGGGGCCGGGGGTGGGGGGCTCCCCCAGCAGCCGATTCGCGACACAGGGTTAATGACTTTACGCCTCCACGCACGCAGAGACGGAAAAAAGACGCAACAAAGATGGAAAGAGGACCACCAACTTCCCCCTCACCCCTTGACCTGACAAACCGAACGCCACCCACTACCCAGGTTGCGGCCTGCACCGGCCTTCCTTCGCAAAACAGAGACACAGCGCCGCAGCCCGCTTTTCCGATTGAAACACTCGGGAACTCGGGAGTATGACTCCCCCCAAAGGAGCCCCCCATGCGCCTCGCCCTCGCACTCCTCTGCCTGACCGCCCCGGCCATGGCCCAGACGCTGGACGACCGCCACCTCCCCGTGATCCCGCGCACCCCCGAAGACGAAGCCAGGATCGCCACCGTCCTCGCCCCGCCCGCCGATTTCACCAGGCCCGAGCCATTCGAGGCCAACCAGGCCGGCGCCGCCACGGTCCGGAACACCGCCAGCGCCGAAGCCTTCAGCCAGTTCTCCGCCAACATGCCCTTCGAGAGCGAGATGAACTTCAAGCTCGGCAACGCCCTCTTCCGCAAGCTCTGGGTCGCCGCCCCCGCCTCGACCAAGGCGTCAGACGGCCTCGGCCCCCTCTACAACGCCCGCGCCTGCCAGGACTGCCACCTCAAGGACGGTCGCGGCCACCCCCCTGAAAACGCTGACGATTCCCGCGTCTCGATGTTCCTGCGCCTCTCCATCCCCGGCGGCGAAACCCCCGAAGGCATCGCCGACTGGATCGCCTCCAGCCCAGACCCGACCTACGGCAGCCAGCTCCAGGACCTCGCCGCCCCCGGCCACGAAGCCGAAGGCCGGATGGACATCACCTGGACGGAAGCCCCCGTCACCCTCGCCGACGGCACCACCGTCTCCCTGCGAAAACCCGCCTACACCTTCACCGACCCCGCCTACGGCCCCCCCGACGCAAACCTCCTCCTCTCCCCCCGCGTCGCGCCCCAGATGATCGGCCTCGGCCTCCTCGAAGCCATCCCCGCCGCCGACATCCTCGCCCTCGCCGACCCTGACGACACGAACAACGACGGCATCTCCGGCCGTCCCCAGATCGTCCCATCCGCCGAATTCGGCACCCCCATGCTCGGCCGCTTCGGCCTCAAAGCCGGCGCCCCCACGGTCAAAGAACAAACCGCCGGCGCCTTCGCCGGTGACATGGGCCTCTCCACCACCCTCTTCCCCAACCCCCAGGGCGAATGCACTGCAAACCAGCCCACCTGCATCGACGCCCCCCACGGGCAGGAACCCGGCATCCGCGACGGGCTGGAGGTCGACAAGGAAAGCCTTGACCTCGTCACCTTCTACTCCCGCAACCTCGGCGTCCCCGAACGCCGCGATGTGGACGACCCCAAGGTCCTGAAAGGCAAAGAAGTATTCTACACCGTCGGCTGCCAGTCCTGCCACACGCCCAAACATGTCACCCATCGGCTGAACGGCCAGCCCGAACAAAGCTTCCAGCTGATCTGGCCCTACACCGACCTCCTCCTCCACGACATGGGTCCGGGCCTTGCCGACAACCGCCCCGAAGGCCGCGCGACCGGCAGTGAATGGAAAACCCCACCGCTTTGGGGTATCGGTCTGACCGAAACGGTTTCCGGCCATTCCCAGTTCCTGCACGACGGCCGCGCCCGGAACCTTCTGGAAGCCATCCTCTGGCACGGGGGCGAGGCTCAGGGCCAGCGCGATGCCGTGGTGAACCTCTCCACCGAGGACCGCGAAGCGCTCCTCTCGTTCCTGGGATCCCTATGATGCGCGCACTCCTTGCCACCCTGATGCTCGCTACCCCCGCCGCCGCCGACACGGCCGAGGCCGTCAACCAGCAAATCCGCCCCGGCTACGCAGCCTTCGCAACCGCAGCCGATGCGCTTGCCGGGATCGACAGTTGCGACCCCGAAGCCCTGCGCCCCGCGTTCCAGGCGGCCTATGATGCCTGGCTCGCGGTCGGCCACCTTCATTTCGGCCCCGCCGAGGAAGAGGGCCGGTCGCTTGCCATCCATTTCTGGCCCGATCCCAAGGGCCTGGGCACAAAGGCCCAGCGCGCGCTTCTGACCGGCGACCCCGCTGCGCTTGCCCCCGAAGCCATGGCCGAGCAATCCGTCGCCGCCCGGGGTTTCGCGGGTCTCGAACGGCTCCTCTACCCCGCCGAGGCATTGCCCGCCGACCCCTGCCCCCTCATCCACGCCACCGCCGACGATCTTGCCCGGATGGCCGGCGAACTCGACCAGGCCTGGGGTCCTTACGGTGACCTCCTCCTGACCGCGGGCCAGCCCGGCAACACGACCTTCCTCTCCGAAGCCGAGGCGCGGCAGGTGCTCCTGACCCAGCTTGCCACCGGCCTTGAATTCATCGCCGACCGCCGCCTCGGCCGACCGCTTGGCACCTTCGAGAAACCCCGGCCCGAGCTTGCCGAAGCCCGCGCATCCGAACGCTCGCTGCAGAACGTCGCTGTATCGCTCCGTGCGCTGAAGGGCCTGGCACTGGCGCTGAGCCCTGACATCCCGAACACCCAGGCCGCCTTCGACCAAGCGCTTGCGCTGGCCGAAACCTTGAACGACCCGATCCTGGCGGGGGCCGCTGACCCGCAAGGCCGCCTCAGGATCGAAATCCTGCAGCAGGCCGTCCGCGCCACCCGTGAAGCCGTGATCGCCGAGCTGGCCCCGGCACTTGGAGTCAATCTCGGCTTCAACTCGCAGGATGGCGACTGATGCAGCGCCGCGCCTTCCTCGGCACACTTGCCGCCGCCCTTGCCCCAAGTCTGAGCTGGGCCGATGCCGGCAATCCCGCCTTCCTGGCCGCCGGAAAGCGGGGCGAGGCCTTCTTCCTGCACGGCCTCTCGGCGACCGGCGCAAGCCTCTTCCAGATCGCCCTCCCCGGTCGCGGCCACGCCGCCGCCGCGCATCCCTCGCGCCCCGAAGCAGTGGCCTTCGCCCGCCGCCCCGGCACTTTCGCGCTGGTGATCAACTGCGCCACGGGCGAGGTCGCCCACCGCCTGACCCCGCCGGATGGGATGCAGTTCAACGGTCACGGCGCGTTTTCCATCGACGGCACCCTCCTCATGACCTCCGAAGTCGTGGCCGAAACCTCCGAGGGCCGCATCGGCCTCTGGGACACCGCCCGCTACACCCGCGTGACCGACTGGCCCAGCCACGGCATCGGCCCGCATGAGATCAAGCGGCTTGCCGACGGCCGCCTTGCGGTGGCGAATGGCGGGATCAAGACCGATCCGGTGGACCGCACAAAGCTCAACATCCCTGACATGCGCCCGAACCTCACGCTTCTGGCGCAAGACGGCGCGCTTCTCGACCAGATCGAACTTGCCGACCTGGCGCAGAACTCGATCCGCCACCTTGCCCTTGCAGGCGACGCCATCGCCTTCGCCATGCAATGGGAGGGCGACCCGGCCGAGCCCGTCCCGCAACTTGGCCTGTGGACACCCGGCAGCGCCCCTGTCCTTTGCGAGCCGGAGCCAGAAGATGCCTTCGCGATGCGGGGCTACGCGGGCTCCATCGCGGCCACCAAGGACCGCATCCTGATCACCTCCCCCAAGGGCGGTACGGCAATGCTCTTCGATGGCTTCGGCTCCGCCATCGCCACTCATCGCCGGGCCGACCTCTGCGGCGCTGCTACCGCTTCGGAAGGCTTCGTCGTCACCGATGGAAACGGCGCGATCTGGGCAGCCGACGATACGGGCCTGACGCCACTCGCAACCGACAAGACGCAATGGGACAACCACCTCGTCGCGCTGGCCTGACTGCTCCCTGATAGTTGCTCTTTTGCCAAATACTCTCTGGGGGTTTGGGGGGCGAAGCGCCCCCAATGCCCGAGCCGGTTGCGCGTTCTTCACGCGCAGAGGCGAGACAAAAGGACTTCGCGCGGAACGCGCTCAATTTAGCAAGCGCCGATGCCGACCATTACGCTGGCGAGTCTTGCCAAAACGTTAATGGCCTCGGCGTAACCCATTGAAATCCAATAGGCGGGTTAGGCGTAACTCAGCGTTACGCCGCTCTCAAGCCAGCAGCCGCGCCCCGTCCTGGCCCCGGACCCTGACCTTCAGGATCGTCCCTTCCGGCTGGTCGGCCCCGAACGCCACCTCAGTGAACTGCTCGGTCCGCCCGACCCGCGCCCCCTCGGTCAGCACCCGATGGACCCGTCCGACCTGAGCCCGAAGATGCCGCCCCAACACCTCATCCCCAAGGGCGCGAAGTCGCGCCGCCCGCTCCTTGATCTCCGGCCCCCGAACCTGCGGCATCCGCGCCGCCGGGGTCCCCTTGCGGGGCGAGAACGGGAAGACATGCAGGAACGTCAGCCCACAGTCCGCCACCAGATCAAGGCTCCGCTGGAACATCTCTTCCGTCTCGGTCGGGAAGCCCGCGATGATGTCCGCCCCGAAGACCATCTCGGGACGCAAGGCCCGGACCTCCTCGCAAAACCGGATCGCATCGTCCCGAAGATGCCGCCGCTTCATCCGCTTCAGGATCAGGTCATCCCCCGCCTGCAGCGACAGATGAAGGTGCGGCATCAGCCGTGCCTCGGTCGCGATCGCCTCGATCAGCGCCGGGTCGGCTTCGATGGAATCGATCGACGAAATCCGCAGGCGCGGGATCGACGTCAGCTTCAGGATCCGCCGCACCAGATCACCCAGCCGAGGCTCTCCCGGCAGGTCCGCGCCCCACGAGGTAAGGTCCACGCCCGTCAGCACCACCTCGTTGAACCCCCGATCCACCAGCCGGTTGATCTGCTCGACCACCACCCCGGCGGGGACCGACCGCGAGTTGCCCCGACCAAATGGAATGATGCAGAAGGTGCAGCGATGGTCGCAGCCGTTCTGGACCTGCACATAGGCCCGGTGCCGCCCGAACCCGTCGATCAGATGCCCGGCGGTTTCGCGGACCGACATGATGTCGTCGACCTGCACCTTCTCGGTCACTCCGATCAGGTCGGGCGCGGCAAGGCCTTTCCAGGTCTCGGCCTGCATCTTCTCGTGGTTCCCGACGACGCGCGTCACCTCGGCCATCGCCGCAAAGGTCTCCGGTTCGGTCTGCGCCGCGCAGCCCGTCACGATGATCGGCGCGCCGGGATTCTCGCGCGACAGGCGGCGGATTTCCTGCTTGGCCTTCCGCACCGCCTCGGCCGTCACCGCGCAGGTGTTCACGACCACCGCATCGGAAAGCCCCGCCGCCGCGGCAAGCTCTTTCATCGCCTCGGTCTCGTAGGCGTTCAAACGGCAGCCCAGGGTCGCGAAGACCGGGGGCTTCAGGCGGGAGGGCGCATTCATCGGTGGGCCGCGATGTAGTCCGCCGAAAGCACCGCGTCAAAGACGCGGGCGACCGGGCCAGTCAGCCAGACGCCATCGTCGCGCCAGTCGACCTCCAGCACCCCGCCATCGACATCCAGCCGGACACGCCGTCCGGTCAGCCCCCGCAGATGGGCAGCGACAGCGGTCGCGCAGGCGCCCGAGCCGCAGGCAAGGGTGATCCCCGTCCCCCGCTCCCACACCCGCATCCGCAGATGGTCGGGGCCGATCAGCGAGGCGAACTCGACATTCGTCCGCTGCGGGAACAAAAGATCATGCTCAATCCGGGGCCCGAGGGTTGCAAGGTCCACCGCCTCGGCATCCGGAACGAAGTGGACGCAATGCGGGTTGCCCATGCCGACGGCCGCCGGATCACCGGGCATCGGCAAGTGCAGATGGTCCATCTCCCGCGCCAGCGGGATGCTTTGCCAATCGAGCTGAGGCTGGCCCATGTTGACGGCGACCCGGCCATCGGCCAGCCGCTCGGCCTGAAGCCCGCCGCGCGCGGTGACCATCGACACCCGGTCGACGCCGGTGCCCCGCATCACATAGTCCGACACGCAGCGCGTGGCATTGCCGCAGGCGCCCGCCTGCGACCCATCGCTGTTCCAGAACACCAGCCCGAAGTCGGCACCGTCAGAATCGATGATCTCGGCCAGCTGATCGAAGCCCACGCCGCGGTTCCGGTCTCCCAGCGCGCGCGCCAGACCAGCCGTCATCACCGCCCCGCGCCCTCGCGAGTCGATCACGACAAAGTCGTTGCCCGCGCCGTGCATTTTCATGAACGGAAGGCCGGTTTCCGCAAAGGTATCCATCATGCCCGGCATATACGCCCGCCGCCGATGATTATCCAGTGACCCGCGCGTATTTTGCCCTTGACCCCCGCTACGCCCTTGCCTAATCAGCCGCCTTGTCGTGGGCCGGTAGCTCAGTTGGTAGAGCAGCTGACTTTTAATCAGCGGGTCACAGGTTCGAATCCTGTCCGGCTCACCACGACTTTCCCCTGTGTCGCTGGTCATCCAGTCTAGGCGCTTCGGTCGCGAACGGCGCGCACTTCGCAAGTGAGCCTCGAAAATGCGTCGTTTCCCGTCACGTCGATCGACTTGGGCACACTGGCGCTTCGACACAGCGATGTAACGGATCTTCCCGCCTAGCATAGAGGCCCGGGTGCGCCCTTGGGAACGACTCCCGGCAAGGGCCAGGTGTCTGCACCGAGTGTGCAAACATCATTTTCGAGATTTGTGCCGCAGAAGCCTCGATGAAGCCGGTCGTGGCTGGTGGATATCCTGCGCTCCGACCTCGCAAGTGCCGCGTAGCGAGGCAATGACCCGATCGAAGAGCCGGGAGGCGGTAGCGCCCCGGCGTGCGAAGCCGAAGCGACATCGCTGAAGGTTCCCATTGGGCTGCCAGAAGTATCTGTCGACGGCGACTGAATAAGCTTGGGTGGGAGAAAGCTGACATGCGGCAGTGCGGTGGGTCCGCGGAATAAACCCGATGCCGGCGCGTTCTTTCTGATGCAGTCGCTGATGACTGCGGCAAACGGAAGGATGTTCATGATGCGGCACTTGCGCCATACCTCTGTTCCGACATCCCCCGCGGCTGCGGGTGATTTCGGCGACCTGTTGCTTTCGCTTCTCGGGCTGCCTGCGCGCGATCTGACGGCCGAAAGCGACGCAGCCGAGATTTTCCGCTGGGCCGATGACGGCGGCTGGCTCGGCGAGGAATAACAAGACCAGGGATCGCCGCATCGCGCGGCGACCCTCCGCCATGCCTTGCACGCTGACCTCCATCGGTAGGGCGTGTCGAACTCGGGCAGGCCGGAATGCAGTCAGAGAGTTCGAGACCAGTCCCCCAGACAACACCTGCTGCTGCGGATCGCCGTAAGCGAAGCGATGCACTGGTTGAGGCTGATGTCCTGTCCGGGGTCGAGAACAGGCGCTTAACAGGCGACAACCATTTTGAAACAAATGGAAAAGAGCCGCCGAAGCGGCTCTCTCCCTTACACCAAACCGGGCCTCATTCAGCCGCTATCGCATATTGCCTGGCGGCGAGCCGCGTGCCGACGAGCATCATGCGCATCGCGTCCTCGGCGGCACGGCGAAGCAACTTCTCGCCTTTGGCGATCGCTTCTTCCAGCGAACAGGGCCGCTTGATGATCGAGGCGAAGGCGTCGATGCCGTTGTCCAGCGTCTCGGTGACGCCCTTGCCGATGGTCCCGGCCAGCGCGATGGTGGGGATGCCCCGCTCACGCGCGCGGCGGGCGACCTCGCAGGGGACCTTGCCGTAGGGCGACTGGCCGTCGAGCGAGCCTTCGGCGGTGATCACAAGGTCGGCCTCTTTCAGCATCTCGTCAAAGCGCAGGTACTGCATCACGATATCGAAGCGCGGGTGAAGGGTTGCACCAGCGAAGGCGACAAGGCCGGTACCAAGCCCGCCCGATGCGCCCGAACCCTGCGCAGCGCCAAGGCTGAGGCCCGTCGCTTCGCGGATGGCGGCCTCATAGCGGATCAGACCGGCTTCAAGCCGTTCGACCTGTTCGGGCGATGCACCCTTTTGCGGGCCGAAGACGCGGGCGACGCCCTTGGGGCCGAGGAGGACATTGTGCCAGTTGACGGCAACGTCGATCTGCACGCTGCGCAAGCGGGCATCCATGGCGGAAAGATCGATCCGGGCAAGACGGGCAAGTTCATAGCCGCCCGGCCCGATCTCACGCCCTTCGGCGTCGAGAAGCCGCGCGCCAAGTGCCTGCGCCATGCCTGCGCCACCGTCGTTGATGCCGCTGTCGCCGCAGCCGACGAGGATGCGTTCGGCCCCTGCGTCAAGGGCGCGGAGGATCAGTTCGCCCACGCCGTAGCTGGTGGTGAGCCCAGGATCGCGCATGTCGCGCGGAACGAGGCTGAGGCCAGCGGCGGCGGCCATCTCAAGGACGACGGTACGCGGGCCGGGGCCGCCCATCAGGCCGAAGAATGACGACACCGGGCGGCCGACCGGGCCGGTCACGGTCGCCTCGGCCATCAGGCCGCCCGTCGCGCGGACAAGCGCCTCGGTAAAGCCCTCGCCGCCATCGACCATCGGGGCCTTGAGGATGCGGGCATTTGGCAGGGCGCGGGCGACGCCCTCGCCGATGGCCTCGGTCACGTCATCGACCGAGAGCGATTCCTTGAAGCCCGAGGGGGCGATGAGGATGGTGAAGGTCATTTCGGTATCTCCCAATGCTGTTGTCATGGGAGGGAAACGGCTGCGTGGCAGACTTATTCCATGTTATATTTCAAATAATTAGAGCCGCCACGGGGGCGGCTCTGCAGATATCGGTCGTGCGCCGGTCACCATAGACCAAGATCGCTGCGGATCTGGCGGACGGCGGAGCGCACCTCTTTACGCGCCTTTTGCAGTTCGGCCTCCAGGCCGCGCTTCTTGCGGGGTTTGTCAGCCTTGCGCGGTGCTTCGGCAGCTTCGACTTCGCTCCGGACTTCCGCCATCAAGGCCTCGGGACGCTGGACCGGACGCGGGCTTGTGGTCGGTGCCAGGTCGCTCAGCATCGGCGGCATTACGGCGCGATCGGAGTAGGTGGCAATCGCCATGCGGACGGCCGCAAGCTCGGCGGCCGTGGGTCCGGGAAGCGTCACTTCTGCTGTGAGCTGGGCTTCAGGCTTCGGTGTGCGGTCAAGCTGGAGCGGCCAGAGCATCAGCGCCGCCGCGATCAGCATTCCCGCGAAAACCGGCATCAACGGCAACGCCAGGCGGATAAGGTCGGCGGGCTGGAAAGTCTCGCGGTCCAGGGTGCCGTAGATCGCAACCGGTTTGGCGCTGGCCATCATCGTCTGGCAAAAGCCGGTGCCAAGGGTTGCCACCATGACGATCAGCGCCGGGTCATGACCGAAGGCCGCAACTGGCAAGGCTACCGCCGGGATCAGCACGGCGGCGCGGGCGCTGCGCGAAGTGATGAAGAGGTGGGCAAGAAGCGAGACGGCTGTGATGAACGCGACGGCGAAGGCGGTGTTGTTCGCAAGACCCGCAGGGATCGTGGTCAACGCGCTGGCGGCGAGCCATTTGTCGGCACCGCCGTCGATCAGCGCTTCGGCAATCAGGACCGTCGCGGCGAGGTAGACGATCAACTCACTGTCGACGCCCTTGAAGACCTCCTTGGTTTTCTGCGCGGCAAATGGCCGGGTCAACAGGACAAGCGCACCGATCAACGCGACGATGGCAACGGATACGCCATGTACGGCTGTGGTCGCCCAAAGCGCCACAAGCGCGACAAGCACGATACCGATGCGGAACTGGCGCGCGTCAAGCGTCTGGGCGGGACGCGCAAGGTCAAGGCGCGCCGTCCGCAGATCGGCGGGGACGAAGAGCCACAGGATCAGCCCCGCAGCGGCAAGGCACTTTGCCATCGTGACCGGGAAGGCCAGCAGGAACCAGTCGGCATAGCCGATTGCCGGTCCACCAGCGCGCGAGATTGCATCAACCGCAACCAGATGTGCGCCTGCACCAATAAGCGAGCCACCCGCCGACAGAAGGATGACTGTGGGAAAAAGCAGCGCCAGCGGGCGGACCAGGCGGCGATCCGGCATCTGATCGGCGAGCGCAATGAACACCGGCAAAAGCAGCGCCGCACGGCCCGAGGTCGACGGGATGAAGAACGCGGTCAATGCGACCATGCCGGTAAGCGCGAAGATGACCCCGGTGAACGAATGGAACGGAGAAAGAGCGCGGGCAACGATCTGTTCCATCAGGCCGCTCTTGCGGATGACGGCGGCAATCACGAAGGCGGCAATCAGCAGCCAGACCAGTTCCGACCCCATTGCGGCGAAAAGCTGCTTTTCGGTCAACGACCCCACGAAGACAAGCGCGAGTGCGGCGGCGATTGCCACCAGAGAGTCCGGCAGCCGTGTCATCGTCCAGCCGATGACGGCCAGCGTCGTGATGATGAGGGCCTTGCGGCCCTCTGACGAAAGTGCCTCGGGCAGGGTCCAGACCGCCCAGGCCATGAAAAGCGCCGCGACTGCCGCGAATAGCTCTCGGGGCGGGGGCCCGAATGCGAGGGTTCGGTGTGCGTCCGTGTTTGCGATAGCCATTTCTGTCTCCCTGCGTGTCGTAGTGTGCTGAGAGGGAATACGGTCCAGAAATCGGCTTATTCCGCGCTCCGATACAAAACTGTTGCAAATGAACAGGTGCTTTCGCAGAGCGTCAGAAACGGCTGGGGCCAGGTCCCCGTTCCTCGGACTAAAGCCGATCAACGGGGCCTGGCCCTAAGCCGGCCTTGCCAACTGCAGTGTGCTTACGGTTCCTTCGGAAGACTGCCGGCAATGCAGGACGGGCCTGCCTGAACCAGCCCGTGACCATAGACCTCGTCATGTCCAGGGTCGCCAAGATCGGTGGCGGAGGCGGTCAGCCAGGCAATCAGCTCTTCCGCGGAAAGTTGCGGATCGGAAGCAAGCTTGGCAGCAGCAGCGGCGGATACGAACGGCGCGGCGAATGAAGTGCCGGTCTTGGGCTTAGCGCCTTTGATCGAGGCTGCCGTCCAGATCTCTACCCCAGGTGCGGCAAGATCGACATGCGCCCCCCGCCCGGCCCTGCGGTAGACGCTACCGTTCCGGTCGACTGCAGTCACCGCGACAACATCGGGATAGGCGGCTGGATAGGCAGGTTCGGCTTTGGGGCCGACGTTGCCGGTTGCGGCGACCAACAGCATGTCGCGTTCCGTCAGCTTTGCCACGGTGCTTTCCAGAACCGTGTTCGGCGGGCCTGCAAGGCTCATGTTGACGACCCGGACGCCCTTTGCCGCCAGAAAGTCCATCGCAGCGACAAGGGTATAGACATCAGCACGCTCGTCCCCGCCATCGGTGTGGAACGCGTCGACAGCCACGACGCGGGCACCGGGCAAAAGCCCCGGCGAGCGGCTGGCCGAATCGCCGATCAGAAGCGCGGTGACGGCCGTTCCGTGGATGGCGCGTGACGGGTCGAGGTCACCCGGGGTCAGCTTGTGAACCTCGAGGCGCGAGGACGCGAAGGTCGGGTGATCGGGATTGATGCCGGTATCGATGACACCAACGACCACATCGGCGACGCAGGGCAGGCCCCCCGTTGGGGCATTCCAGCCGATCAGATCGAACGACGCGCAATGCGGCCCCTCGCAGACCGCCGGTTCGAGAGCCTCTTCGCTGCGGTAGTAGTGATTGAAGTCCGTGTCGGTCCCCGAAGCAAGAGCGCGAACCTCGGACCGTGCCGCTTCAAGGGTGGTGCCCTCGGGCACTGAAAGGCGGCGCGAAACGGCACCAAGCTCGGGCACGTTGCGTTCTTCCAGCACGGTGTAGCCGCGGGCCAGGAGAAGGGCCAGATCGGCATCGCTTAACGACAGCGTAACAAGCTCGCCTTGCGCAAAGCGCGGCAGTTCCACGGGTGTTGCGGCCGGGGCATTCCGCCGCGGCCTGGATGTCGCTGCTGGGGGCTGGCCAGGGTCGTTGCCCGTGACAGTCCCGCCGCCGGCATCGTCGTCGTCATCACTGCCGCCGCTGCCTCCACCATCATCGTCGTCATCACCGCCGCCTCCATCATCGTCGTCATCGTCATCATCCCCGTCCTGCGCAAGCGCCGGGGAGATCAGGCCTGTATCTGTCTGAGCGACGACAATCCCCAGGCAGAGCAGCAACAGTACAGTTGGTAGCAGGGTTGAGGTGTTCATCTGGTTTATCCGTGTTGGGCGCGCTGTTCGCGGTTTGGAATTTCTGGCCCGAAAGGTGCGGCCACGGGTTGCTTTACGGATCAGGCGGCACAGTATTCCTTCCGCTCGCAACATAGTCCGAATATGAAAGCAGTCATGAGGGATAGTTTCAGCGACGACCTTATCGCACTTCTGCCGAACCTCAGGCGGTTCGCG
>NZ_JBOFBI010000395.1:0-13002 GCF_051645465.1 Tabrizicola sp. | reverse complement strand
AGGCAAGGAACGGCACGAGGGAGCCCGCAAGGACTGCCTCGCCGGAGAGCCGAAGCCGCCGGGGGAATGGATCTGAGTGGCGGGTTGAAACGCGCATCGGATTCCCCTTTCGCTGCTTTCATAAAACTGATAAAACAGTTCTGTCAATCACCAAATCGAGTCCATGGCCATGCGCGCATTCTGGGGGCAAACAGCGATTTTCGTGGCGATAGCCAGCTTTTTTGTCACGCAGGACGTTCGTGCGCAGGCCCTTGGTGATCCTGATCAATCATATCTGTCGCGCTATCAAGCCGGGCATGCGCATGTCGCCGTGGTCGAATACCTGGACGCCGCAGGGGCACGCGTCGAAGGCCAGCGCACCTTCACGGCGGACAAACCGTTCCGGGCGGGGCAGGGGGCGACAATCCCGCTTTCGGGCCTGACGCTTCGGCTCCACGGGATCGAGGCCTGTCCGACCGATCGCGTCATCGAGGTCGCGGTTTACGAGGGCCCATGCAGCGGCGCGCTGACGGAATACTTGAACGGCGAACTCAAGGCCGCGCCGATCATCCTTTGCCGGGCCTTCGCGTCCGAGCAACAGAAGCCGGTGCAGGACGTGACCTGCTGGAACCGCTACCGCCTCGGACCAGTCGATATCGTCAACCACACGGAATCCGCCCTGCTCGAAACGGGCGCTGCGCGCCTCATCCGCGACGACAAAGGCGCCCCCATCCGGCCGGAACTGGAGCCGGCCGAGGCCAAGGCCCGCGCCAAGGGTTCGATCATCTGGAACCCCAGGGCTGGCGTGCCGCCGCCCAAGGCCCCGTGAGGAGGGGACGATGGGCATTCGGTCCCGAGCGTTCGCCCAACCCGGCCTTCTCGCGGTCGGAGCTCTGTCCGCCGCTATGGTGCTTGGACTGCTCCAGGCCGACCACATCCGCGCGCAGACCGCCGCGCCAACAATCGCCATTCCGGCTGATGCGACCTTTCTCAACGGCGACAGCTGGCAGGCGTCGGCGTCACCTGGTTCGGCAACGAACAGCTACCGTCTCTACGGTGTCCAGTCGTGTCTGCGCGGCACATCGGTCATGGCGGAGGGTCAGCGTCGGGACTGCGGCGAGATCTCCATGGTCTATCTCGCGGGTCTGGCGCGGCTCGGCCGCCCGCAATGCCGCGCCGTCGCCGAAAGCACCTCGCCCCGCCAGACGCTGGTGATCTGCCGCGCCACATTGGGCCAGCAAGAGGTCGATCTCGGCCAGGCCATGATCGCCGTGGGGTTCGCCTTTGCGGCCTATGCGCCAAACGGCGAGCCCGTCGCCCTTGCCTATGTCGCGGCGGAGGAACTCGCCCGCAAGGAGAAGGCGGGTCTGTGGCGGTACGCTGACTTGCCGCATCCGACGCCGATCCTGCTGGGGGCGCTGAAGCAGCGCGGGAGCATTCCTCGCGCAAACTGAAGGAGACCACCCATGAAAACCGCTCTCCAGACCATCGCAGCCGCGGCACTGGCCTGCGCCCCGTCCGCCGTGAAAGCCCAGGACGCGAGCTTCGGCTGCAAGGTACTGCTCTGCGCGGCCGCGACCAATCCATCGTGGCAAGGGATCGCCTATTGCGTGCCGATCATGCAGACGCTCATAAGCCTGATGGGCAAAAAAGGGTTCTCTTGGCCGCCGTGCCCGGAAGCCAAGACTGGAGCGCCGGGACACGAACCGCATGCGGAATGCCCGGCTGGAGCGACGGCCGTCACCACCACGAACGAAGGCCAGCCCGCGCCGATGTGCGCGCGGCCGACTCCGATGAACGCCGCGTTCGGCAAGGCGGATCCCGCGTCGCTCGACGCGGAGTCGCTGAAGCAGCGGTACGAGCTGACGCCCCGGCCGCTGCGCGACAAGCCTTACTATTTCGAGATGCCGCGGGCCGACGGGCAGGGAACGGAGCGGGTGTATTTCAGCTTGCAGTGAGAGCCCGCAGAGCGATGCAACGGGGCCGCCCGAGCCACATGAGTCCAAAGTAGGATGCGGGCCGTCAATATATCGGCGCATTCCAGAGGTTTTCTTTCCCCGTAGATCAGATAAAGCAATCCTGATGAAGGGCTGCTGACGGATCGGCAGAACGCCAAAGACCGTCATTCTCGGGGATCGCCGTATGCCAAAGTTGAAGCCGAGCGAGGCCGAGCTGGCCGCCAGCCCGCTGACGCGGGTGCTCGCCGTCGAATTCGCCCGGCTCGCGCTGGAGAAGAACCGGACCATCGATGAGATCAACGAGCGCTCCGGTCTGGGTGTCTCCACCCTTCTCGACATCCTCCATCGCCGGGCCAACCCCACATTGATGGTGATCGAACGCCTGGCCCGCGCGCTGGACGTCACGCCGGAGCGGCTGCTTCGGATCGGCATGCCGCTGGAGCGCTACGACCTCAGAGCCATCCGGGGCCGCAACGAGAAGGATCCTGGCAAAGGCTATGTGCGTGCCCTGAGATCTCTCGCCGATACGAACCACGTGCTGCCTGACGATGATGAGCCAGATCACTCCCAAGGCCCGGGCATGAAGGGTGGCAGGGTCGGCAGCATCATCGACCGCGATCGGTAGCTGGCAGATTCGGGAACAGGGGCAAAAAGGACGCGATGCCGCGCCTTGAGATGGGCATCGGCCTCGAAGAATCCTCCGAATGGCTTCCAGTCGTAGCGGCCCCTCGAGAGTGACCGACGTGCCGGATCGTTGACGACTTCCACGTAGAGCCACGGTGCCCCAGGCTGCTTTGGAGGGTAGATCGCGACCCCTTGCTCTGACAGTCGCGATGGCCTGGCGCTCAAGACCTGAAGACGCTCGCTGATGGGCTCGACCGGCGAGAATTGCACCATTTCATGGAGGAGGGTTTGGCAGACCTCCTTGGTCTCGCCCTCGGTTTCGCAAAAGAAGATGACTTCCTGCGCTTGGGCAGAAGCCGTCCCTTTGGGCAGCAGGCAGAGAATGATTTCCGGCCAGCCAGGCGCCAGTTCTTCATAGTAGAAGATTCCAGGCTGCCGGGATGGATCCCACGACCTCACGGCAGCACTGCCATTTGGCCGCCTATGGGAAGAGCGCGGCATTGTCAGCTCCCCAGCTTTTGGTTGCACTGCGGACCCTCGGCGTGAGCGGCGCGCCATAGATCGCATCGATCAACCACCCGGCCTGCATGCGCGCATCGCCCTCAAGGGTAGATCTCGGCACGGTGAGAAGCCGTCCAAAGAGACCCTGACACTCATCGTCATGCATGCACGGGTTCGTGTCCGCATGCTGGACGGCAAGGCGTTCCATGGATGCGGTTGCTGTGTTGGCCAGGGTCATCACGAAGGGTGGCCGTACGAAGCTGTTTGCGGTTTCAATATCGAACAGCGGCTTCTCGATCGTGACCGCGAGTGACGGAAAGCGAATCCTGCAATTCTGCTGAAATGCGAGCAGAGCGCCAAGAAGCTGGCGCTCATCCGTGCTCTCCACCGGAACCAGTCGGCTTACGGTGTAAACGGGCTGCGCGAAGGCGCGGACGGGTACGATGGCATCGCGCTTCGGATCGACAACCCCGGCGAGCATGAACAGGAACGGCGGTCCAGCACGGTGTGCCGCTGCCGACATGAACCCGACGTCAACTTCGCAAGCGATATGTCCTGCGGCGGTCGACAATATCCTGCCGTCGGCGGCGCGCGCCAACCCGACCATGATGGCTTGAGGCTGCTCGTGACCCCTGAAGCGCGGCCAGACGGCCAGTGCTTTCGCATGCCACGCCGAGTGTGCTTCGACGTCTCCCGGATAGGTCGAGAGGACTTCGTCCAATCGCACCTCGGCGGCGACCTGAACCTTCCGCGCCGCCCGGCGCAGAGCTGCAAGCTGTCCGGTCAGGGACGACGGTTCCGTCAGCGACGCAGCCGCTTCGACCCTGTTTAATCCAGCGATCTCGATCAGCCGCCAGAGTTCGATGGCAAGTCTTGGCGCATGTCGCGCGCTTGCCTGTCGACCTGCGCAAGCATGATCTTGATCTGAAGCCCTTCGAATGCGGAGAAGGTGGCAGATCGCCTCTGCGGCAGGGCGGACGCGCAGGGCGGATGGTCTGCTGTCGCCCGGCAGGGGAGGGGGCTCCCCAAAGGGACAACCTGGGGCATGCGGGGCTCGCAGCGTCAGCCGGCGCAGGTAATAGGTTTCGCCCAAACGGGCGGGCGCCAGAAGCGGTCCGTCGGGATGACAGGAGCAGCGCAGCCAGCCGTGCTGGACCCGGATGTCACGAATAATGGCTCTTGCGCCGTGCCGCTCCGCATCATTCGCCGAACCGGCATGAAGGCGCATCAGCGCATTTGTGGCTGACGCGTCTAGCACTCCGCGAATATGGGCGGGATCGGACCTGTCCACGATCTGCATGGCGGGAACCCCGTCATGGAGCGGCTCCCGGACGCACCATAGCGCGGGTCGCCGCCGTGCAGGGCCGACGGTTCAACGCCAACCCCGTGCAACAACTCCATACATATGATAAGGTAATTCTGTGGCAAAGACCCATTTGTCTGTGAAATAATCGGCACCGTGCCGAGGCGCATGTCGAATACCTAGTATACTAGGTGGCGCTTTCGTCCCGCCGATTGTGCCTCGTCAACATGAGTTTGACGAGCACAGTGGCGACCAACTTGCGGCGATTGCGGAATGCGAAAGGCCTGACGCAGGAAGCGCTGGCTGAGCGCGCGGAAGTCAACCGCAACTATATCGGGATGATCGAGGGCGAGAAGAACTCCCCGACAATCAAAACGATGGAGAAACTTGCGCGAGCGCTCGACGTCGATCCGCATGAGTTCTTCGCGCAGCCCGGGAAAGCGTCACGGTCCGACGATTGAAGTTCGGCGGCGCCGGCCGACCTTGAGCATCGGAACATCGCCACTTGGTTCCGCCATTGGCCGATAGAGCAGCAACTGTTCGATCGACAGATCCAGCGCCTGTGCGATCTCCTCCATGACGAGCACGCTGAGATTCTGCTCCGCACGCGCCACGGATCGGAGGAACGACTTGCTCAGACCCGTGCGCGCCGAAAGTTGCTGGATCGAAAGACCGCGGGCGTCAAGGACGCGCAACAGCTGCCGCGAAAGCCTCGGGAGCAGGCTGCTGGTCTCGATTGTGATGGTCCTCTGTCGCCGCCCCATTCCCCAGTCGCCTGATCATGGATCGCCGGGTGGCGGGTCTGGAGGAAAAGAAGGCCCGACGCCTTCGCAGACGCCGGGCCAGATCAGCAGCCGCGGTCTCGGGAGGAAACGCGCGCGGCCCGCTGAACCCGGCGGGGAGGGAAGCGCCGAGAGTTCAAGTATGTCAGCCAAGTGTGGCCAGTGAACGATCATGCCTGTCCTGGTCTGTCGTCAGCGCATCGACGCTGTCTGATACGAGCATCATATCTACAAAGAACGCGCCTTGTTAAGCCATTGATTCGCATAAGGAAAATTATGGAACGCTTATCCATACATTTTCTTCGGCAGCCATGTGATGATCTCGGGAAACACGAAACAGAGCACGACCGCCAGCAACTGTATGATCACGAATGGGATGATGCCGACGTAAATGTGCTTTGTCGTGATCTCCTTTGGCACCACTCCCTTCAGATAGAAGAGCGAGAAGCCAACCGGCGGCGTCAGGAATGAGGTCTGAAGCATCACCGCCAGCACGACGAGGAACCAGACCATGTCGAAGTTAAGCGCCTTGATGACCGGGGCCACCAGCGGAAGGATGATAAGCACGATCTCCAGCCAGTCCAGGAAGAAGCCCGCGATGAAGGAGATAAACAGGATGAAGATAACGATGCCATTGGGGCCGAAAGGCAGGCCCTTCAGCGCATCGGCGATCAGCTCATCTCCGCCCAGCATCCTCAGCACGAAGGCGAAGATCGTGGCGCCGATGAAAATGCCGAAGATGAAGCAGGTTGTCAGCGTCGTCTCACGGCCGACCTGACGGACGACCTTGAGGTCCAACTTCTTGTTGATGGCGGCGAGCAGTGTGGCACCGAAGGCGCCGATGCCTGAGGCTTCCGTTGGCGTCGCGATGCCAAAGAAAATCGCGCCTAGAACGGCGAGGATGAGGCTCGCTGTCGGAACAGTGGCGAGAACCGCCTGCCAGATCTCCTTGCCCGTTAGTGGCGGCGCGTCTGGCGGAGGCGGCACCTTGGACGGCGTGAAAATGCCGACGAGGATGACGTAGACGATGTACATCACGCCAAGCATCACGCCGGGGATCAGGGCACCCATGAACAGATCGCCGACCGACACTGAGATCTGGTCCGCCATCAGCACCAGCATGATCGACGGTGGAATAAGAATGCCGAGCGTGCCTGACGCTGCTACGACGCCGGCCGAAAGCTCCTTCGAGTAGCGGCTCTGCATCATGATTGGGATCGAAAGCGTGGCGAGCAGCACCACAGAGGCGCCGACGATGCCGGTGGAGGCCGCCAGGATGACGCCGATCAGGATCACGGTGATGGCGAGGCCGCCGCGCAACCGCCCGAAGACTTTGACGAAATTCATCATCATTAGCTCGGCGACGCCCGATCGGTCGAGCATGAGGCCCATGTAGACGAACATGGGCAGCGACACGAGCACCCAGTTCGACATCACCGAGTCTATTCGATCGATGATGGAGCCGAATTTCTGCCAACCCGTGAGAAGGAAGGTATCGACGCCGATACCATTCAGAACCAGTGCGGTCGAACCCACCAGAAGTGACAGGCCGCCCAAAAGCCATGCGATGGGGTAACCCGTGAACAGCGAGCCGATGAAGCTCAGCATGAAGATGATGACGATGATTTCGTAAACCGGCACGACGCCCACTCCCCGTATTTTTTGTAAAGATGCCGCGTAAGGCCCGGTTGTTCAGCGTGGAGCCTGCAGCGCCAGCCAAACCCGCGAAAGGCGTGAGAGGCCGGCGAGGCCCAGTAGGACGAAGCTGGTAATGATGAACGACTTGAGCGCCCAGCGGAAAGGCAGTCCATCCGGCGCGGCCGACACTTCGCTCAATTGCCACGACGTCATGACAAACGGAATGGCGAACCAGAGGATGATGGCGCACATCGGCAGCAGGAAGATCAGGATGCCGAAGAGCTCGACCCACAGACGCCGGCGCTGGGGCCAATGCTCGGCCGCGACGTCGATGCGCACATGACGCTCGGCGATCTCGGTGAAGGCAAGGCCCAGCATGAAGCCGATGGCGAAGAGATGCCACTGCATCTCCTCCATCTTGATCGAACCGATCGAGAAGACGTAACGCAGGACGACCTGCGCCACGATCAGCAGCATGAGCGCCGTCCAGAGCCACGACGCGGCCTCTCCGAACCAGGTGATCACTTTGTCCACTCCCCGCGAGAAAGCGGTGGTCGGAAGGACGAGGCCGGAAGGTCCCGCTTGCGCGGATCCTGTGGTCGATGCGGCGTTGCTCATGGTCGTGTGTCTTCGCTTAGCGCTTGAAGTCGCGCGGCAGATAGCCAAACTCATGCCACTTGGCGTTCTGCGTCTGGAAGGCTGTCATGCTGTCGAGCACGCGCTTGAACATCGCATCCTTCGCAGCCTCCTCGGCCAGCACTTCATCGGTCGCCTTCTTGAAGGCGGCAAGGAGTTCGGGGCTGACCTTGCGGGCATTGACGCCGTCCTTCTCGAACTTGTCGAGCATGGCGCCCTGCAGCGCCTCCGCCTTGGCGAGCGCCTGCGCCACGCCGGCTGTGCAGGTCATTTCGATAATCGCTTGCGTTGCAGGCTTCAGCCGGTTCCACTGGTCGAGATTGACGTAGAGATACTGGTTGGTCGACGGCTGGTGCCAGCCGGGCAGGTAGTAATATTTGGCGACCTTGTGGAAGCCGAGTTGTTCATCGACAGTCGGCAGCGAGAATTCAGTGCCGTCCAGAACTCCCTTCTCCAGGGCCTGGAACAGCTCGCCAGCAGGGAGCAGCGTTACCGAGGCGCCAACCTTCTGGTAGACTCGTCCGCCCAGGCCGGCGGCGCGGAATTTCAGGCCCTGCAGGTCAGCGACGGTGTTGATCTCCTTGCGGAACCAGCCGGCCGCCTCCGGACTGATCGTGCCGCAGAAGATCGGATACACCTTGTGCGGCGCGAAGACCTCCTTCAGGAGCTTGTCGCCGCCGCCATGGTACATCCACGCGGTGAACTGCGGGCTCTCCATGCCGAACGGCACGGCGCCGAAGAGAGCAGAGGCTGGCACCTTGCCGATTTCGTAGCCCATCCAGCTATAACCCGCTTCGACTTTGCCCTGGCTGACAGAGTCGAACACGGCGAGCGCCGGGATCAGCTTGCCCGGCTCGAAAATCTGCATCCGGATCCGCCCGCCCGAGACGCGCTCAAGCTGCTGGCTGACCCACGGCATGGTGTCGCCAAGTGCGACGAGGTTCGAACCGAACGCCATCGGGATGCCCCAACGAACGGTGTCGATTTCTTGCGCCTTCGCCGGCGCCGTTGAGGTCAGCATTCCCGCAGCCAGTCCGGCCACCAGCACGTTTTTCCAAGCCTTCATCGTTTTCTCCCGAGATCTTTGTGTTTGCGAAAGTCGTAGCGCCTTCCGTCGTCTGAAACAGACGCGTCAGACGTTTGGAACCGCCACAAACTTGACATCTTCAGGTTTGCACCGTTCATTCTTAAGCGGAAATAGGCGGTATCCGCGAAACGGATGCGCAAAAATGATCGAGGAAAGCGACTTTGGAGCAGCATTTGTGAGTGGCGACTGGAACGACTTGAAATACTTCCTGGCGATGGTCCGACATGGAAGGCTGACCGCCGCGGCCCGCCAGCTCGGCGTGAACCACTCCACGGTCGAGCGCAGGATCACGGCGCTTGAAAAAGCGCTGTCGGCCAAACTCTTCGAAAGGCCGCCGAGCGGCTTTGAATTGACGGCAAAAGGTCAGGAGCTTGTGCCGTTCGCTGAAGAGATCGAGTCTCGATGGCTCGTTGCGGCATCGGAGATTTCCGGGGCGGATGTAACGCTCTCTGGCAGCGTCCGCATCGGAGCGCCGGACGGGCTTGGCATGTATTTTCTGGCAAGGCGGCTCGCTGACTTGTCCGTCCGATATCCGGAGCTCGACCTCGAACTCGTCGCGATGCCGCAGGTATTGAACCCTTCCAAACGGGAGGCTGATATCGCAGTCGGTTTCACGCGGCCGATGCAAGGCCATCTGACCAGTCGGAAACTTACGGACTACACGCTGAGCCTTTACGCCACGACCGGGTACCTAGAGGCTTGCGGCGCGCCCGGAGATGTCACCGAACTGCGCGGCAGTTCGATGATCGGCTACATCAAGGATTTGATCTTCGTGAAGGAGCTGGACTATCTCAGCGATATCGACGCAGGCCTCCAGCCAAGGCTGACCAGCACCAACATCGTCGCCCAGCAAATCATGGCCTTGCAGGGTCATGGCATCGCCGTGCTGCCGGATTTCATGGCCCGGCAAAGTCCGGAACTCCAACTCGTGCTGCCCGACGTGAAGCTGACGCGATCCTATTACATCAGCTACAGCAATAGCCTCGCTAACTTGCTGCGCATCCGCACCGTCATCGACGCGATGATGGACTGGGTGCGAGAAGCGCGGCAACAACTCTTGCGGTAGCGTAGCGACAATTCACACATTGCATCGCCATTGAGTTCCGAACAGCAACAGCTATGGTCAGGCGACCAATTTCGCTTCCGCGACCGGCTGCGTCTCCATCGCCATACGCCGCCGATCCTCAATCGCCATCTCTGCGCCCTTCGCCCCAATCATAATGGTCGGCGTGTTGGTGTTACCGGAGGTGATGGAGGGCATGATGGAGGCGTCGATGACGCGAAGGGCGTCGAGGCCGATGAGCCGCAGGCGTTCATCGACCACGGCCGACGGGTCGGAGGGCAAGCCCATCTTCGCCGTGCCAACCGGGTGGAAGATGGTGGTGCCGATGTCGCCGGCAGCCTTAGCGAGCGACGCATCATCATCGCCGACGGAGGGGCCGGGCAGGTATTCCTCTGGCCGGTAGCCCTGCATGGCCGGTTGCCGCATCAGCTGCCGCGTGACGCGGATGGCGTCGGCTGCGACGCGGCGGTCCTCGTCGGTCGAGAGATAGGCCGGCGCGATGACGGGCTTCGCTTCGGGATCGGCGGAGCGCAGCCGGATCTCGCCGCGTGAGGTTGGGCGCAGGTTGCAGGCGCTGACCGTGATCGCCGGGAAGCGGTGCAGCGGATCGCCAAACCTATCGAGCGAAAGCGGCTGCACGTGGAACTGGATGTTCGCCCGATCATGGTCTGTCGATGAGGTGGTGAAGATCCCGAGCTGGCTCGGCGCCATCGTCAGCGGGCCGCGCTGGAACAGCGCGAACTCCGCCCCCATCCATGCGCGCTTGATCAGGTTGTGGTAGGTCTCATTCAGCGTCTTCACGCCATGGACCTTGTAGATCGCGCGCTGCTGGAGGTGGTCCTGCAGATTGCGACCAACGCCCGGCTTGTGCAGCACCGTCTTGACACCATGCTCCGTGAGCCATTCCTGAGGGCCGACGCCAGAGCGCTGAAGGATGGTAGGGCTGGCGACCGCGCCAGCGCTCAGGATCACCTCGCCTTGCGTGCGCACCTCGAACGTCTCGTTCCCGCGCCGGATGCGCACGCCGACAGCGCGGTTGCTCTCGATGATCACCTTGTCGACCAACACCCCTGTCTCCAGGCGCAGGTTCGGGCGGGAAAGTGCGGGCTTCAGGAAGCCCCGCGCCGCCGACCAACGGAAGCCGCGCTTCTGGTTGACGTGGAAGTAGCCCACGCCGGTGTTGTCGCCGGTGTTGAAGTCCCGCGTCGCCGGCACGCCCATCTCGACCGCGGCCTTCGCCACGCTGTCGAGCACATCCCAACGCAAGCGTGGTTCCTCCACGCGCCATTCGCCGCCTGCCTTGTGATGCTCGGTGTCGCCCATGAAGTGATCGTCGAGCGCGCGGAAGGTGCCGAACACTTCGTCGGAACCCCACCCTGTCAGACCGAGCTGTCGCCAGTGGTCATAATCCGCCCGCTGTCCGCGCATCGAAATCATGGCGTTGATGGCCGACGAGCCGCCGATCACCTTGCCGCGCGGATACTTGAGCGAGCGGCCGTTGAGCCCCGGCTCCTTCTCCGTCTCGAACATCCAATCCGAGCGCGGATTGCCGATGGCGAAGAGATAGCCGACCGGAATGTGGAACCAAACCCAACTGTCTGGCCCTCCCCCCTCCAGCACAAGCACGCGCACCGACGGATCGGCGGACAGCCGGTTCGCCAACACGCAGCCGGCCGAGCCCGCGCCAACGACAATGTAATCGTAGTCGCCTTCCAACTGGCGGATCATGGTCATCGCGACACCTTCGCCCTAGCTGCCCAATTGCTCACCGCGCGACTGGCATGGAAAACTCAGGGCCCTTAGGCGTGCTTTCGGGCCAGCGCTGCATGATCGACTTCTGCTTGGTGTAGAAGCGCACGCCCTCCTCGCCATAAGCATGGGTGTCGCCGAACAGGCTTTTCTTCCACCCCCCGAAGCCGTGCCAGGCCATCGGCACCGGGATCGGCACGTTGACGCCTACCATGCCGACCTGCACGCGCCGCCCGAACTCGCGTGCCGTGTTGCCGTCGGCGGTGAAGAGCGAGACGCCGTTGCCGAACTCGTGCGCATTGATGAGATGCAGCGCCTCCTCGAAGGTCTTGACGCGCAGGCACGACAGCACCGGCCCGAAGATCTCGTCACGATAGATCGTCATGTCCGGCTTCACATGGTCGAACAGCGTCGCGCCAAGGAAGAAGCCGTCCTCGCGGCCCTTGACCGAGAAGCCGCGACCGTCGACCAGGAGCTTCGCTCCTTCCGCCACACCCTTGTCGATGTAGCCGCCGATGCGTGCCTTGGCGGCGGCTGTCACGATCGGCCCCATTTCGGGATCGTCGAGGCCGTCGCCAATCTTTAGCGCTTCGGCCTTGGCCTTAAGCTTCGGCATGACCTTGTCGGCCGCGTCTCCCACCAGGATCGCGACCGAGACCGCCATGCAGCGCTCGCCCGCCGAGCCATAGGCCGCACCGATCAGCGCGTCGACCGCCTTGTCGATGTCGGCGTCCGGCATAACCACCAGATGGTTCTTGGCCCCGCCCAGGGCCTGCACCCGCTTGCCGGTCCGCGCGCCAGTCTCGTAGATGATGTTGGCGATCGGCGTGGAGCCCACGAAAGAGACGGCGGCGATGTCCGGGTGCGCGAGGATTGCGTCCACCGCCTCCTTGTCGCCCTGCACCACGTTGAACACGCCGGCCGGGAAGCCCGCCTCGCGGAACAGATCCGCCACCATCAGCGACGGCGTCGGGTCGAGCGGCGAGGGCTTGAGGATGAAGGTATTGCCCGCCGCGATCGCCACGGGATACATCCAGGCCGGCACCATCACGGGGAAATTGAACGGCGTGATGCCGGCGACGACGCCGAGCGGCTGGCGGAACGTCCAGTTGTCGATGCCAGTCGAAACCTGGTCGGTGAAGTCACCTTTGAGCAACTGAGGAATGCCGCAGGCGAACTCGATCACGTCAATGGCGCGCTCGACCTCGCCCTTGGCGTCCGAGATCACCTTGCCATGCTCGGCGGTGATCGCCTTCGCCAGATCCGTCTTGCGCTCATTGAACAGCGCCAGCAACCGGTTCATCAGCCGCGCCCGGCGGATCGGCGGCATGTCCGCCCAGGCCGGGAACGCCACTTTTGCAGCCTGCACTGCCGCATCCACATCCGCCGCGTTCGACAGGCCGACATGCGAGGTGACGACGCCCGTCGCGGGGTTGAAAACATCCTGTCGGCGGCTGGAGGACGGCGCGACGCGCTTGCCCCCGATTTCGTTGGCGATTATGTCGACCGTAGAGAGCGGGACAGGCTGGTTCATGTATGGTTCCTCAGGCAGGCGGGAGATCAAAAACGCCCAAGCGGGGTTGGGTGCGTGGCTGTTCACTGCTCACTTGTCCATGAGGTCAGCAACGTCCAGTAGGCTCACACGCGAAAGCGTTGCGCAAATTCAAGCCGACATCTGTTTG